>CAMHDJ010000012.1 GCA_946183915.1 uncultured Bacteroidales bacterium | reverse complement strand
ATAAGGCAGAGGAGCACGGGGGTCATCCAGCCGGCACCACCCTGGATGTACTTCTCTTTCAGCACCTGGTGGAACGACTTGGTGTCGTCGGCGGGAGCAGCGGCGGCTTCCTCAACGGGAGCGACGGCCTCCTCGGCAACGGCAGGAGCGGCCGAATCGGTGACCTGTTCTGTGGCTTCGGCAGCGGGTTGATCCTGTGCCTTCACGTCATTGAAGTTGGCAAATGTCAACAGTCCGACTATTGACATCAAAGCAAAAACTTTTTTCATGATGTTTTTAGAATGTTGATTATTAATTTATTGTTTATAATTTGCCTATTATATTTCGTTGTGCAAATATACACATTTTTTCTAAAACCAAGAAAAAATCTCATTTTTTTCTTCCGTCGAGGGTCTCCATGAGCTCGCGCAGGGGGGCTTTGAGGGCCTCGTCGGCGGCGATGCGGTCGAGGGTCTGACGGGCACTCTGGAACTCGCGGGCGATGTTCTGCTCGACCACCGGGCGCAGTCCGACGGCGTCGTAGAGGGCCATCACGCGGCGCACCTTCGCCTCCTCGTCCGGGGTGTCCTTGGTGGCGAAGAGGGAAAGCAACTCCTCGCGCTGGGGTTCGTCGGCCAGGGTGAGGGCCGTCAGGGGCAGGTAGCTGATCTTGTTGTCGCGGATGTCCTGGCCGGTCTTCTTGCCGAAGACGGCGGTGTCGCCGTAGCCGTCGAGCAGGTCGTCCTGCATTTGGAAGGCCAGGCCGAGGTGCAGGCCGAAGGCGTAGAGGAGGTCCACCTGGGCCTCGGGGGCGCCGGCGTAGAGGGCGCCGACCTTCAGGGCGCCGGCCAGCAGGACGGCGGTCTTCTGGCGGATCATGTCGAGGTAGTCGTCGAGGCTCACGCGGCCCAGGCCGCGGCGCTCAAAGTTCATGTCCTTCTGCTGCCCTTCGCAGACTTCGATGGCGGTCTCGTTGAAGCAGTTGAGGATGTCGCGCAGGCGGGGCGAGGGTTGCCGCAGGAAGTAGCGCCAGGCGAGGGCGAACATGGTGTCGCCGCTGAGCACGGCTGTGTTCTCGTCCCACTTGCGGTAGACCGTGGGTTGGCCGCGGCGCAGGGGCGAGCGGTCCATGAGATCGTCGTGCAGCAGGGTGAAGTTGTGGAAGGTCTCGATGCCGAGGGCGGCGCCGAGCACCTCCTCCTCGCGCCCGCCGAAGAGGGCATTGGCCGCCAGCAGCAGGGTGGGGCGGATGCGCTTGCCGCCGAGGCGCAGCGTGTAGTCGATGGGTTCGTAAAGCTCGCGCGGCTCGGCCAGGAAGCACTCGTCGGCGAAGAGTTGCTCCACACGTCCCAGGTAGTATTTTAGATTGTTCATAATTATTATAGTATTAATAGGCTATTCCGTGTTTGGTGCACCAGTCGCGGGCCTCGGTGTTGCCCAGGCGGGCGGCGCGTTTGTAGTTGGCCTGCTCGCGTTTGGGCTGGTTCTGGCGGGCGTAGAGCTCGGCGATGCGGCAGTAGGTGTCGCCGTCCTTGGGGTCGAGTTCGACGGCTTTCTGGTACTGCCGGATGGCCTTGCCGAACTCGCCCTGCTCGGCATGGGTGCGGCCCAGCAGGCGGTAGGCCTCGGTCAGCCGCGGCCCGAAGTGGATTGCGCGGCGGTACTGCTCGATGGCGCGGTTGTATTCGCCCCGGCCGAAGTAGATGTCGCCCAGGCGGTTGTAGGCGTTGACGTGGGTCGAGTCGAGCTCCAGCACGTTCTGCAGGCATTCGATGGCGCGCTCGTTGTCGCCCTTGAGCTGGTAGGCCCAGCCGAAGCAGTAGAAGAGCTTGACCGAGCGGCGGTGCTGCTTCAGCCCGTTGCGGAGGGTGGTGATGGCCAGGTCGTAGTTGTTGCGGCGGCAGTAGATGGTGCCCAGGTTGAAGTGTGCGTCGACGTTGGCGGGGTCGACCTTGAGGGCTTCGCGGAAGGCGGCGATGGCCTCGTTCTCGTTGCCGCGGCTGTAGAGCACCACCCCCTTGACGTTGCGGGCGCGGGCCGAACGGGGATCCTCTTCGGCGGCTTGGCGGGCCCAGTGGAGGGCGTTGGTGAAGCTCTGCTCGGCGCAGTAGACCAGGGCCAGCGAGGCCATGGCGCTGCTGCGCACACTGAGGGCGGCGGTGTCGGCCAGTTCGATGGCTTTCTCGGCGCTGCGCTTGGCGTCGGCCCACTGTCGCAGCTCGGCCTGGCAGAGGGCCAGGTGGCTCAGGGCCAAGGCACTGCTGTCGGCCGCCGCCAGCCATCGGGCCGCGTCGGCGTAGCGTTCGCGCTCCTCCTGCAGCATGCCCAGGTGCAGGCGCGCCGTGGCGCTGGTGTCGGCGGCCTGGCGGTAGTAGTTCTCGGCCAGGTCGGTCAGCCCCTTCTGCTCGGCGCCGATGCCTTTGGCCAGCAGGCCTTGTGCCGCTGCCGGCGCCGCTGCCAGCAGCATCAGGGCCGCTGTCGCTATGAGTGCCTTCTTTGTCATAACAGAAGGTTTAACGGCGCGGCGACGCTTTTATTGTATTTGTTCATTATTTTATGGCTTTTTTCCACCGACGATCGCTCCGTCAGCCATGCATTCGGGATGCATGTATGCCTAGTTGATGCCTAGATGATGCCTGGATGATGCCTGGATGATGCCTAGATGATGCCTGGATGATGCCTAGTTGATGCCTAGTTGATGCCTGGATGATGCCTGGATGATGCCTGGGGGGATGCAGAGATGATGCAGAGGGGATGCAGAGGGGATGCAGAGGGGGTGGGGCGAAATGGCAGCTTGGGGGTGAGTGTGTAGGATGTTGATTGCCAGCGCGATGGCTGGAAATAGTGGAAAAAAAGAGGGGCGTTGGCGGCGGAATGGATTTTTTTGTGTATTTTTGCATTCTCAAAATACTGTCTGAAATGAACAAAGTGAAAGTCGGAATCGCGCAGATGAGCTGCGTGGAGGACAAGCAACAGAATATAGAACGCTACACCGAGAAGGTGCGCGAACTGGCTGCCGGCGGAGCGCAGATCATCTGTCTGCAGGAGCTCTTCGCGTCGCTCTACTTCTGCGACGAGGAGCGCTACGAGAACTTCCGTCTGGCCGAGCCTATTCCGGAAGGGCCCACGACGCAGCACTTCATGGCCCTGGCCAAGGAACTGGGCGTGGTGCTGGTGTGCTCGATGTTCGAGAAGCGCGCCGAAGGCCTCTACCACAACACCACCGCCGTCATCGACGCCGACGGCTCCTACCTGGGCAAGTACCGCAAGATGCACATCCCCGACGATCCGGGCTACTACGAGAAGTTCTACTTCACGCCCGGCGACCTGGGCTACAAGGTATTCAAGACCCGCTTCGCCACCATCGGCGTCCTCATCTGCTGGGACCAGTGGTACCCCGAAGCGGCCCGCATCACGGCGCTGAAGGGTGCGCAGATCCTCTTCTTCCCGACGGCCATCGGCTGGGATGTGCGCCAGAAGGAGCACGACAACCGCGAACAGTATGCCGCCTGGCAGACCATACAGCGCAGCCACGCCGTGGCCAACGGGGTGCCGGTGGTCAGCGTGAACCGCACCGGCCGCGAGGGCGGCATGCAGTTCTGGGGCGGCAGTTTCGTGACCAACGCCTTCGGACGCGTCCTCTACCAGGCGCCGCACTACGACGAGGCCACGCACATCACCACCCTCGACCTCGACGAGACCGATCACTATCGCCGCCACTGGCCCTACCTGCGCGACCGCCGCATCGACTCCTATGGCGACATCACCAAACGTTATATCGACTGATGACTCCGAAAGAACAAGGCTACTACATGCCCGCCGAGTGGGCACGCCACGAGGCCACCTGGCTCACCTACCCGAAGAACCCCGACTCGTGGCCCGGTAAGATCGAAACCATCTACCCCTCGTACCACCTCTTTGTCAAGACCCTCGCCGAGGGTGAGACGGTGCATATCAACGTCGACGACGAGGCGATGCGCGACCGTGTGGCCCGCGAACTGCAGGCCATCGGCACCCGAATGGAGAACATCTGCCTCCACATCATCACGAGCAACGACGCCTGGTGCCGCGACCACGGGCCGGCGTTCCTGCTCAACCGCGACGTCGCCCTGCCGAGGGCCATCGTCAACTGGAACCACAATGCCTGGGGCGGCAAGTACCCCTACGAGCTCGACACCGAGGTGCCGGTGCGCATCCACGACTTCTTCCCCGACATGCCCCTCTTCTCGCCCGGCATCGTCATGGAGGGTGGCTCCATCGATGTGAACGGTTGCGGCGACCTGCTGACCACCACGTCGTGCCTGCTCAACCCCAACCGCAACCCCCACCTGAACCAGGATCAGATCGAAGGCTACCTGCGCGACTACTACGGGGTGGACAATATCATCTGGCTGGCCGACGGCATCGTGGGCGACGACACCGACGGCCACGTCGACGACCTGTCGCGCTTTGTCGGCCCCGACACCATCATCACCGCCGTGGAGACCGACACCTGGGACGAGAACTACGAGCCCCTGCAGAAGAACCTCCGCATCCTCAAGCGCGCACGCCTGGCCAACGGCAAGCAGCCCGACATCGTGGAGCTGCCCATGCCCGACGTCGTCTTCTACGACGGCCAGCGTCTGCCGGCCTCCTACGCCAATTTCTACCTGGCCAACGGCAAGGTGATCTTCCCCACCTACCGCTGCCTGACCGACAACGAGGCTGCCTATATCCTCGAGGCCTGCTTCCCCGACCGCGAGGTGGTGGGCATCGACTCGACCGACATCATCTGGGGCCTCGGCTCGTTCCACTGCCTGAGCCAGCAGATGCCCGCCGGGCAGGGGAAGTGAGAAGTGGCCCTCGGGCCGGGAACCGTATCGAGCGGTGGGAACCGCGAAAGGAGTATTGCGAAATGAAACAGACCAAATCTATTGTACTGACCCTCTTTTTTGCAGCCCTGGTCACGCACAGTGCCATGGGCCAAGTCGTCGTTGTGCCCGACACGGCCACCCGTGGCGAGCAGCGTGTGGGCGAGGTGATGCGGCTGATCGACGGCAACTACACCGAGACGCCCGACATGGAGCGCATGGGCACCGAGGCCATCAACGCCATGCTCCGCGCCCTCGACCCCCACAGTGTCTACATTCCCGCCAGCGATGTGGCCCGCGCCAACGAGGGGCTGCAGGGCAATTTCGAGGGGGTGGGCATCTCGTTCCAGATCGTCAACGACACCATCGTGGTGCAGAGCGTCATCGATGGCGGCCCCAGCGAGAAGGTGGGCGTCATGATCGGCGACAAGCTGGTGCGTATCGACGGCATCGACGCTACGGGCGACAGTGCCCGCAACGACTTCGTCTTCCGCCATCTGCGCGGCAAGAAGGGCACCACCGTCGTGGTCGAAATCATGCGTCAGGGTTCGGTCTACACCTTCCACATTGTGCGTGACAAGATCCCCATCTATAGCATCGACACCTACTTCATGGCTAACGACACGGTGGGCTATGTGCGCCTGATCCGCTTTGCCCGCACCTCGGTCGACGAGTTCCGCAAGGCGGTCCGCTCGCTGCGCAAGCAGGGCATGACGGCTTTGATTCTCGACCTGCGGGGCAACACGGGCGGCTACCTTGACATTGCCCACGGGCTGGCCAACGAGTTCCTCGAGCGCGGCCAGCTGGTGGTCTACCAGGAGGGGCGCCGCACGCCGCGGCAGGACTACCGTGCCAACGGTCGCGGCACGTTCCGTGCCGAACGATCCGCCGACGGTACCATCGTCGGCCACCGCCTCGTGGTGCTCATCGACGAGGGATCCGCCTCGGCCAGCGAGATCGTCAGCGGGGCCATCCAGGACTGGGACCGCGGCCTGGTTGTCGGTCGCCGTTCGTTCGGCAAGGGCCTGGTGCAGCGTATGTTCCCCCTCAAGGACGGGAGCCAGTTGCGGCTCACCACGGCGCGCTACTTCACGCCCAGCGGACGCTGTATACAGCGCCCCTACGACGAGGGCAGCGAAGCCTACCGTCAGGACATCAACGAGCGCTACCTCCACGGCGAGTTGGTCAGTGCCGACTCGATCCACTTCGCCGACTCGCTGCGCTTCACCACCAGCGGCGGCCGCACCGTCTACGGCGGCGGCGGCATCATGCCCGACGTCTTCGTGCCGATGGACACGATGCGCCTCTCCGACTACTACATCTCGCTGCGCGGCAAGGGTATCCTCAACAGTTTCCCCATGCAGTGGGCCGACCGCCATCGCCGCGACGCCGAGGTGAAGAACTTTGACCTTTTCCTCCAGAACTACGACTCGCTGGGGCTCGACAGCCTGCTCACGGCCGCGGCCCTCGAGCAGGGGGTGGTGCGCGACACCGAGAAGGAGGCCGCCCAACCCGAGCGCACGGCCCACAGCGACCGCTACATGTGGCTCATGCTGAAGGCCCAGGTGGCCCGCAATCTGTTTGGTATCGAGTACTACTACAAGGTGATGAAGGAGGCCGACCCTGGCTTCCAACGTGCCCTTGAGTTGCTCCAGTAGTGTTTACATAGCGAAGTATCAGTACTTTCCGCCCTGCCGAAAGAGGGTGGAAAGGGGGTGTTGAAAACTTTTTTTTGCCGATTGGAGTCTTATTTGTATATTTGCACCCTGATAGGAGCGAGGTGAACCGAGCGTGGGATGACAATGCACATAATTTATTATCAAACAAATAAGCACAATGAACAACAGCATTTTCATGTTCCCGAAACCCGAGAACGAGCCTGTGAAAGGCTACGCTCCCGGCAGCCCCGAGCGTAAAGAGATCCGCAAAGCGCTGGACGAGCTCTACAACAAGGTGACCGAAATTCCCGCCATCATCGGTGGCAAGGAGGTGAAGACCAAAGACATGGGCGAGGTGGTGATGCCCACGGAGAATCACCATGTGCTGGCGCGCTACCACAAGGTGGGGGAGAAGGAGGTGAAAGCCGCTATTGCAGCCGCGCTGAAGGCACGTCAGGAGTGGGCCGAGACGCCCTGGATGGATCGTGCGAGCGTGATGATGAAGATTGCCACGCTGATCAGCGGCAAGTACCGCTACCTGATCAACGCCGCCACCATGCTGGGCCAGGGCAAGACGACGATGCAGGCGGAGATCGACTCGGCGTGTGAGCTGGTGGACTTCCTTCGCTACAACACCTTCTACGCCAGTCAGATCTACAGCGACCAGCCCTGCAGCGACAAGGGGACGCTGAACTATGTGACCTACCGCGCCATGGAGGGCTTCGTGTTCGCCATCACGCCGTTCAATTTCACATCTATCGCTTCGAACCTGTGCCTGAGCCCCGTGCTGATGGGTAATGTGTGCATCTGGAAGCCGTCGACGACGGCTCTGCTGAGCAACTATATCCTGATGAAGATCTACAAAGAGGCCGGCCTGCCCGACGGTGTGATCAACTTCCTGCCCGGCAGCGGGTCGCTGATCGGCAAGGTGGCCTTTGCCGACGAGAACCTGGCGGGTGTGCACTTCACGGGCAGCACCGCCACCTTCAAGGGCTTCTGGAAGGCTATCGGTCAGAATATCGATAAGTATAGGAGCTACCCGAAGATCGTCGGCGAGACGGGTGGCAAGGACTTTATCATGGTGCACAAGAGCGCCGATCCGGACCAGGTGGCTACGGCCATCGTGCGCGGCGCCTTTGAGTTCCAGGGTCAGAAGTGCTCGGCCGCCAGCCGTGCCTATGTGCCTGCCTCGATGTGGCCCAAGGTGGAGAAGATCGTCGGCAAGATGCTGAAGGAGATCAAGATGGGCGATGTGCGCGACTTTTCGGCCTTCGTCAACGCGGTGATCGACGAGGCGTCGTTCGACACGTGCAAGTCCTACATCGACCACGCCAAGAAGAGTAAGGACGCCGAGGTGATCTTCGGTGGCAAGTGCGACAAGAAGAAGGGCTGGTTTGTCGAGCCTACGGTGATCTTGGCCAAGAAGCCCGACTACAAGAGCATGTGTGAGGAGATCTTTGGACCCATCATCACGATCTACGTCTACGAGGACAAGGACTACGAGAAGACCTGCCAGCTGTGCGACAGCACGTCGCCCTACGCCCTGACGGGTGCCATCTTCGCCACGGACCGCAAGGCTCTCCGCACGGGTTATGACCTGCTGAAGAACGCCGCCGGCAACATCTACTTCAACGACAAGCCCACGGGAGCCGTGGTGGGTCAGCAGCCTTTCGGCGGTGCCCGCGCCAGCGGTACGAACGACAAGGCGGGATCGTATCTGAACCTCATCCGCTGGACGTCGCCCCAGGCGATCAAGGAGACGTTCGACCCTGCGCGCGACTACAAGTACCCGTTTATCAGCGCAGCTGAGTAAGAAAGTTTGTCAACGTTTTTATAGAGGAAGGCCCCGCCGCAAGGTGGGGCCTTCTGTGTCAGGGGTGCCGAGTGGTTACTCGGGTTTGTATTTGCACTGGAAGCGGCGTTCGTATTCTTCGATGAGGGAGGGGCGGAAGTCGGGGTGGGCGATACGGATGAGGTCTTCGGCGCGGTGCTGGAGTGTGCGGCCTTTGAGTCGGGCGATGCCGTATTCGGTGACGAGGTAGTTGACGTCGTTGCGAGTGGTGCTGACGGCGGAGCCAGGTGTGAGGAAGGGTTTGATGCGGGAGATGGTGCCGCCGGCGGCGGTGGAGGGCATGGCGATGATGCTTTTGCCTTCGCGGGCCATGGAGGCGCCGCGGACGAAGTCGATTTGTCCGCCGATGCCGCTGTACTGTCGCATGCCGATGGTTTCGCTGGCGACTTGTCCCATGAGGTCGACTTCGAGGCAGGAGTTGATGGAGACCATTCGGTATTGCTGTGCGATGATGATGGGGTCGTTGGTGTAGTCGACGGGGTAGAGTTCGATGTCTTGGTTGCCGTCGACGAAGTCGTAGAGTTGTCGGCTACCCATGATGAAGGTGGCGACGACTTTGCCGCGGTGGAGTGTTTTGCGGGAGCCGTTGATGTTGCCGGCTTTGATGAGGTCGGCGACGCCGTCGGAGAACATTTCGGAGTGGATGCCGAGGTCGTTTTTGTCGGTGAGTTCGGCGAGGACGGCGTTTGGGATGGCGCCGATGCCGAGTTGGAGAGTGGAGCCGTCGGTGACGAGGGAGGCGCAGTGACGACCGATGGCGAGTTCGACATCGGAGGGTGCGACGCTGTGGAGTTCGGGGAGTTGGTAGGCACAGGGGATGATGTGGTCGATCTGGGAGACGTGGATCATGGTGTTGCCGAAGGTGAAGGGCATGAGTTCGTTGGTTTCGATGATGACGGATCGAGCGCGTCGGATGGCGGCGAGGGCGTAGTCGCAGGAGAGACCGAGGGAGCAGTAGCCTTCGTCGTTGGGCGGGGTGGCCTGGAAGACGGCGACGTCGCAGGGGATTTCGTCGCCGATCATTTCAGGGACGTCGTGGAAGTAGGCCGGGAAGAAGTCGCCCTCGAGGTGGTTGACGGCGTCGCGGGAGTTGCCGCTGAGGAAGTTGCTGACGTGTCGGAAGTGGCCGTAGCAGCGTGGGTGGAGGAGTGGGTTGTCGCCGAGGGTGGTCATGTGGAAGATGAGGACGTCGTTGTAGTCTTCGCAGTGTTCGGCCATGGCGTTGGGGATGATTTTGGGCACGGCGGCGGCGTGGCCGAGGACGACGCAGTCGCCATCGTGGATGTCTTTGATGGCGTCTTCGGGTTTGCTTACTTTGCGTTTGTATTCGTCTTTCCAGTTCATGGTGATTAGTGGTTGGTGATTATGTTAGTCGAAAAAGGTCCAGAGGAGGCCCCATTGGAGGCCGAATGCTTGGCCAGGGTAGTGGGGGAGGAGGAGGTAGGCGGCGGGTGTTTCCCAGAGGGCGTTGAGGTGTCCGGCTTTGAGGTAGATGCTGGCGCGTTTGACTTGGAGGTTGATGAAGGCGTCGGCCCAGAGGTATCCGCCGACGGTGAGGGCGTCTTGCTGGAGGAAGAGTCCGGAGGCGGGGTGGTATAGAGGGGCGTGGTAGGGGGTGTGGTAGCGGAGGTCGACGCCCAGTTGGGCGCGCAGGGTGCGGCCGAAGAGTGGGAAGTCGGCGTATATGGAGTTTTTGGTGGCCCAGAGGGGGACGGGCAGCTGGAGGGCGTCGGTGGAGTGCTGGAGGAGTTGCTGGAGGTCGAGGTGGAGGGGTCCGGCGTGGAGTCGGAGGAGGAGGGAGGCTTGGAGGAGCCAGAAGGGTTGCTGCCCTTGGTGTACGGCAAGGAGGGTGTCGATCCACAGGTGGCGCCGGATGTGGGAGGCGGAGGCGCTGAAGTCTATGATGTCTTGGTGTTTGAAGTGCAGGCTGTAGCGCTCGACTGTTGACGAGGGGAGGGTTGTGGCGCCCGTGCTGGCGGTGTGGTAGTAGACGGTAATGAGGTCAGCCGGCCGGTCCTGCAGTTGGGCGTCGAGCTTCAGGTGGGTGAGGCCAGCGGAGTCGAAGGGTAGGTCGATGCTGACGGCGAAGCGGCGGTCGTTGCCGTCGGAGGCCCAGGGGTTGGACCGCTGCTCGGCGTCGAGGGTCAGTGTGGCGCGCCACAGGGTTGCTTCGGCATGGAGGAAGGGATTGATCCAGCTGTAGCTGCGGAGGGTGTCGCCATGGATGACGGCGCGGAGGTAGCGCGGTTGGAGGCCGAGGGTGACTTTGAGCGGGTTGCGCCAGCGGTGGTGTGGGTAGGCGTCGTTGGTCCAGTAGAGGGTGGCTTTCTGTTCGCGCCAGTGGGTGCTGTCGACGAAGAGGCGTTTCTGGCGGTCGTAGTTGAGTTCGATGCCTACGACGCCGGGGTTGAGGATGTGCGGACGGCGGAGGGGTATGGTGTCCAGCAGGTCGAGGGTGTCGAGGCGTGTGGTGCTGTCGTTGACTTGTACGAGGACGATGCTGTCGCGGTGCCGGTAGGCGATGCTTTGCCGCTCGAGGCTGTAGAGGAGGCTTCCCATGGCGGCGAGGTCGCGTTGGAGGGAGCCGGAGTTGCTGAGGCGGACGGGGATGCCGGCGCGGTTGCTCTGTTGGCGGAGGATGAAGATGCTGTCGTTGGCGAGGCCGCCGTTTTCGTCGATGTTGAACGATTGCCAGATGAGTGCGGCCGAGGCCTGGAGTCGCGAGTCGGGCGAGAAGTAGTTGGTGGTGGCGTTGAGGTAGTTGTTGAGGGCGCCGGAGGAGGTGTAGACGCCTTCGGGGTTGAAGAGGCGGTAGTCGAAGGAGGCGTTCCAGCCGGGCATGATGTTCTGTGTGTGTGTGATGCGGAGGCTGTGGTCGTTGGCCAGCGAGCCGCCGTAGCTGAGGCTGCTGAAGGGGGTGAGGGTTTGGAAGAAGTTGATGTTGTCGAGGCGGAAGGAGTAGGCGGGGTAGAGGTCGGGGCGGATGCGGATGTCGAGTCCGTCGGCGAGGGTGGGGAAGAGGCTGACATGGGGGTGGCCGAGCGAACCTTTGCCGAGGTAGTAGTTGCCGTTGAGGGCGTCGATGGGGTCGCTGAACTGCACTCCGGAGGGGTCGAGGGTGGGGTTCCAGACTTCGTCGATCCACACCCGAGCTTTCCGATGGCGGAAGAGAAAGACCTTCTGTCGCAGGACGGAGTCGGGGATTTCCTTGTGGTAGACAAGGCCCTTGGTGGCAGAAGTGTCGGCTTGGGTGCTGTCGGTACTGAAGGGGGTGGTGGTGTTGGTGCCTTTGTTCTGGCTGGAGTTTCTTGAACGAGACAGGTCGCCGACGGGTACGGTGCCCGGACGGGTGCTGGGTTGCAGGCGCACCTGGGCCTGCAAACTGCCGGGAAGGAACAAAAGGAGCATCAGTCCGAGGCAGATCCACCGCATCGGTTGTTTGAGGTTCCTTTTGCTCCAGCCGGTCATATTAGTTCTCCTGCAGGAAACGTTCCACATCCATGGCGGCCGAGGCGCCCTTGCCGGCGGCCACGATGGCCTGACGGTAGTTGGGGTCGCATACGTCGCCGGCGGCGAAGACGCCCGGCACGTTGGTGGCGCTGCTTGGGCTCTGTACCTTGATATAACCTTGTGCATCCAGTTCCACCTGGCCCGCGAGGAAGTCGGTGTTGGGCTTGTGGCCGATGGCGATGAAGACTCCGGTGACGTCGATGGTGCGCTTGGCGCCGCTTTTGGTGTCCTCCAGCTCGACGCCGGTGACGCCGTCGAGGTCGGTGCCGAGAATCTGGGACGGTTTGGAGTTCCAGCACATCTCGATCTTGGGGTTGGTCAGCACGCGGTGCTGCATGGCTTTGGAGGCGCGCAGTTCGTCGCGGCGGTGGATGAGGTAGACCTTCGAGCAGAGGGTCGAGAGGTAGTTGGCCTCCTCGCAGGCGGTGTCGCCACCCCCGACCACAGCCACGGGCTGGTTCTTGTAGAAGTAGCCGTCGCAGGTGGCACAGGCCGACACTCCGGCACCGTAGAACTGGCGCTCGCTCTCCATGCCGAGCCACTTGGCGCTGGCACCGGTGCAGACAATGACTGTCTCGGCCTCGAGCTCCTTGCCGTGGTCGTCCACACAGCGGAAAGGCCGCTGGCTGAGGTCGATAGAGGTGATGTAACCGCTGCGCACATCGCAGCCGAAACGTACCGCCTGGCGCTTGAGGTCGTCCATCATGGCCGTCCCGCTGATGCCTTCCGGATAGCCGGGGAAGTTTTCAATCTCGGTGGTGATGGTCAGCTGGCCTCCCGGTTGCTCGCCTTCGTAGAGGACAGGCTTGATGTCGGCGCGCGAGGTGTAGATGCCCGCTGTGTAGCCAGCAGGCCCCGATCCTATGATTAAACAACGTGTATGTTCCATTGGGGGGTAAGGTTTAAGGTTTAAAGTTTAAGGTTTAAGGTTTATGGTTTATTGTTCTTTTATCTCTTTTACCGAGGCGGCGCGGCGTTTCTTGAGGCTGAAATAGATCAGGTAGGCGGCGCCGACGGCGATGACGATGGCCTGCTGCGAGCCCCAGAGGAGCCATCCGCATGCGGTCCCCACTTCCATCGGGATGCCGTAGATGTCCAGCGCCAGCTGTACCAGCACCGGGTAGACGCCGATGCCGCCTTGCGAGAACACCATCCCTACACTGCCGAAGAGGTACACCACGAAGGCCGCCGTGAAGCCCAGCCAGTGCGTGGCCTCGAAGGCCTGGAAGATGATTAGTCCACCCAGGATGTAGAGCAGGTAGATCAGCAGGCTGTAGACGATGAACAGCACGGTGCGGCGACCACCGAGGTGCAGTATGCTCTTCACTCCGTCCACCATTCCGCGCACCAGCTCGTCCAGCTTCCTGAAAAGGCCGATGTGTAGCATCTTTTTCCAGAAGAGCTTGTAGAGTATCCATGCCACCACGGCCAGCAGCACCACGGCGCCGCCGATCATCGCCATGTTGGGCAACGTCTCGTATTTGGCCGAGAGGGTGTCGTAGAGCCAGTCCTTTGCCCGGCCGAACATGGCCAGCAGGCCGACCACGACGATCACGCCGAAGGCCACCAGGTCGATCAGCCGTTCGGTCACCACCGTGCCCAGCGACTTCTCGACGGGGATGCCCTCGCTGGTGCGCAGCGTGGCGCAGCGCATCACTTCGCCCGCCCGCGGGAAGGCCAGGTTGCCCAGATAGGCCACCACCACCGACCCGAAGGTATGGCTCACCGAGGGGTGCAGCCCGATGGGGTGGAAGAGCAGCTGCCACCGCAGGGCCCGCACCAGGTGGCTCAGCAGACAGCAGGCCATGCATGCCACCACCCATCCGTAGTCGGCCTCCAGGAACGACTGCCAGATGGCGGCCTTCTGGTCGGCGTCCAGCTTCAGCAGAAACCAGTAGATGAAGAACACACCGATCCCCAGAAAGACCACGAGCCTCAGCACGTCGCCCCACCGACTCTTCTTGTTGGTCACCTCGTCAGCCATCGGTCCTCAGATCCGGTTCTCTTTCGGGAAGATCACGGTCGGGTGCCATGTGGCAGCCTCTTCCGGCGTCATTTGGGCGTAGGCCGCAATGATCAGCAGCGACCCTACCGGTGCCTTGTGGGCGGCGGCCCCGTTGATGCCGATCACCCCCGAGCCCCGCTCGCCGCGGATGGCATAGGTGGCGAAGCGCTCGCCGTTCGTGATGTTGTAGATCTCCACCTTCTGGTTCTCGATGATGCCCGACGCTTCCATCAGAGCCTCGTCGATCGTGATCGAGCCGATGTAGTCCAGGTCGGCTTCCGTCACCGTCACACGGTGTATCTTCGATTTCAGTACTTCGATTGTCATGTTTTTTTAAAACAGAATCCAATAAAGCAACAGGCAGACCAGCAGTGCGTAGAGCATGATGCGGCCGGCCGGCACGGGTTTCATGTAGTCGGTGTCCGACGGGTCGAAGCGGCGTTTGATGTTCATCCCGCGCTGTTTGAAGCGCTGCAGGTGTTCGCCTGTGCCTTCGGTGTCGCCGCTTTGGGAAAAGCGTGGCTGGTAGTTGAAGGTGGGCATTTCGCGCTTGCGGAAGGCGTCCTTCCACGTCAAGCCCTTGCGCTCCTCGCGGTCCAGCTCGCGCACTCGCCGCTCGAAGTAGGCCAGCTCTCCGTCCGTGTCCCCGGCGTTCCCCTGTTCGCTCTCGGCCAGGGCCTCGCGCAGGGCTCGCTCGTCGGCGTACTTCTGCTTCAGGGCCTCCCACTTCTCCTTCTCGGGATCGTAGAACCGGGGGCGGTACTTGAACTGCCGCGGCTTGGGGGTGTAGAACATCGGCATGGTTCAGTCGTGTATTACAAGGTTCATATTGACATCATGCGGTTCCACCGGCACGGCGTCCAGCATCTGGAAGCCGTAGGCCACGCCGATCTTCACGGCCCGCGGCGTGCTCTTCAGCAGGCGGTCGTAGAAGCCGCGTCCGCGGCCCATGCGGTGGCCCTCCTTGTCGAAGGCCACACCCGGCACCACGATCAGCTCCACCGCCTCCAGGTCGTTCCACTCGGGACCCGTGGGCTCTCCGATGCCGAACTGCTCGCCGGCCACCAGGCAGTCGGGGCCGGTGTACGGCCGCAGGCGCAGGTCGTCGCCGTCCACGCAGGGCAGCAGCAGTGTCTTCGCGCGGTACCAGCGCTCCACGAAGGCGTGGGTCTGCACCTCGTCGGCCATCGACCAGTAGAGCAGCACCACCTTTGCCTTGCGGAAGGCTTCTGTCTGCTCCACGCGCTCCATGATCAGCGCGCTGCGGCGCAGCTTCTCTTCCGGCGGCACGGCGCGCTTCAGCTCCCGCATCCTCTTTCTGACCTCGCTCTTGTCCATCGGTATCTCACCCATCACTTGTTACCCATCACTAATCACTAGAACGGCAGGTCGTCCTCGCTGCTGGCGGGCATGGTCGGAGCCTGGGCGAAGCCTCCCTGCTGGGGGGCGGGAGCTGCCGCCGGAGCCGGAGCTGCCTGGGCGCCCACCGCCTGTGCGGGCGGCTGGTTGCCGGCCCAGGCGTAGCCCGTCGACGCCGGAGGCATCTGGCCCGGCACGAAGGGCTGTACCCGCGTGCAGCGCAGGTCGGTGTACCACTTCTCGTTGAACTCGCGGCTCTCGGGCGTGAAGGTCACCTGCACCAGCTGTCCCATCGGGATGCTCTTCGCCATCGCCACACGCTCCTCGCCAAAGGCGGTGAAAGCCACCTTGCGCGGATAGTCGTCGCCCGTCTCGATCACAAAACCGCCGCGAATCCACGGCCCACGCTGCGATTCGCCCTGCACGTCGGGCAGAATCTGGATTAATTTGCCTGTAATTTCCATCGTTATATCTTTGTTGTTATTAATTACCAATACCTTATGCAGCAACTCTCGTTGCTTTCAAGTCTACAAAGATACGAAAAAAAATGAAAAGCGCTGGAAAAAAATAGAGGAAAGTTTTGCACCGGCATGTTGGAAAATACCTCCCACCCCAAGCCCCCCCTCGGGTGGGGACGGCTGGCACAGGCCGGTACTGTTTTCATTTCCTCCTTGGGGGAGAGGCGCCACTATCTTCGTCTATAGGAGGCCGCACAAGGTTTTTAACGGCGAATTACTCAAATTACGCGAAGCTACGCAGGCTGTTATGTCATCGGATCGTTTAGCGAATTACTCGAAGGCTTGCGCAGGCCATTCGAGTAATTCGCCCAAAATCGACCTGCGTAGCTTCGAGTAATTCGAGTCATTCGCCGTTACTTTAAATTTAAGTAAATTTTGGTTAAAAAAATAGATCGTGCACGATCTATTTTGCACCTTTAAAACGTTCTGAACGAGACATCTAGCACTCCGGAAGTGTGCTAACCATGCTGGAAAACTCGCAAAACGCTTACAGGGCAAGGATTTCACCCTGGTTTTAAGAGAGTCATCAGGGAGTCATCAGGGAGCCATCAGGGAGAAGTCAGGGAACCATGGGCATTTCGGAGGGGTGGGTTTGCTTTTTTTTAATGGTGTTCCACAATAAAATGTCGGGGGATGCGTTTAGGGTGGGTATGCAACATTTGAGAACCATCATCCTGACGCTGCTGTTGCTGGCCTGCGGCACCGCCGCGGGGCAGGACAAGGCGCGCATGGCCGCCCACCAGCAACGGCTGGCCGGGCTGCTCGACCGTGTGGCCTCGGCCCCGACCGACAACGAGCGCTACCTGGCCTCGGAGGAGGCCGTCGACGCCCTGCGCGACGCCCTCGACGAGCCCCAGAGCGAGCGCTGGCGCTGGCAGCTGCCGCTGTCGGCCTCGGTGCTCACCTCGCCCGACGGGCGGCTCCGCATCTTCACCTGGGCCGTGGTGCGCGACAATGGTGAGTACGAGTGCTTCGGCGCTGTGCAGTACTACAACGACCGCACCGAGGCCTACGAGCACGCCGTGCTGCACGACAAGCGCGACGACCTGCTCAACCGCGAGGAAAGTCTCCTCTCGGCCGACAACTGGCTCGGCGCCGTCTACCAGGATATCATTCAGACCACCGCCGGCGACCGCACCTACTACACCCTCCTGGGCTGGAACGGGGTGGACAACCTGACCGACCTCCGCGTGATCGAGCCCGTGACGATGCGGGCCGGCGCGCCGCAGTTCGGAGCCCCGGTGTTCCGCCGCGAGCGCAACCTGCGCCGTGTGGTGCTCGAGTACCGCGGCGACGCGGCGGTCCAGATGATGTTCGACGAGCAGACCATCCAGACCGTCGAGCGCGAGCGCGTCAAGGTCAAGGGACGCTACCGCACCGTCGAGAAGACCCGCGAGCACCGCGAACGGGTGATCATCTTCGACGAGGTGCAACCCCAGATCGAAGGCATGGAGGGCCTCTTCCAGTACTATATCCCCACCGGCACCGAACTGGCCTACGCCTGGGTCGACGGCAAGTGGGAGCTGCGCCAGGGCGCCCAGGGCCGTCTGGCCGACAAGAAACTCAACAAGTCGTTCGCCCCCCTGCCCAAAGAGGCGCCGGCCTACAAATTCTGACTCTGCTACACCATGAAGCTGAACGAAATAGATTCTCCCGCCGACCTCCGTCGCCTCCCCGTCGACCAGCTGCAAGCCGTGGCCGACGAGCTGCGCGAGTACATCATCGACACCCTCGCCACCCATCCCGGCCACCTGGCTTCGAGCCTCGGTGTGGTCGAGCTCACGGTGGCGCTGCACTACGTCTTCAACACCCCCGACGACCGACTGGTCTGGGATGTGGGCCACCAGGCCTACGCCCACAAGATACTCACCGGACGGCGCGAGCGCTTCTCTACCATCCGCACCTACGGCGGCCTCAGCGGCTTCCCCAAGCGGAGCGAGAGCCCCTACGACGCCTTCGGCACGGGCCACAGCTCCACGTCGGTCAGCGCCGCCCTCGGCATGGCCGTCGCCAGCCGTCTGCAGGGCAACAGCCAGCGGGCCCATATCGCCGTCATCGGCGACGGCGCCCTCACCGGCGGCCAGGCGTTCGAGGCCCTCAACAATGTGGGCCTCTCCAAGGCCAACCTGCTCGTCATCCTCAACGACAATGGCATCTCGATCGACAAGGCTGTGGGCGGCCTCAACGAGTACCTCACACGCATCACCGCCTCGCGGCGCTACAACAACCTCAAGGCCAGCATCTGGCGCAAACTGGACGGCAGCCGTGGCGGCCGCCGCCACGATCGTTCGCTCGGCCTCTTCCAGCGCCTCACCCAGACCGCCAAGACGGTGGCCGTCGGCGGTAGCAACCTCTTCGAGAGTCTCGGCATACGCTACTTCGGACCCGTCGACGGGCACGACCTGCCCCAGCTGGTCGACATGCTGCAACGCCTGCGCGACCTCGAGGGGCCCAAGCTGCTGCACATCGTCACCACCAAGGGGAAGGGCCTGCGCCAGGCCGAGGAGAACCCCGTGGTCTACCACGCTCCCGGCCGCTTCGACGCCCACACCGGCAACCAGATAGCCGCCGCCCCCGGCCAACCCCTGAAGTATCAGGAGGTTTTCGGCCACACCATCATCGAGCTCGCCGAGCAGAACCCCGCCATCGTCGGCATCACGCCCGCCATGGCCACCGGCTGCTCGCTCAACCTGATGATGGAACGCATGCCCGATCGCACCTTCGACGTCGGCATCGCCGAGCAGCATGCCGTCACCTTTGCCGCCGGCCTCGCCGCCGCCGGCATGGTGCCGTTCTGCAACATCTACTCCTCGTTCGCCCAGCGGGCCTACGACCAGCTGATCCACGACGTGGCCCTCCAGGGCTTGCATGTCGTCTTCTGCCTCGACCGCGCAGGCCTCGTGGGCGACGACGGCCCGACCCACCACGGCGTCTTCGACCTGGCCGCCCTGCGACCGGTGCCCGGCCTCACCGTCTGTGCCCCCATCGACGAGCACGACCTCCGCCACATGATGTACACCGCCCAGCTGCCCTCGCAGGGCCCCTGGGTGATCCGCTACCCCCGCGGCGGCAGCGTCCACCCCGACTGGCAGTTGCCCATGGAGGCCCTTGAGCCCGGCCGTGGCCGCCAGCTCCGGCAGGGGAAGGGCGAGGTGGCCTTCGTGACCCTCGGCACCGTCGGCAACGACGCCCTCCGGGTGGCCGACGAAGTGGACGCCTCGGTATTCGACATGCGCTTCCTCAAACCCCTCGACACCGCTCTGCTCGACCGCATCGCCGCCGACGGCTACCGCCGCATCGTCACCGTCGAGGACGGGGTGCGCAACGGAGGCTTCGGCGAAGCTGTGCTTGCCTACCTGGCCGAACACCACCCGTCGGTGGCAGCGGCTGTGCGCATACTGGCCATTCCCGACCAGTTTGTCACCCACGGCCCCGTGGCGCAGCTCAAGCACGACTGCCGCATCGACGCCGACGCCATCCGCGAAGCCGCCACCCATAATTCATAACTCATAACTCCTAACTTGAAAAAGATCCCCCATACCTTCGTCATCGTCTTCGCCCTCATCGTGTTGGCGGCCGTGATGACGTGGGTGGTGCCGGCCGGAGAGTTCCTGCGCCACACCGTAGACGGCCGCGAAGTGGTGGTGGAAAACTCGTTCCACTACGTCGACAGCGCCCCGCAGACCTGGCAGATATTCTCGGCACTCTTCAACGGTTTTGTCGACAAGGCCGACATCATCGTCTTCATCCTCATGGTGGGTGGCGCCTTCTGGATCCTCAACAATAGCCACGCCATCGACATCGGTGTCATGGCTTTCCTGCGACGGGTGCAACGACTGAGCCGCTATCGCCTGATCCGCAAGCTGGGAGTGGAGAACATCATCATCACCCTCGTCATGCTGCTCTTCAGCCTCTTCGGCGCCATCTTCGGCATGAGCGAGGAGACGATCGCCTTCGTGGTGGTCTTCATCCCCCTGGCCATCCAGATGGGCTACGACTCCATCGTGGGTGTCTGCATGTGCTATGTGGCGGCTCATGTGGGCTTCGCCGGCGCCATGCTCAACCCCTTCACCATCGGTATCGCCCAGGGCATCGCCGGACTGCCCCTTTTCTCGGGCCTCGAGTACAGGCTCTTCTGCTGGGCGGTGCTCACCGTGATCGGCATCGCCTTCGTGTTGTGGTACGCCCACCGCGTCAAAGTCCGGCCCGAAAGCAGCCCCGTCTACAAGCTTGACGACTACTGGCGCGGCCGGGTGGAGACCTCAGGGCAGGCGACCCTCACCTGGCGCCACAGCCTCATCCTGATCGTCCTCATGGTCACCATCGTGGCGCTCGTGGTGGGGGTGCTGGAACACGACTGGTACATCGCCGAGATCTCGGCCCTTTTCTTCGCCATGGGCATTGTGGCCGGTATCATCGATCGCCAGAGTGCCGACAGCATCGCCAAGCTTTTCCTCGAGGGCTGCAAGGACATCCTCTCGGCCGCCCTGGTGGTGGGCCTGGCCAGCGGCATCATCTTCATACTCCGTGACGGCAAGGTGATCGACACGCTTCTCTACGCCCTCACGCGGAGTCTGGCGCAGACCGGTGAGGTGGCCTCGCTGGGGGTCATGTACCTCTTCCAGACATTGCTCAACATCGTCATGCCCAGCGGCTCGGCCAAGGCTGCCCTGACGATGCCCATCATGACCCAGTTCGCCGACCTGATCCACGTCTCGCGGCAGACCACCGTGCTGGCGTTCCAGTTCGGCGACGGCTTCACCAACATGTTGACGCCCACCAGCGGCGTGCTGATCGGCGTGCTGGGCATCGCCAGGATCCCTTATGGCACCTGGCTCCGCTGGGTGTGGAAGTTCATTGTGGGGCTGATCGTGGTGGGCTTCCTGCTGATGTTGCCCACCCTCTGGCTCTCGCTCCCCGGCTTCTAGCAGGGGTCGACGTCGAAGATCACGCTCACTCCCGACCATCCTTCCTGCTTCGTCAGGTCGTCGGCCATGCGCATCATCACGCGTTTGGCGTCGGCGATGGCCTCGTTTCGCTCGAAGCGCAGGGTGATCTGCTTGAGGTAGAGCGACCGGATGCGGCTCACGAGGGGGTACTCGGGGCCCATGACGCGCCAGGTGAAGGTGGCCTTCAGCAGGGCTGCCAGCCAGTCGGCGGCGGCGTTGAGCACCTCCTGCTCGCGGTGCTTGAGGGTGATCTCGATCAGGCGGTAGAAGGGGGGATAGCGGAACACGCGCCGCTCCTGGATCTGCTCGTCGAAGAGGTGGCGGTAGTCGCCCGCCATCACGTCGGCCAGCACCTGGTGCTGCGGGTTGAACGTCTGGATGACCACCAGCCCCTGGCTCCCGTGGCGGCCGGCGCGTCCGCTGACCTGCGTCAGCTGTTGGAAGGCCCGCTCGAACGAGCGGAAGTTGGGAAAGTTGATGATGTTGTCGGCATTGACCACCCCCACCACCGAGACATGCTGGAAGTCGAGCCCTTTGGTGACCATCTGTGTGCCCACCAGGATGTCGATTCGCCGGTTCTGAAAGTCGTTGAGCAGCTCCAGGTACTGGTTCTTCTGCAGCGTGCTGTCCAGGTCCATGCGGGCCACGGTGGCGTCGGGGTACATGATCTGCAGGTCCTCTTCGATGCGTTCGGTGCCGACACCCACCATGCGCAGGTGCGACGAGTGGCAGGCCGGACACTCCGTGGGGACCGGTATGCTGTAGCCGCAGTAGTGGCAGCGCAGCGAGTTGGTGGCCTTGTGGTAGACCAGCGACACGTCGCAGTGGACGCACTGCGGCACGTGATGGCAGTCGTCGCACTCGAGGTGCAGCGAGAAGCCGCGCCGGTTCTGGTAGAGGATCACCTGCTCGTGGCGGGCCAGGGCCTCGTCGATGGCGGCGAGCAGCGTGGTGGAGAAGTTGCCCTTGACGGCCTTCTCCCGGAAGGCCTCGCGCATGTCGACCACCTTGACCTCCGGCAGGCTGAAGCCGCCGTAGCGTTGTGTGATGGCCGTCAGGCCGTATTTGCCGCTCAGGGCGTGGTGGTAGCTCTCGATACTCGGCGTGGCCGAGCCCAGCACCACGCGGGCTTTCCACTGGCCAGCCAGGTAGATGGCGGCGTCGCGCGCGTGGTAGCGCGGGGCGGGGTCCTGTTGCTTGTAGCTGGGGTCGTGCTCTTCGTCGACGATGATCAGCGCCAGGTCGCGGTAGGGGAGCAGGAGGGCGCTGCGCGCGCCGAGCAGCACCTGGAAGCCGTCGGGCCCGGCGCTGAGCGTGCGGTTCCACACCTCGACGCGCTGGCTGGCCGAGAAGCGCGAGTGGTAGACCCCCACCTTGTCGCCGAAGTAGCGGCGCAGGCGGTTGATGACCTGGGTGGTGAGGGCGATCTCGGGCAGCAGCAGCAGAGCTTGGCGGCCCTGGCGCACCACGTCGTCGATCAGTTTGATGTACACCTCGGTCTTGCCGCTCGAGGTGACGCCGTGCAACAGTGAGGTGTTCGCGCTCCTTCCACTTTCCACTTTCCACTTTCCACTTAAGTAGTCGTAGGCTGCCTGCTGCTCGTCGTTGAGCTCGATGTCGGCCACGCGCCGCATCTGGCTCTCGTCGTAGTGCTCGATGCGGCTCTCGAAGCGCTCCTCGCTGACGAGGGCGCCGTGCTTCAGCAGTGTCTGCAGCGCCGACCCCTGCGGCAGCAGGCGCTTGGCCACGGCCTCCCGCCCCATGTGCGACAGCTGCATCAGCTGCATCAGCACCTCGACCTGCCGGGTGCGTTTCTTGCGCTCCAGCTCGTCGAAGAGTTGCCGCAGCGCCCCCTCGTCGCGGTAGGCGGGGGCCAGTGCGATGTAGGTCGAGGTCTTGGGGTTGAAGCGCTGGCGCAGCTCTTCGTCCATCAGGATGATGCCCCGCTCGATCATGGTGCGCATCAGGGGCATCACCTTCTGCAGCCCCAGGGCGCGGCCGATGTCCTCCACCCGCATCACGGGGTGGTCGCTCAACATCTGCACCACCTGGGCCTCCTGCTTGCTGAGGCTCGACAGCTCGCCGTCGAAGTCGGGATGGATGGCCACTGCGCTCTCGCTCGCCAGCTTCATGCCGGCCGGCAGGGCCATGGCCATCACGTCGCCGGGGTAGCACATGTAGTAGCGCGCCAACCACTCCCAGAAGTCAAGCTGGCGTTCGGTGACGATGGGCGACGGGTCGAGGATGGCCATGAGGTACTTGCATTTCCACGCCGGCGCCTGCCGGTGCACGCGGCGCACCAGGGCCGAGTAGATGCGCTGGCGCCCGAATTGCACCACCACCCGCTGGCCCACCTGCACCTGTCCGTTGTACTCCTGCGGCACCCTATAGGTGTAGCAGTCAGGCAGATGCAGCGGAAGCAACACATCGACGTAGTATACCTCGAATTCATCCATAAAGCGGTGCAAAATTACGCATTTTTCTTGAATCCACCAAACCTCCTCTCGCCCAGCCCCTTCTCTGCATCCCCTCTGCATCCCCTCTGCATCAACCAGGCATCCTCCAGGCATCATCTAGGCATCATCTAGGCATCATGTAGGCATTTTGCGGTGTAGATGCCTCTGCTGTGGGAGGAAAAAGAGGCGCGGCGGCGGGCTCGAAGAGCCCGCCGCGCCGGTAGGGTGATCCCCTTTCGGGGCCTTAGTGCAAGAATGCCAGCAGGATACCGGCCGCCACCGCCGAGCCCACCACGCCGGCCACATTGGGTCCCATGGCGTGCTGAAGCAGGTAGTTGGTCTTGTCGTACTCCAGGCCCACATTGTTCGACACACGGGCGGCATCAGGCACTGCGCTGACACCGCTGTTGCCGATCAGGGGGTTGATCTTGTTGCCTTCCTTCAGGAAGAGGTTCATGATCTTCACGAAGAGCACTCCGCAGAAGGTGGCCACGATGAACGATCCGGCACCCAGGCCGAAGATCATCAGCGACTTGCCGCTGAGGAACACCGAGGCTTGGGTCGAGGCACCCACGGTGATGCCGATGAGCAGGGTGCAGATGTTGACCACCGCGTTGGAGGCCACGTCGCTCAGGCGCTTGGTGACGCCGCACTCTTTCAGCAGGTTGCCGAAGAAGAGCATGCCCAGCAGGGGCAGACCGCTCGGCACGATGAAGGCGCAGAAGAGCAGGCCGATGATGGGGAAGGTGATCTTCTCCAGCTTCGACACCTGGCGCGGCGGCTTCATGCGGATGGTGCGCTCCTTGGGAGTGGTCATCAGTCGCATAATAGGCGGCTGGATGACGGGCACGAGGGCCATGTACGAGTAGGCCGACACGGCGATGGCTCCCATCAGGTCGGGGGCCAGCTGCGAGCTGATGAAGATGGCCGTCGGGCCGTCGGCGCCGCCGATGATGCCGATGGCACCGGCCTCGTTGGGCATGAAGCCCAGCGCCAAGGCACCCATATAGGCAGCAAAGATGCCGACCTGGGCCGCCGCGCCGATGAGCATCAGCTTGGGGTTGCTCAGCAGCGCCGAGAAGTCGGTCATGGCCCCGATGCCCAGGAAGATCAAGGGCGGGTACCAGCCGTTCTGCACGCCGTGGTAGAGGATGTTGAGCACCGACCCCTGTTCGTAGATGCCGATCTTGAGTCCCGGGTAGAAGGGAATGTTGCCGATGAGCATGCCGAATCCGATAGGAACCAGGAGCAAGGGCTCGAATTCGAACTTGATGCCCAGGAAGATGAACACCAAGCCGACCAATATCATTGCAATGTGGCCCCAGGTCACGTTGGCAAAGCCGGTGTATTCCAGGAACTGGACCAGCTGTGTCGACATGAACTCCATGAAGCCACCTGTGGCTAAACTAATCATTTCTTCAATAATTTGTTCTGTGGTACACCGCAAGCGGTGTACACGTTAATGATTCATTGATTATCCAATAACAACCAGCACATCGCCCTCGAGGACGCTGTCGCCTTTGCGGACCTTGACTTCCTTGACGGTGCCGGCCACGTCGGCTTCGATGTTGTTCTCCATCTTCATGGCCTCAAGCAGCACCACGGTCTGGCCAGCCTTGACGGCGTCGCCCACGTTGACGAACACGTCGAGGATGGTGCCGGGCAGCGGGGTGGTCACCTTGCTGCCGGCGGCGGGGGCGGCGCTCTGCTGCACGTTGCCGGCGGCGGGAGCCACCTGCGGGCGCGGTGTGCTGACGACGGTCTTTTTCTGCTGTTTGATTTCCTGGTCGACGGTGACGACATACGACGTGCCGTTGACGTCGAGCTTTATCTCCTGGCCTTCGACCTCGTTGATGTCCACCGTGTAGTCGTTGCCGTTTATCTTGAGCTTGTAGTTCTTCATCTCTTGTAATTATTGAAATATTGATTCATATTATAATATTTGGCGTTCCAAGGCGTCCACTCGCGCTCCACCTTCTGGATGGTGATGACGGTGTCCTCCTCGTCGTGTAGCTCGTTGTTGTAGAGGTAGATGGCGGCGGCAATGGCGGCCATGGTCTCGTCCTCGCTGCTGCTGCCTTGCGACACGGGCTTGATGGCCGGAGTCTTCTTCGCGCTGCCTTTCTGCTTGTTGCGCTCTTCGGCGCCTGAGATCAGCTTGCCCGAGCCGGAGATGATCAACGCAATGCAGACCAGGGCCAGGAACACCACGGCCACAGCCACGGCCGTCAGGCCGATGCCGACGGGGTCGCTCTCCTTGATTTTCTCGGCCTGCTTGGCCACACGGTAGTGGTGACTCTTGATCTCACCGTTGGCGAACTGCTCAAAGTTCAGACGGTGAAGCGGCAGGATGTTGATGTCGTAGCCGTAGGGGTTGCGGCCTGCCACGGTCAGGGCACCGCCTTCGCGCCACATGGCGTACATCGGGCTTTGGAACGAGCGGCGGGCCACCTCGTTCATGTTCGAGTCGAGGATGGCCACATAGGCCGTGTCATTCACGGCCGAAGCCAGCACCAGCACGTAGGGTCCCATGGCCGACACGCTCACCGGGCGCAGGATGTTCTTCAGGTCATGGCGCTTGTGGGTGTTGTCGGTCTTGAAGACGCCGATGGTGTCCATGGTCTCGACCGACACCAGGTGCACCGAGCACTCCACGCTGTCGATGGCCACAAAGGCGCCCAGGTCGGGCGCATAGCAGATCTTCACGCTCTGGAAGTCCACCGAAGGGGTCAGGGCGTGCATGGGGCAGCCGGCGTGGGGCGCCTCCTGCTGCGGAGCCTGCGTGGCGCCCGATACGGCGTCGGGGCTGCCGTGGCCCCCCTGGGGGTGGGCTTGCGGCGCCGCCGCGGCCGTCAGCGTGGCAAGGCTGAGCAGACCTGCGATTAGCAGTTTATTGATTGTTCTCATCTAACGATTCCTTTGTTTTAACATCAAAACGGGCTTTGAAGTGGCCGTGGGCCGGCGCCTGGCGGCGCCGCCCACTGTCCACATTCCGCTGTTTACTGGGCTTTCTCGCACTTTTTCTCGCACTCCTTGCCTTCAGCCTTGCAGCACTTCTGGCCTTCGGCCTTCTGGCAGCCTTCCTGACCTTCCTTGCAGCAGGCCTTGGTGCTGTCCATGGCCATGCCTTCGGCTTTGCAGCACATGGTGCTGTCGCCCTCGGCTTTGCAGCATTTCTTCTCGCACTGCTCGGTGGCGGCGCAGGTGGTGTCCTCGGTAGCCTCGGCGGCCTTGTTGTTGTTGCAGGCGGTCATGGCCATCAGGGCCATGGCAGCGAAAGCGGTTAACAGAACTTTCTTCATTGTTGTTTTGATGTTTGTTGTTTATAAATGAATTGTTTGGTTGTTTCTCGCGAGGGTTTAGAGCGGCAGGTTGCAGTGTTTCTTCATCGGGAGGGTGTCCTTCTTGGTCTGCAGGGCCTGCAGGGCGCGGATCACGCGGAAGCGGGTGTTGCGCGGCTCGATGACATCGTCGATGTAGCCGTACTTGGCGGCGTTGTAGGGGTTGGCGAAGAGGTCGTTGTACTCTTTCTCCTTCTCGGCGATGAACTTGGCCTTCTCCTCGGGATCGGTGATCTCTTTCAGGGCGCGGCCGTGCAGCACCTCGGTGGCGCCGCTGGCACCCATGACGGCAATCTGGGCCGTGGGCCAGGCGTAGTTGATGTCGCTCCGGAGCTGCTTGCAGCTCATCACGATGTGGGCGCCGCCGTAGCTCTTGCGCAGGGTGACGGTCACCTTGGGCACCGTGGCCTCGCCGTAGGCGAAGAGCATCTTGGCGCCGTGGGCGATCACGCCGTTGTATTCCTGGCCGGTGCCGGGCAGGAAGCCGGGCACGTCGACCAGCGTCACCAGCGGAATGTTGAAGGCGTCGCAGAAGCGCACGAAGCGGGCACCCTTGCGCGAGGCGTTGCAGTCCAGCACACCGGCCATGGCCTTGGGCTGGTTGGCCACGATGCCGACGCTCATGCCGCCCATGCGGGCAAAGCCGACCACCAGGTTCTTGGCGAAGTTCTCGTGCACCTCCAGGAAGCGACCCTCGTCGACGATCGAGGCGATGACCTGCTTCACGTCGTAGGCCTCGTTGGGGTTCTCGGGGATGATGCTGTTCAGCGAGTCCTCCAGGCGGTCGATCGGGTCGTTGGTGGCCACGAAGGGGGCCTCCTCAAAGTTGTTGCTCGGAATGTAGCTCACCAGGTCGCGGATCAGCTGCAGGGTGGCCTCCTCGGTCTCGCCCACGAAGTGGGCCACACCGCTCTTGGTGGCGTGCACCATGGCGCCGCCCAGCTTGTCGACCGTGACGTCCTCGCCCGTGACGGTTTTCACCACCTTCGGGCCGGTGAGGAACATGTAGCTGTTCTCCTTGCTCATCAGGATGAAGTCGGTCAGCGCGGGGCTGTAGACCGAGCCGCCGGCGCAGGGGCCGAAGATGGCGCTGATCTGCGGCACCACACCGCTGGCCAGGATGTTGCGCTCGAAGATCTCCGCAAAACCCGCCAGGGCGTTGATGCCCTCCTGGATGCGGGCGCCGCCCGAGTCGTTCAGGCCGATCACCGGGGCGCCGACTTTCATGGCCTGATCCATCACCTTGCAGATCTTCAGGGCCATCGTCTCGCTCAGCGAACCGCCAAAGACGGTGAAGTCCTGGGCAAAGACGTACACCATGCGGCCGCCGATGGTGCCGTAGCCGGTCACCACGCCGTCGCCGAGGTACGACTTCTTCTGCATGTCGAAGTTGGTGCAGCGATGGGTGACGAACATGTCGAATTCCTCGAACGATCCCTCGTCGAGCAGCAGGGCGATGCGCTCGCGGGCGGTCAGCTTGCCCTGCGCGTGCTGTTTGTCAATTCCTTTCTGCCCGCCGCCGATCTTGGCTTCGGCGCGCTTGTCGAGCAGCTCCTTTATCTTCTGTTCAAAAGCCATAACGTTTACTGTTTTTATTGGTGGGTGATGGATGTTATTTGCAGCAGAATTCGGTCAGCACGCCGAGGGTCGACTTCGGATGCAGGAAGCCGATGTTCAGGTGCTCGGCACCCGGACGGGCTTTCTCGTCGATCAGGCGCACACCCTTGGCCTTGGCCTCGCTGAGGGCCGTGTTGGTGTCCTCCATCGCAAAGGCGATGTGGTGCATGCCTCCCTTGCCGCCGTTCTTCTCGATGAAGGCTGCAATGGTGCTCTCGGGGCACGTGGGCTCCAGAAGCTCGATCTTGACGTCGCCGCAGCGGAAGAAGGCTGTCTTGACTTTCTGGTCCGTAACTTCCTCAATGGCGTAGCATTTCAGGCCCATGACATCCTCCCAGTAGCGGATAGCTTCCTCGAGGTTGGTCACGGCAATGCCGATGTGTTCAATGTGTGAAGGTGTCATTTGTTTGGTATGTTTTATTTGTTATTTCGTTTGACTCACAGCGCTTTGTGCCTCTCTGCACAAGCCTTTGAAAGTGCAAAGATACGAAAAAAATCCGACTCGGCGCACTTTTTATTCATGTACTATAAAAAAATTTCTCCCCTCCAGCCCCCTCGTTCTCTGCTGCGCCGGCCGTCCCCTCCGCGGTGAGGGGTAGGGGTGGGGGACCGTCCATCCGGAGGGCATAGGGGAGTCCACCCCTCCGAAATGCCCATGGTTCCTAGTCTTCTCCCTGATGACTCCCTGATGACTCCCTGATGACTCTCTTAAAACCAGGGCAAAACCCTTGCCCTGTCAGCGTTTTGCGAGTTTTCCAGCATGGTTGACACACTTTCGAATCCTTAGGTGTCTCGTTCTGAATGGTTTAAAGGTGCAAATTAGATCGTGCACGATCTAATTTTTTAACCTAATTTTACTTAAATTTATTATAACGGCGAATTACTCGAAGAACTCGAAGCTACGCAGGTCGCTAGGTTATCTTTTTGTTTTGCGAATTACTCGAATGCTTGCGCAGGCCATTCGAGTAATTTGCAGAAATCAGCCTGCGTAGCATTCGAGTAATTAGCACAATTCGCCGTTAAAAAAGCCTGCGTAGCTTCGAGTAATTCGAGTAATTCGCCGTTAAAATCTTTGTTTGGAGTGGGTCGTTCTCCGCTTCGCTGTCGGAAGCCTCCACTGGAGGCTCCCTTCACATGCACGATCTGTCTATTTAACCTAAATTTACTTAAATCAATGGATAGTGGGCTGTGGATGGTGGGTTGCACGTGAGTCTTTTTTTGTTAAAATCCTGCTGCCTTTTTGCATCTTTTTTCGTCCGGTTTCCATTTTTTTCGTATATTTGCAGTGGGATTCTGTGCGGGTGAAAAGTATTAATTTTTGACTATCAAGGAAATGGACAATTTTGTAGTTTCAGCAAGAAAATACAGGCCGACGACTTTTGCCAGTGTGGTGGGTCAGGAGCACATCACGCGTACGCTCAAGAACGCCATCCAGACGGGCCAGCTGCCCCAGGCCTTCCTCTTCTGCGGCAGCCGCGGGGTGGGCAAGACCACCTGCGCCCGCATCCTGGCCAAGACCATCAACTGCGAGCACCGCACCCCCGAGGGCGAGGCCTGCAACGAGTGCGAGAGCTGCCGCTCGTTCAACGAGGGCGCCTCGATGAATATCTTTGAACTCGACGCGGCAAGCAACAACGGCGTCGACAACATCCGCGAGCTGACCCAGCAGGTCTACATCCCCCCGCAGACGGGCCGCTACAAGGTCTACATTATCGACGAGGTCCACATGCTCAGCGCCGGGGCCTTCAACGCCTTCCTCAAGACCCTCGAGGAGCCTCCCGCCTACGCCAAGTTCATCCTCGCCACCACCGAGAAGAACAAGGTGATCCCCACCATCCTCAGCCGCTGCCAGGTCTTCGACTTCAAGCGGATCGAGGTGCCCGACATCGTCCGCCACCTCGAGTATGTGGCCGGCCGCGAGGGTGTGGCCTTCGAACCCGAGGCCCTCGAGCTCATCGCCACCAAGGCCGAGGGCGGCATGCGCGACGCGCTCTCCACCTTCGACCAGCTGGTCAACTTCACCCAGGGCAACCTCACCTACCAAGGCTGCCTCGAGAACCTCAATGTCCTCGACGCCGACTACTATTTCCGCCTGGTCGACCTGCTCCGGGCCGGCAACGTGGGCGGCGCCCTCCTGCTCTATCAGGACGTGCTCACCCGCGGCTTCGGCGGCCAGAGTTTCCTCACCGGCCTCTGCGAACACCTGCGCAACCTCATGGTGAGTCTCGATCCCCAGACCCTCTCGCTCGTCGAGGGCGGCGAACGCCTCCGCCAGCGCTACGGCGACCAGGCCCGCCAGTGCGGCCTGCCGCTCCTGCTCGGCTACCTCACCCTGGCCTCCGACTACGAGTACCGCTTCCGCGAGGCCAACAACAAGCGCCTCTTCGTCGAGGTCTGCCTGATGCGGCTGGCCTCGGGCAGCGGCGGACAGTAGATTGCAAGACGCCCCGAGGGGGCAGGCACGGATCAGGCGCCGAGCGCCGGGCAGCCGACCGCGAGCGCGAAGACGCCGGCGGCCGCTGGGGACGGTCAGCCCCCTGCTCCCGCCGTGCCCCCATCGTCCGCCCCCGCGGCTCAGCCTTCCGCCAGCCCGTCGGCGCCCCAGTCCCCCGCGCCGCCGGCCAGACCGCAAGGCGGTGGTCTCCTGGGCGGCATCTCTATCGCGTCCATCAAGCCGCCCAAGGCCGCCGCTCCGCGCCTCCAGGCCGAGGTGAAACCCCTCACGCAGGACGACCTCGGCCGCTACTGGGACGAGGTCGCGGCCGAACTTGGCCTAGCCGACCTGATGAAGGAAGGCTTGCCACACCTGGCCGACCACCCGGGGCAGATCGAGATCGACGCCCAGACCACCTGGTTCAACGAGGAGTTCAAGCCCCATCGCATCGACGTCATGGAGGCCCTCCGCCGCAAGTCAGGCATGCCGATGCTCGACTGCAAGGTGAACCCCCTCTTTGTCGCCAAGGACGAGGTGATCTACTCGCCGACCGACAAGTACAACGCGATGCTGCAGCAGAACCCCAAGCTGCTGGAGCTCCGCAAGCTCTTCCCGATGATTGATTACTGAACAGTATGGAATTCTATAAGTTTGACGGTGCGGGAAACGACTTTGTGGTGGTTGACAACCGCCAGGGCTCGTTCGTCCCGACCGTGGAGGAGGTGGCCCTCATCTGCCACCGCCGCTTCGGCGTGGGCGCCGACGGCCTGATGACCCTCGAGCGGAGCGCCGACTATGACTTCGAGATGCGCTACTACAACAGCGACGGCCGGCTGGGCTCCATGTGTGGCAACGGCGGCCGCTGCATCGCCGCCTTCGCCCATCTCCTGGGGCTCGGCCGCGAGCTCCGCTTCGAAGCCTTCGACGGGCTGCACAGCGCCGTGATCGACCGCTGGGACGGCCATCGGGGCGTCGTCTCCCTCGGCATGCGCGAGGTGCCCCGCTCTGGGGTGCGTGCGGTCGAGGGGGGCTGGGCTTTGGACACCGGCTCGCCCCACTTCGTGCTGCCCGTCGACGCTCTCGACCGCTTCGACGTGGTGGGCGAGGGGCGCCGCTGGCGCCAGCGGGCCGACCTCTTCCCCGAAGGGGTGAACGTCGACTTCGTGGAGCGTCGCGCCGACGGCGCGATGGCGGTGCGTACCTACGAGCGCGGGGTCGAGGACGAGACCTGGGCCTGCGGCACCGGCGTGACGGCGGTGGCCCTCGTGACGGGTGCCCGGGCCATTGTGGCTCGGGGGGGCGACTTCCATGTCGACTTCGCCACCGAGGAGGATCGCTTCTCCCACATCACCCTTTGTGGCCCCGTATCTCTTAACTTCATCGGACAATGGACCTCTTCAGCGCGATAGACACCGAACCCGTCCGGCAGCGGATGGAGCAGCTGGCCGCCGAACTCGACCGGCTCAACCACGAGTATTATATGAACGACCGCTCGCTGGTCTCCGACGAGGAGTTCGACCGCATGATGCGCGAACTGCAGGATCTCGAGCGGCAGTACCCCGAGTTGGCCAGCCCCCTCAGCCCCACCAAGAGGGTGGGAGGGGAGGTGAACCGCAGCTTCCGCCAGGTGGAGCACCGCTTCCCCATGCTCTCGCTGGGCAACACCTATAGTATCGAAGAGATCGAAGATTTCGAGGCTCGCACGCGCAAGCTGCTGGACGGTACCCCCTTCAGCTACACCTGCGAACTGAAATACGACGGGGTGGCCATCGGCCTCACCTACCGCCACGGGCGACTGGTGCAGGCCGTCACCCGCGGTAACGGCACCGTGGGCGACGACATCACGACCAACGCCAAGACCATCCCCACCATCCCGCTCACCCTGCGGGGCGACTACCCCGACGACTTCGAGGCCCGTGGCGAGGTGGTGTACCCGTTCGACGCCTTCGAGGCCATGAACCGCCAGCGCGAGGCCGAGGGCGACGAGCCCTTCGCCAACCCACGCAACGCCGCCAGCGGCAGCCTCAAGCTGCAGGACAGCGCTGAGTGCGCCAAGCGCAAGCTGATGTTTTGCATGTATTTCATGATGGGCCCCGACGAAGCCGCTCTGCCCGACACCCACGCCGGCCGTCTCGAATGGGCTCGCCAGATGGGCTTCAAGGTGCAGCCTTACATCCAGGAGTGCAAAGATATTCACGAGATTAAAGCTTTCATCGACCATTGGGACCGCGCGCGGTTCGACCTGCCGTTCGGCATCGACGGCATCGTGATCAAGGTGAATCAGACCCCCCTCTGGGACCGCCTGGGCCTGACGGCCAAAAGCCCCCGCTGGGCCATCGCTTTCAAGTTCAAGGCCGAGCGGGTCTCCACCCCCCTCGAGAGCATCAGCTATCAGGTGGGCCGCACGGGCATCGTCACCCCGGTGGCCAACCTCTCGCCCGTCTGGCTTGGCGGCACCACGGTACGCCGCGCCACACTGGTCAACGCCGACTTCATCCGCAAGATGGATATCTGTGTGGGCGACCACCTGCTGATCGAGAAAGGGGGCGAGATCATCCCCAAAGTGGTGGGTGTCGATATGGAACGGCGCCAGCCGGGCGCTATGCCGGTGCAGTACGTCACGCGCTGCCCCGAGTGCGGCACTCCCCTGGTGCGCCTCGAGGGCGAGGCCGGTAGCTACTGCCCCAACAGCGACGGCTGCCACCCCCAGATCATCGGGCGTCTGGAACACTTCGTGGGCCGCAAGGCGATGGACATCGAGAGTCTCGGGCCGGAACGCCTGGAACTGCTCTACTCTGCCGGTCTGGTGCACAACGTGGCTGACCTCTACGACCTGCGGCGCGAGCAGCTGATCGGACTCGGGGCCGACGCCACCATCCAGGACCGCAGCGCCGACAACCTGCTGGCCGCCATCGAGGCGTCGAAGCAGGTGCCCTTCGAACGCGTCGTCTTCGCACTCGGCATCCGCTACGTCGGCGAGGTGGGGGCCAAGAAGTTGGCCCGCTATTTCAAGAACATGGACGCCCTCATGGCCGCTACGGCCGACGAGTTGGCCCAGGTGGAGGATGTGGGCGAGGTGACGGCACGCGCCGTCAGCGAGTGGTTCGCCGCGCCGGAACACCGCCAGATTGTGGAACGCCTGCGTGCCGCCGGACTGCAGATGAGCGGCCAGTGGGCCGCCGCCGGCGGCGTGCTCGACGGCATGACGCTCGTGGTCAGCGGCGTCTTTGACCACTTCTCACGCGACGAGATCAAGGCCGATATTGAACGCCATGGCGGCAAGGTCAGCGGATCGGTCAGCGGCAAGACCTCCTTCCTCGTCGCAGGCGACAAGATGGGTCCCGAAAAGCGCCAGAAGGCCGTCAAGCTCGGCGTGCAGATCATCACCGAACAACAATACCTCGACATGGTGAATGGGCAGGCGTAGGACCATATTGTTGCTCCTCCTCCTGCTGCCGGCGGCGCTGCCCGCCCAGTCGACGCACTGGGAGCTGGCCCTCGGCGGCGAATATATGGTGACGCGCTACGACCTCTCTTCGCCCCACAACACCTTCGTCGCCAGCCTCGAGGCCACCTGGCTCCATCGCTTGTCGGACACCGCCTGCTGGGTGCAGATGCGCCACCAGCCCTCGGTGGGGGTGCGCCTCGACGCCGGACTTGCCCCGCAGAGTATCAGCGGTCACCGTCTGGGTGCCGTGGGACTGCTGCGGACCCCGCTACGGCCCTGGCTCGACCTCGACCTCGGACTCGGGCTCTCCACCTACTCCAAGCCGCGCTATGTCACCGGTGACACCGCCAACGTCTACATTTCCACCCCGCTCACTATCCTTGTCGACATTGGGCTGGTGGCACACCTCGACGACCGCTCGCATGTGGCATTGCGCCTGCTTCACTCCAGCAATGGCAACATGCGCCGCCCCAACCGCGGCCTCAATTTCCTCCACCTCGAGGTGGGCATGGCCCTCGACGACGGCCGCCGCCCCTCGCCCCGCGAGGCCTTCGGCCCCTCTGGGGTGCAATGTCCCTTCGAGCCGCACCACGAACTCGGCCTCATGGCTGCCGCCGGCCTCACCTTCAGCCGTCACTCCATGCAGCGTGGGGTCTACCTCTGCTACGACCTCTCGCTCAATTACCAGTACCGCCGCTCCCCCCTCGTGGGCTATGGCGCCACGGTTGACCTCTGGTACAATTTCAGCCATGTGTGGCAACTGCCTCGCTACCATGACAGCTACACCACTCCCGTCTATGTCAGCGCCATGCCCTATGTCGAGTTCTACTGGGGTCCCATCAGCCTGCGTGGCGGTATCGGCGCCCACCTGCTTGCTTCGAGCCGCGTCCTCGAACCCGTATACGAGCGCCTCGCGGTCTACTATCATTTCGGCCGCAGCTACGCCGGTATCGGCATCAACGCCCACTACGGCCAAGCCGAATTCATCGAGTGGTCCTTCGGCCACTGGTTCCCCCTTTAGTGTGTGGTGTATTGTATGTAGTGTAAAGTGTGTAGCATTTGACCAGTGTGCTCTCCACTCTCCTCTTGCTTAGCATATACTCTGCATATACTCTGCATATACTCTGCATATACTCTGCATATACCTCAGCATATACAAACCATATACCCCAGCATATACAAACACGTGAAGCGAAAAGATTTACAAGATCTCCAAGATCCCGCTCGCGCCGCGAGCGGGAGAAGAACCATCCAGCGTAGCTTAGAGTAATTCGCCGTAAATAGACCTGCGTAGCTTAGAGTAATTCGAGTAATTCGCCGTTAAAAGAAAATCCACAAGATCTACCAGATCTCGCGAGGCGTCCCACCGAGCAGGCGAACCAATCTCCTTCGAGAGAGGTCACCGATGTGATTGCAGATATTACAGAGGTTTCAGCCTGTTTTATGTTTATTACGCTAAAATTTTTTTGCAGTATGGATTTTTTTTTCGTATGTTTGCACCGAAAAATCATCGGAATGTTAACCCCAAAACTGCAATACTATGAAAACCAAACTCTTATTTCTTGTCCTCTTGGTAGGTGCGATGGCGGTTCCCCAATCGGCTTTCGCCTACGATTTCTACGCAGTGTCGCCCAGCGGACACAAGTTGTTCTACAACATAGTGGACGGTAGTGCCACGGTGACATTCAAAACGAATAGTATTTATTTCCCCAGTTATGACACGCTGATTGGCGACGTGGTGATACCCGATAGTGTCGTTTACGGTGGACAGGTGTATAAGGTGACAGCCATCGGCAATAAATCCTTCTTCAATTGCGACAGTATGACTTCCATTGCCATTCCGGCCAGCGTGACCCATTTTGGCAGCGATGCATTCAAGAATAGTGATGGTTTGACAATGACCTATTATCTGGGTTCGGTGGAAGACTGGTGTCGGATTGTTTTTGACGATAAACTAGCCAATCCGCTCGGGGTATCGCATGCTATGTGGTTGGAGGATACGGTGCTTACCGACCTTGTCATACCGGCGGATGTAAGTGCCATTGGCGACTACGCCTTCTACGGCTTCTACGGCCTCCAGTCAGTTCATTTCTCCGATAGTTTGACCACCATAGGTGACTCTTCGTTCATGAATTGCACCGGCCTCACCTCGATTACGATTCCCAACAGCGTGACGTCCATTGGCACTTCGGCTTTTGCCGGTTGCACCGGGATCACCTCAATCACGATCCCCAACAGCGTGACGTCGCTGGGCTCCTCTGCATTTGCCGACTGCACCGGGCTCGCTTCGGTCACGCTCCCCAATAGTATTACATCTTTAAGTAGCTTGCTGTTCTCAGGCTGCAGCAGTCTCACTTCTATCGACATTCCCAACAGTGTGACCTACATCGGTAATGGGGCGTTTTCTTCGAGTGGACTCTATTCTATTATTGTCCCCAACAGTGTGGATTCTATGGGTTGGAGCGTTTTCAGTGAATGCAGAGCCCTTACCCATGCTGTGTTGCCAGATAGTTCGACAATCATTCAAAGGATGACCTTTTTTGATTGCATCAAACTTGATTCCATTACAATACCTCAGAGTGTGACTACGATAGATATAGGCGCTTTTATGGGAAGTGGTATTCGCTGCATTACAATTCCCAGTTCCGTCACTTGCATTAGTATGGGTGCATTTCAGGATTGTAACGAACTGGAGATGACTATTTTCACGGGTACTTTGTCCGAATGGTGCCAGATTGAGTTCGTGTTTACATGTACATCCAATCCGACGTGGTGTTCGCACCGCTTGACGATCGGAGGCGAGGAAATCGTCGATCTGGTAATCCCCGATGATGTGACTACCATCAGAGCTTTCGCTTTTGCTGGATGTTCAGGATTCAACTCCGTTTACATTCCGGGCAGTGTCGATAAGATAGGAACCGATGCCTTTTCCGGATGCAGTGGCCTCACTTCACTCACCATCTCAGAAGGGGTGACTACCATTGGTGGCGGAGCCTTTAAGGACTGTTCGGGGCTCACGTCGATCACTATTCCCAATAGCGTGGTCTCTATCGGCAGCGAGGCCTTCAAGGGGTGTTCCGGTATCACCACTGTCACCATCCCAAGCAATGTGGGCAGCATAGGTCAGGGCGCTTTTTCCGATTGTACAGGACTTGCCATGCTTATGTTTAACGCCGATAGCTGCACGAATGCCCAATACCTGGTGTCCGGATGCTCCAATCTGACAAGTTTTATTATCGGAAACAATGTCAAGATTGTTCCTGAGTCAATCTGTAACGGGGTCGCCAGTCTCGTCACCCTTGTCATTGGTCACAACGTGACCCGTATTGACAGATTCGCATTTCGGAATTGTACGAATCTGCTGTTTGTCTATTCGATGGCGCATGTGCCGCCCGCCATGGAAAACGCCGCCTTCTATTATGGGAACAACCTATATAACAGCAATATTACGGTGGTGGTGCCGTGCTCGGCGACGAGCAATTATCAGAATGCCCCGGTATGGCAGCATTATATTATCTATGAAGAGTCGCAGTACGCCATTGCTGTCAGTTCCAACAATCTCGCCTACGGCAGTGTTGACGTCATCCAGAGGCCGGCCTGTAGCGATATGCAGGCCTATATCCAGGCCAGCCCAAATCAGGGCTACCACTTCGTGCAGTGGAGCGACGGAAATACACAAAATCCTCGAAATGTGGAAGTGGATCAGGACACATCCATCATGGCCATATTCGCCGAAGGTGAGGTCGGCATCGCCGATGTGGCAGCCGATGGTGTCCGTGTGTCGACCGTGGAGGGCCGCATCGTTGTGGAAGGGGCCGACGGCCAGATGGTGTCGCTCTTCGACGCCATGGGGCGCCAGCTGGCCGTTCGGTACGGCGGTTCCCCGATATGCCTCGACGTACCTGCCAGCGGCATCTACCTCGTCAAGGTCGGCCCCTATGCCGCCCGACGAGTGGCTGTGGTAAGGTAGCGGTAAGGTTTAAGGTTAAGGGTTTAAGGTTTAAGGTTTCTGTCTCAATTCTCTCACCTCTCTCCACTTTCCACTTTCTACTCCTTTATACCCCGGCCTGGCGCATGACGTCGTCCAGCTGGGCGCGCTTCCACGTCGAGTTCATGTCGAACAGCTCCTCCAGTGGGCGCCCCAGGGTTTCGATCAGCAGATGGGTATTTTCCTGATGTTCGATCTGTTCGAGGGCGGCGGACACGGCCGGCCAGCGGTGGTTCGACTGCAAAAGGGGGTAGAAGTTGGTGAGGTCGAAGCTGCGGAGCACCATGTTGTCGATGCCCTCGGTCTCGATGCGCGAGTGGGCGCGGGCCAGCTTGATTTCGCCCACTTCCTGCAGCACCTGCTGGTATTTCTCGTAGAGGACGTACTCGTTCAGCAGGAAAGCCACGGTGGTGTCCGACAGGCTGTTCCACATGTGCACCGGCAGGGGGTGCGCCACGAAGCGGCCTATCATGAAGCTTCCGGCCGTCAGGCCCGAGATGCCGCGCTGGAGGCAGACGGCGCTCACGCGCTGGAAGAAGTTGATCTTATGGCTTGTGTCGAGCAGATTGAAGAGGCGGCTCTGGTCGTTGTGGTCGCCCATGCGGCTGCGCAGCACGCCGTCCACGTAGTCGTCCGGCCGCGTCTCGAACCAGCTGTTCACGATGCCGGCGGCCTGCTTGGGCTTGTCGTGCAGGTCGAGGCGCACGAGCCGCGCCAGCTTGCCGAGGTCGGTGATGTAGGAGGCCTGCTGGTTGTTGACGATGGCCTGATACTGTATGTAAGCCTGCTTCATCTCGAGGAAGAACTGCTGCTCGGCGTCGCTCAGCTCGACGGGGGCCCCCTGGAGGTACTTCGTGAAGCGTGCCGGGCGGAAATCGGCCTCGCCGCGGTAGAGGCACTGGCGGCGCGAGCTGACGGTCAGCATCTCGCCCTCGGCGATGCTGAGGCCTTCGGCGTTGACGATCGAGGAGCCCTCGATGCGGATGCCATAGCTCTGCAGGTCCATGAAGGCCGGAATGCCGTAGCCGCGGCAGGCGGTGACCACGTGGATGGCCGCGGGCATCATGGAGAGGATGGCGTCCACCTCGTTGAGGGTGATGGTGTCTTCGGGCACGAAATGCGCCTGACAGAGGCAGACGTTTTGCCCTTTGGCCTTCCATTCGCGGGCTTTGGCGACGCTCAGGCACAGGCGTGCCGAGATGGCTGTGCGGGGCAGCACGCTCAGTCCGTGGCCGAAAAACTGGAGCTTTGAGAGCGACCGGTCGTCGATCGAAGCGGAGACGATCTGCCGCAGGTGGTAGGGCTTGATGAGGTCGGTGACGTCCGAGTCGCCGATGAGGCCTTCGTTGCGCAGGTTGATGGACGAGATGAGGGCGGCGCGGCCCGTCATCTCCGAGGCGTTGAGCTGCAGCACCGAGAAGAGACTCAGCTGGTGGGGGCGGCTCTCGACGGCGAATTCGATGGTCACCGGCGTGCGGTAGCGCCCCTCCAGTTTCTTGAGCAGGGGGTCGAAATGATAGACCGCGGGGAACTGGCGGCGTATCTCGCTGCGGTCTTGGTAGGCCAGGTCCTCGGTGGTCACGTCGCCGGTCATGATCTCCTCGCCGAAGATGTTGCGGTAGCTCTCCACCTGTTTGCCCACGCCGGTGCGCGAGTGGCGGCTGTAGAGCACCCCGGGGTAGCTCTCGTCGTTGCCGATGGTCCACACCATGCGCTGCAAGATGAGGCTCGGGTAGGCCTGCTTGCCCTGCATGAAGGTGAGGATGAGGTCGGAGTTGTCGATGTAGAACTGGCGGACGTGCAGGATCAGCTGCAGGGCTTGGTAGTGGGCGTCGGTGAGCAGGCGGGCGTCGGCGGCCTCGATGCGGCTCTCCATCTCGGCGATGCGGGCCTGCTGCTCGCTGGCGCTGAGGCTGATGTCCGAGCGGGTGTAGCGGTGCTCGATGCCCAGCATCTCGCCCAGCGAGTGCAGGGTGCTCAGGTAGACGCGGTTGGCCATCTCGTCGGCGTGCATGGTGCGCAGGGCTTCGTAGGCCGTGCGGGTCACACCGATGTTGAGCAGCGTCGGCATCAGGCCGGGGATGTACTGCGGCATGGCGCAGCGGATGGCGAAGACCAGCGGCGAGTGCCTGTCGCCCAGGCGGCAGTTGGCCATGGTCTCGAGGTTGCTGATGGCCGTCTCGACGAGCGAGGGCATCAGGTCGGGCCGGTTGAACGAGCGCGAGGTGAGGATGCAGAAGTCGGGCACGGGGTAGCTGTTGCGCGTCAGGTCCATCAGCATGCGGCCCTTGTAGCTGATCTCCTCGTCGGTGAAGCGGCCCTCGGTGAGGGTGGTGATGAGGTACTCGTTGTCGGTCAGCGGGTGCTGTGCGGCGTAGCGTTGGCACTCTTCGCGGAAGGCGTCGCGCATCATCTCCAGCGCCGCGGGCGCCAGGCCGTCGCGTTGCTCCTCGAGGAGCATCTCCAGGTAGCGCTTGCGTTCGGCTCCCGACAGGCGCAGCATGCGGTACATGTCATACCAGCGCGGCGGCAGCTCGCGGAGGGTCTCTTTGCCGTCGCCCTCCAGGCGGTACATGACGGTGCCGGGTTTGTTGCCTTCCAGCCGGTTGGCGGGGTCCTCGCTGTCGTGGTTGAAGATCTCGCGTCCTTCGTGGGCGTAGAGGTTCACCATGTAGTAGTTGGGGTAGCTTGCGCGGATGCGGAACGACGAGACCTTCATGGCAGCGGGCGTTTAGTGGTCGGCGTTGAGGATGGCCTCGAGCATCTCCTCGGCGCTCATGCCGAGGTAGGGGAGGGTCTTGCGGGTGTCGGAGGCCAGGTCGTGCTCGGGATAGTTGTCGACGAAGTAGGTGTAGACCGCGCGCGCCGAGTCGAACTGCTCGGCCGTCTCGTAGGCGTAGCCCTTGAGGAACCAGCAGCCGCCCAGGTCTTCGAAGCCGGGGTAGAGGCTGATGACGGTGTCGAGCAGGGCCACGGCCTCGTCGGTGTTGCCGAGCGAGATGTTCATGTCGGCGGCCCGCATCAGGTAGACCGGCGCGAGACTGTCGTCGGGGAAGTCGGCCGCAAAGGTGCGGTAGAGCTCGAGGAGCTGGTCCACCTCGCCGTCTTCGGCCAGGCGGTCGAGGGTCGAGAGGGACTGTTCGCGGTTTTCGATTTCCTTCAGCTGCTTGTCGCGGTTGGGGCCGCACGAGGCGAGCAGCGCCACGCCCAGAAGGCAAAGTATCATTCGTTTCATAGCGATAGCTTATTTCTTGTTGGTGATTTTCATGCGATAACGGGTGTGCACCTTGCCGGCGGCGATGTCGTTCAGGCGGCGGCGCAGGAGGGTCTTGCGGAGCGACGAGAGGCGGTCGGTGAATACCTTGCCGTCCAGGTGGTCCACCTCGTGCTGCACCACGCGGGCGTAGAGCCCCGTGGCGTCGTCGGTGTGCTCCTGCCAGTCCTCGTCCCAGTAGTGCACGCGCACGGTGGTGGGGCGGAGCACGTCCTCGTGGATGTCGGGCACCGACAGGCAACCCTCGTTGAACCAGTCCTTCTCGTCGCCGAAGGCCACGATCTCGGGGTTGATCAGCGTGTGCTGCTCGGTCACCTCGCCGTAGGAGTCGGTCTTCTCGTCGTAGGGGCGGAAGCCGATGACGACCACGCGGATCGGCAGGTCGACCTGCGGCGCCGCCAGGCCCACGCCGTCGGCGGCATACATCGTTTCGTACATGTTGGCTACCAGCTCCTTGAGGTCGGGGTAGCTCCGGTCGATCGGTTTCGACACTTTGCGCAGTGTGGGATGTCCATAGCCCACTATCGGTAGGATCATATCGGTCTGTTGTTTAAGGTGTTCATATACGTTTGCAGGATGATGGTGGCCGCCACGCGGTCGATCATCCCCTTGTCGCGGCGGTCCTTCTTGCGGAGGCCGCTGTCGATCATGCTCTGGAAGGCCATCTTCGACGTGAAGCGCTCGTCGACGCGCGCCACCTCGCGGTCCGGGAACGCCGCCCGCAGCCGCTCGACGAAGGGCTCGATCAGCGCGGCCGACTCCGAGGGCGTGTTGTCCATGTGCTTGGCCTCGCCCACCACAAAGAGGTCCACGCGCTCGCGTGCGCAGTAGTCCATAATGTACTGCAAAACCCCCGCCGTCGGCACCGTCGCCAGGGCGGTGGCAATGATGCGCTCCGGGTCGGTCACCGCCAGCCCCGTGCGCACGCGTCCGTAGTCTATTGCCATGATGCGTCCCATATCCTGAGTGGAAAGTGCAAAGTGGAAAGTCGAAAGCCTTGTCTTGCACTTTTCGCTTTCCACTTTCCACTTTTCTCTTTCTTTGTGGCCCCTCTCGGGTTCGAACCAAGGACCCGCTGATTATGAGTCAGCTGCTCTAACCAACTGAGCTAAGGGGCCATACGTCAAATCGCTCTCTCTTTATGACCGTGCAAAGATACAACTTTTTTCTGAATTGGCAAAATAAATTTTCGCCCCGGCCCCACATCGCCACCCCCTCGCCACCCCCTCTTCCCCCCCTCTCGACCCCCCTGAAACCCTGTCTGCTCCCTGATGGCTCCCTGATGACTCCCTGATGACTCTCTTAAAACCAGGGCAAAACCCTTGCCCTGTCAGCGTTTTGCGAGTTTTCCAGCATGGTTAGCACACTTCCGGAAGGTTAAACGTCTCGTTCTGAATGTTTTAAATGTGTAAATTAGATCGTGCACGATCTAATTTTTTAACCTAATTTTACTTAAATTTAATAAAACGGCGAATTACTCGAAGAACTCGAAGCTACGCAGGTCGATTTTTGGCGAATTACACGAATGCTTGCGCAGACCCTTCGAGTAATTCGCCGTTAACATCTTTGCTAGGGGTGGGGCGCCGCATTGTGGCTTCCGCACACCATGTCCTTTGCCACCCTCACGACCCTCACATACCGCATCGCCATCGCCCCACATGCCCCGGTGGATCACTTTTTTTTCCAGATTCATTTTTATTTCGTATATTTGCATTTCCATAGTTGTGATTGTTATACTCAATTTATACTAACCTAAAATTTCAAAAGAAAATGAAAAAAACACCATCAAACACAAGAATCACGCTTATGAAAGCCAATCGTTTCATTCTTGGAATTGCGCTCTTGTTCAGTTGTTTGCCGACGACGGCTCAGGAGGCTGGCGATGCCCGGTTCGCCGTGGAACCGAATGTCGGTTTTGCCTCGTTCGATCAGATGAACGGTTTTGAACTGGGGTTTGCCTACTCCTATCGCATGACCACTCACGTCGGTTTCGTGGCAGGTCTGAACATGGTATCGCTATTCGGAGAGGAACTGACCGACGATTTGAATCAGCCTGTCATCCCATCGCGCAATCGGTATTCCTTTTCGCCTGGCGTTCGTCTGAAGATGAATGTCTCAAACCGGCTTTGTTTGGATGCGACAACGCTGGCCCATTGTTCGTTCTGGTATATCTATGCCTTGAATCCGACTTTGCATCCGGGTGATGTTTGTGTGCTCAAACTCTTTGCCGAAGAGCGGGTTGGAATCAGCTGCCAACTGGCGCCAAGAATGTCGCTGGGGGTGTATTATGGATTGGTGTATGGAAAAAATGACCACGGCGAGAGTGCTTTTGGACACAACGTAGGGGTAGGAATGAAGGTAAATCTTTAGTTTTTTTTCAGAATTTCTTTTTATTTCGTATATTTGCCCAATCTAAAATAAAGTAATAATATTAATAATAAACTGACAAACATGAACATAGATTGGCAAAACCTTCCGTTTGGTTACGTAAAAACGGACTACAACGTGCGCTGCTGGTTCCGCAACGGCCAGTGGGGTGAGATCGAGGTTTCCTCGTCCGAACATATCGAGATGCACATGGCGGCCTCCAGCCTGCACTACGGCCAGGAAGCCTTCGAAGGCCTGAAGGCCTACCGCTGCAAGGATGGCAAGATCCGCATCTTCCGTCCCGAAGCCAACGCCGAGCGTCTGCAGAGCACCTGCCGCGGCATCATGATGCCCGAGCTCTCGACCGAGAAGTTCGTCGAGATGTGCAAGAAAGTCATCAAGCTCAACGAGAAGTTCATTCCGCCCTACGGCACCGGCGCCAGCCTCTACCTGCGCCCGCTGCTGATCGGCACCGGCATCACCGTGGGTGTCAAACCCGCCGACGAGTACCTCTTCCTGATCTTCGTCACCCCCGTGGGACCCTACTTCAAGGGCGGCTTCAAGGCCAACCCCTACGTCATCACCCGCAAGTACGACCGCTCCGCCCCGCTCGGCACCGGCGTCTACAAGGTGGGCGGCAACTACGCTGCCAGCCTGAAGGCCCACGTCGAGGCTTGCCATGGCGGCCAGTATGCCTGCGAGTTCTACCTCGACGCCAAGGAGAAGAAGTACGTCGACGAGGCTGGCGCTGCCAACTTCTTCGGCATCAAGGACGGCACCTACGTCACCCCGAAGAGCACTTCCATCCTGCCCTCCATCACCAACAAGAGCCTCATGCAGCTGGCTGAGGATATGGGCATGAAAGTGGAGCGTCGCCCGATCGCCGTTGAAGAGCTCGCCACCTTCCAGGAGGCCGGCGCTTGCGGCACCGCTGCCGTCATCAGCCCCATCGAGCGCCTCGACGACCCCGAGACCGGCAAGAGCTACGTCTTCGGCAAGGAGCCCGGTCCCTACAGCACTAAGCTCTACAACGCCCTCCGCGCCATCCAGCTCGGCGAGGCCGAGGACAAGCACGGTTGGAACACCATCATGGACTAATCCACGGCTGACACACAGAAAAAGCCGCTCCCGTCGGGAGCGGCTTTCCTTTTTCCGCAGTCTTCATCCAACAAAAAAGCCGCCCCGGACGGGGCGGCTCTCCTTTTTCGTTCAGTCGGGTTTAGGCACCGATCTTGGCCTTGTAGGCTTCGGCGTCCAGCAGGGCGGCGATGTCGGCCATGTTCTCGGGCTTCACCTTGATGATCCAACCGGCGCCGTAGGGGTCGTTGTTGATGGCGCTGGCATCCTCGAGGGCGGCGTTGAACTCCACCACCTCGCCCTTGACGGGCATCAGCAGGTCGGCCACAGTCTTCACAGCCTCGACGCTACCGAAGGCCTCGCCGGCCTCGACGGTGTCGCCTTCGCAGGTGACGTCCACAAAGACGATGTCGCCAAGCTCGTGCTGGGCGTAGTCGGTGATACCAACAAAGGCGAATTCGCCCTCGATACGCACCCATTCGTCATCCTGGGTGTACTTCAGATTTGCGGGAATGTTCATGTTCTTACGTTATTTTATAAGTTAATATTTTCCTTTATAATCGAGAGTGCAAAATTACAAAAAAATATTAATACCCATGATTTTTTTTCACCAATTGGCGAAAAATGTGTATTTTTGCATTGTCAAAAGTCAGGGATCATGGCGGTGTGAAGCTGCGTAAGAGTCCTGAAATCCAAATCAATATCGTTAAGAAAACAAGAGAAAGACCTACTAGCCTATAATAGCAAAAATATGTTCAGCAAGACCGAACTGGAGAACAAAGCCCTTATCGAGCTCATCGATATAGCCAAGCAGATGGGCATCAACCGAGCCAATCGCCTGGAACAACAAGATCTCATTTACCACATCCTTGATCATCAAGCCGCCAATCCGACCCCAGCGGAGAAGGCTGCCGACGCCGCACGCGAGCAGCAGCCCCGCCGTCGCCAGCACATGAAGCCACAGCTGCTGGCCGAGTCGTCGGTGAAGAATCCGCAGGTGCACAAGCGTAAAGAGAACAACGAAAAGGAGAAGCCTGCGCCCGAAGTGGCCGAAGCGGCCGAGACGCCGCGGGTCGACACCCCGCATATCGAGGTGCCAGTCGTACCGACGGTGCCCGATCTGCGCCCGCTCACCCGTATGTCCGACCCCGAGCAGCCGAAGACGGAAGCCCAAGAGGTGCCGATGGCGGCGACTGAGGCCGCGGCAACGGCACCCCAGAAGCGCAAGCGCGGCCGCCCTCGCAAGAATCCACAGCCGGTAGAGGCTGCCACCGATCAGGAGAAGGCAGAAGAGAAGCCGGAGGCGGTGGCCGCCGCCAAGGCGGTTGAGGCCCGCCCTGCACCGGCCGATCCGGCCCCCGAGGCCAAGCCTCAGCCGGCCGAAGCCAAGCCCTCGACCCAAGAGGCTCCCGCCGTCAAACGGCAGGAGAACCAGAAGCAACTGCGGAACGAGCACAGCAAGGCCGAGGATCAAGGCATCATCGAGGCCGAAGGCGTGCTGGAGATGGTGCCGGACGGCTACGGTTTCCTCCGCTCGAGCGACTACAATTACCTCTCGAGCCCGGACGATATCTACATTTCGCCGCAGCAGATCCGCAACTATGGCTTGAAGACGGGCGACACCATTCGCGGCACGGTGCGCCCCCCGCGCGAGGGAGACAAGTTCTTCCCGATGGTGAAGATTATGGAGATCAACGGGTTGAGTCCCGAGCGAATCCGTGACCGCATCCCCTTCGAGAGCCTCACGCCGCTCTTCCCCGACCAGAAGTTCAAGCTGACGGGTCACCCGCAGGAGACCCTTTCGACCCGTATTATCGATCTTTTCACCCCCATCGGAAAAGGTCAGCGCGGCCTGATCGTGGCCCAGCCCAAGACCGGCAAGACCACCCTGCTGAAGGAGGTGGCCAACGCTATCGCTTACAACCACCCGGAGGTGTACCTGATGGTGCTGCTGATCGACGAGCGCCCCGAGGAGGTCACCGACATGCAGCGCTCGGTCAAGGCGGAGGTGATCGCCTCGACCTTCGACGAGCCGGCCGACCGCCACGTGCGCATCGCCAACATCGTGCTGGAGAAGGCCAAGCGCCTGACCGAGTGTGGGCACGACGTGATGATAGTGCTCGACAGCATCACGCGCCTGGCGCGCGCCTACAACACGGTGCAGCCTGCCAGCGGCAAGGTGCTCAGCGGCGGCGTGGAGGCCAACGCGCTGCAGAAACCCAAGCGTTTCTTCGGCGCGGCGCGCAACATTGAGGGCGGCGGCAGCCTGACGATCATCGCCACAGCCCTCACCGAGACGGGCTCGAAGATGGACGATGTGATCTTTGAGGAGTTCAAGGGCACGGGCAACATGGAGCTGCAGCTGGACCGCAAGCTGAGCAACAAGCGCATCTATCCGGCCATCGACCTGGTGGCGTCGAGCACGCGACGCGACGACCTGCTGGTGCGTCCCGACCTGCTGGCGCGGAGTGTGGTGCTGCGCAACCACCTGACCGACCTCACGCCCATCGAGGCCATGGAGTTCCTGCAGAAGACCCTGCGCAACACACGCGACAACGAGGAGTACCTGTACACGATGGACAAGTGAGCCGCACGCGGCAAACAAAAAGAGGGCCCCAGCCATGGGGCCCTCTTTTTTTGCAGGGGAGTGTCAGGCGGCGGTACCGCTGCCGAGGTAGATGCTGTCGCTGGCGAGCTTGCTGACGCTGTCGACGGCGGGGATCACGAAGCCCCAGACGTGGACCGTGGAGGTGGCCCAGGCGGCGGGGTACTTCACCTGCACGTCGGACGAGGTGCGGGTCTCGGTGAGCTCGCTGGTGAGGCACTGCTGCAGGTCGGGGCAGTAGGCCACCAGCACCACGCGGTCGGTCATCGGGTTCTCGGTGTCGCTGTTGGGCGAGACGATGGGGACGACGACCTTCTGCGGCGTGGACCAGTCGAGGGCTCCGAAGAGCACGTTGTTGCGCTTGCCCTGCGAGAGGACGATCTCGTCGTAGGCCACCTGCACGGCGCCGGAGGCGCTGACCATCACGTTGTCGTAGTTCTTCATGACGAAGACTCCGATCTCGGTGTTGTTTTTGGCGGCCTGGCGGGCGAAGCCGAAGCGGATGGGCTTCAGGAAGGCGCCGCCCAGCCGGCCGAGGACGGCGAACTTGGCGCGGGTTTTCACCTGCGGCAGGGTCTTGGGGTTGTGGACGAAGGCCTGGTAGGCGCTGTAGACCATCAGACCTTTCCAGCGACGACCCACGGCGGGGCCCAACTTACCGATCTGATCACCCATGAATCCTTTTGTGTTTTTACTCATTGCTTGTTTCCTTTCTTTCGTTAGAAGGTTTGTAACTGTTGTTTTGTGTCCCTTTTGTCGCGACTGGACACCCTCCAATATAAGGCCATTTTGGCGAAAAGGCGAAAATAGCGCGCTAGAGTCTGCAACTTTCCGCTCCTGTCCGCAACTGTCCGCTCGAGCTGTCCGCTCGCCCCCCTGCCCGCCGACCCCTTTTTCGGCCATGCCGGAAAAATCCTATTTAACATAACCGCAAATTCCGGCTCTTTGGCGACCTTTGCAACGCGCTGAGCACCACTGCGATAGGGGTCGAAAAGGGGTGCAACCTCGCTGCCGATCTTGCAAAACGCTTGCAGGGCAAGGATTTCACGCTGGTTTTAAGAGAGTCATCAGGGAGTCATCAGGGAGCCATCAGGGAGGAGACAGGGTTTCAGGGGGCTGGAGCGGCCGTGGGGGAGGGGTGCCGGCGGGGCGGGGTCAGCCGACGGCGTCGAGGCGGCCGCTCTCCATGCGGCGGTTGGAGCGGAGGAAGGCCTCGACCTCGGCGGGGTCGTAGTAGACGCGCCGCCCGAGATGGGCGGGGTGGAGGCAGCCGCGCTGCACCCAGCGGCGCAGCGTGCGCGGGCAGATGTCGAGCCGCCGGCACACCTCGGCGGTCTCCATCCACTGGGTGAGGCCCTCCTTGGGGTGGTCGACGGCCATGATGGTCGACCCCTTGGTGTCGGGGTACTGCTGCATGAGGTCGGCCAGCTGGGCCTGCGTCATGGGCTGGCGGTTGCGCTGGCGCGCGTGCTGCATGCTGATGCTGAAGTTGTTGATCAGCCCGTCGGGCGTCTGGTAGAAGACGTAGATGAGCTTCGGGTCGGCATCGTAGTCCAGGTGGAGCTGATGCATGATTTGACGTAATTCTTCGATTGTCATAAGGCATTGGTTTTTAAAAAATTCGACCACGAAAGTACTATGCCTTCGACAATCTTTTTCCGATTTCTTCGCGCGGCGGGCCGGGGGTGTCGGCCCGCGGGGCAAGGGGTGGGCGAGGGTGGGGCAGCGGGGGGAGAGCGTAGGGCGAACGGGGGGCAGAATGTTAAATTTTCTTGCAAGAGTGAAAAATAATTACTACTTTTGCACTTGGAAAAAACGTTGAAAGCGACACCCGAACAATGGTAGACTACAAAAAAACAGGGCTTATGAAGGCCGGCATGGTGACATGCTGCGGCCAGGTGGTGTCGTTGGATGCGGCTGAGGTGCAGCGGGTTATGTGCGAGCGGGGCCTGTCGCCGGCCGAGCAGGCGCAGGAGTGGCTGCGCCTGATGCGGCGGCATGCGGAGCCCGAATGGATGGAGCTGTGCATGCGCTCGGCCGAGCGCATGGCGGCCCTGGTGCGTGCGGAGCGCGAGGTGCAGGCCGTCGTGGGGACTACAGTCGATTCAGCGTCGGGCGGCGAGGGCCGACGAATGCCGTCCGAGGGGCTGGCGCCACGCCATTTTGAGTGGCTCGGCGCGCAACAGGGTGTGCGGGTGGACCTGGTGCGGACGGCCATCAGCTCGCTGGTGCAGATGGGCTACATCGGCAGCGACGCCGAGCAGCAGGCGGCGCTGCGGCGCGGCTTGGGCATCGCGGTGAACGAGGCGGAGCGGACGAGCCGCGCGCCGTGGGTGCGCTGGATGGGCGACGCCGACGCACTGAACTACCTGGTGGACACCCTCTGGAAGCGGGGCTTGATCTACTGCACGGGCGGCCAACGGCAGAAGTGGCGCACGCTGTGTGGCGTCTTCCTGCGCGACGACGGGTCGCTCTTCGACCCGGCCATCAAGGGCAACCGCTGCACCAATCCCGGCAAGCGGACGCTGATCGACCGGACGGTGATGATCTTCGCCGCATGATGTATTTAAGTGGAAAACTGAAAGTGGAAAGACGAAAGAGGAAAAATGAAAGTGGAAAGTGGAGAACTGTGCCGGTTTTGTTCTCCACTTTCCACTTTCACCATTCCACTCGAAAGGACTACTCGCTCATCTGGCGGTAGCGGTCCACTTCGCCCTGAACGTTGTTGACGTTCTGGTTGGCGGCTTCGACCTTCTTCTCGGCGTCGCCGCGCTTGCCCTGGGCCTTGTCGATGTCGGCGTTGAGCTTCTTGATGTCGTTCTCGCAGTCTTTGATCTTCTGCTGGAGTTTCTTGATCTCCTTCTCCTTGTCGGCGATCTTCTTTTGGTTCTTGGCAATCTTCTTGTCGATGGCGGCCACGCCGGCAGCGGCTTTGGCGGCTTCCTTCTCGGCTTTCTTCAGGTTGCCCTGCTGCTCCTGCATGTTGAGGTTGGCCTCGTAGCGGTCCACGTAGGTGACGAAGCCGGCGAGCCAGCGCTTGGCATTCTCGCGGAGGACGCTGGGATCGTTCATGGCGAGGTTGCTGCTGAGGGAGCTGACGGTGACGACAGCCTCGGGGTTCTTCTTGCTTCCGCGCGACTCGACCGAGGTGTAGAAGTTGATGTCGTTGATGGCGATCTCCTCGATGAAGGCGTTGGTGCATACGTAGTAGCCCTGCTCGTCTTTCTGGGGTTTGAGCTTGGCGTCCTTGAGGTACTGGATCATGGCGTCCTGCACCATCTTGGCGTTTTTCTGGATGGAGACGGTGGCGGCGGGGACGGTGAGGCCTCCGACCTGCATGGTGGTCTCGGTGACGGACTGGGCGGCGAGGCCAAGGGCCATGAATGCCGCGACGGCAAAGGTAAATGCTTTTTTCATGATGTTGTATTGTTTGGTTGTTATACGATTTGTTCGATGTTCCATACGAAGGCGCGTATGCCGACCTCCTCGTTGCGGCGGTCGAGCTTGCGGACCGAGGTGAGGAGGTCGTCGACACGGCTGTCGTCGACGACGGTGAGGATGGCGTTGTTCATTTCGGGCCAGGTGTGGGTGCCACGGTGCGGCTCGCCGGGTTGGCGGGGAGTGGCCTCGGCCTGCCGGCCGAGGTCGCCGCTGCCGCGGCCCTGTACGTTCTCCCAGAAGGTGAAGCCTTGGATGCCGAGGGTGTCGAGCATGTACTCCACGCGCTCGGTGTTGGCCTGGTTGAAGACTATGAGTATGCTTTTCATTGTTTTCGTGTTTTTTAGTAGTTAAGGAGGTAAGTAGTCAAGTAGTTAAGGCGAATGTGCCGTTTTGTGCGGTCGGCCCGGTGGAGGGTGGATTTGTCTTAACTACTTAACTACTGTCTACTTAACTACTGATTGTCATTCAAGTTGATGTTCATGAATACGAACTTGCGGCGTATCTTCTCGAGGCGTTCCTGGTCGCCGCGGCGGTTGAAGACGCCGTAGAGGACAGGGACGACGATGAGGGTGACGAAGGTGGAGACCGTGAGACCGCCGATGACGACGAGGCCCATGGTGGTCCACATCTCGGAACCTTCGGAGGTGGAGGTGGCCATGGGGATCATGCCGAGGATGGTGGTGAAGGCGGTCATGAGGACGGGGCGCAGACGGCTCTGGCCGGAGAGGGCGATGGCCTCGGTGAGCGGGATGCCGCGCTCGCGCATGAGGTTGATGTAGTCCACCAGCACAATACCGTTCTTGACCACGATGCCGATGAGGAGGATGAGTCCGAGGAGGCCGATCATGTCGATGTTGGTGGAGGTGAAGAACATCATCAGCGAGACGCCGCTGATGGCGAAGGGGATGGAGAACATGATGATGAAGGGCTTGGCGAAGGACTCGAACTGCGAGGCCATGACGATGTAGACGAGCAGTAGGATGAGCGCACCGAGGAGCATCATGTCGCGCGTGGAGTCTTGCTGGTCTTTGTAGTTACCGGCGAGGTCGACGTGGATGTCGGCGGGGATGTTCATCTGGTCCAGCTCGGCCTGGACGCCCATGGCGAGCTCTTGGAGCGAGGTGCGGTAGGGCATGACGGTGAGGGTGAGGTAGCGCTGGCGGTTCTTGCGCTCGATGGTGGGCGGGCACCAGTACTCCTCGACCTTGGCCAGCTCTTCGAGCTTGATGATGCGGCCGGTGGCGGTGGGGATGGAGAGCTGCTCGATGTCGGAGATGGCGTCGCGGTATTCCTCTTTGAGGCGGACGACGATGTTGTACTCTTCGCCGTCTTCTTTGAGGAATCCGGCGGTCATGCCGTTGACGCGGTTGCGGACGTAGAGGGCCACGGTGCTCTCGTTGAGGCCGTGGAGGGCAAGCTTCTCTTTGTCAAGGGTGATCTTGAGCTCGGCGCGGTCTTCGTCGCGGCTGACTTTGGTGTCGCGGGCACCGCGGACGTTCTTCTCGACACGGCGGCGCAACTCGTCGGTGAAGGCCGTGGTCTGGTCGAAGTCGTAGCCGTAGATCTCGACGGAGAGTGAGTTGTTGGAGCCGCCGCCCATGCCGCCGCCCAGGTTGACCTGGTAGGTGACCAGCTCAGGGTACTCCGCGAAGCATTTGCGGAGGTCCTCCTGCATCTCGAAGATGGTGCGCTTGCGCTCGTACTTCTTGGTGGTGCGGACGGTCATAGAGATCTTGTTGTTGGTGGTGCTGTTGAAGAGCGCGGCCATGCCGGCGTCGTCGTTGGAGCCGGCGGAGGTGGAGATGACGATGACATCGTCGCCGAGGATGCGGTAGATGTCCTGCTCCATGCGGCGGGCGGTCTTGAGGGTCTCCTCGATGCGGGTGCCGCGCTGCAGTTCGGCGCTGATGCTCATGCGGCCGTTGTCCTGCTCCTTCATGAAGTCCATGCCGATGCGTCCGGTGAGGAAGGGGAGGAGGGAGACGACGAAGAAGGCGAAGGCGATGAGCATGGTGAGCCGCTTGTGGCCCAGGCACCAGCGGAGGACGTTGGCATACCAAGCCTCGACGGCGTTGAAGACGCGGCCGATGGTCTTGTCGAAGGTCAGTTTCTTGGCCGCCTGCTTGGCTTCGGCCTCCTCGCGGGCTTCGCGGGTGAGGAAGAAGGGTTTCTCCTTGAGCATCTGCGACGAGAGCATGGGGATGAGCGTGATGGCGGCGGTGGTGGAGACACAGACGACGATGGTGACGATCCATCCGAGCTCTTTCATGAAGATACCCATCATGCCGGGCAGCATGGTGAGGGGCACGAAGACGGCCACGAGCACCAGGGTGGTGGCGATGACGGAGGTCCACACCTCGTTGGTGGCGTATATGGAGGCCTCGCGGGGCGACTCGCCGCGTTCGATGTGCTTGGTGATATTCTCCAGCACCACGATGGCGTCGTCGACGACCATGCCGATGGCGACGGTGAGGGAGGCGAGGGAGATGATGTTCAGCGACGAGTCAGCGAGCAGCAGGTAGATGAACGATGTGACGAGGGAGATGGGGATGGTGAGGGCGATGATGAGCGTGGAACGCCAGTTGCCGAGGAAGACAAGGACCACCAAGACCACGAAGAGGAGGGCGTAGAAGATGCTCTCGGTGAGGCCGTTGATGGCGTTGATGATGTTGTCGGAGCCGTCGTTGATGAGGGTGACCTCGATATCGGGCGGCAGGGTCTTCATGATTTTCTCCATCTCGGCCTTCACCTCGCGGGCGATGGCGACGGTGTTGGCGCCGGTCTGCTTGGTGATGATGAGTCGGGCGCCGTCGCGGCCGTTGATCTTCTCGTCGAGCGAGAGGTCCTTGATGGTGTCGCGCACGGTGGCCAGGTCGCGCACGAAGACCTGCTTGGTGCCAGTGTTGGCGCCGCCGGCGAGGGCGGCCATGCTGTTGGCACCGCCGGTGGTGGTGACCACGATGTCGCCGATCTCGGAGCTCTCGACGTACTCGCCCTTGACGCGCATCTGGTACTGCTCCTTGCCCATCTTGACGGTGCCGGAGGCCAAGTCGAGGTTGTTGGACGAGATGGCCTGGCCGACGAGTTCGAGCGGGATGCCGTAGGCGTCGAGCTGTTTGGGGTCGAGGTCGATGTAGACGTAGCGTTCGGGGGCACCGCTGACGGTGATGTTGCCGATGCCGTCGACGCGATTGAGCACGTTGACTACATTGTCCTCAAGGATGCGGTCCAAGCCCGGGTAGCTCTCCTTGGCGGTGAAGCCGTACATCATGATGGGCATGGCGCTGGAGTTGAGCTTGAGGATCATGGGACGCGACACGCCGTCGGGCAGGTTGTCGTAGAGCAGGTCGACGTAGGAGCGGATGTCGTTCAGCGCCTCGTCGATGTCAGAGCCCCATTCGAACTCGAGGCTGACGACCGAGATGTTGTCCTTCGAGGTGGAGGTGATGTTCTTCAGACCGTCGACGCTGTTGAGCGAGTTCTCGACGAGTTTGGTGATATTGGTCTCGATCTCGCTGGCGTTGGCACCGGCATAGGTGGTCATGACGGTGACATAGGGCGGGTCCATCTCGGGCATCTGGTCGATGGGGAGGCGGGTCAGCGAGAAGAGGCCCAGCACGATGACGGCCACAAAGATGAGGCCGGTGGTGATGGGCTTGTTGATAGCGGTCTTGTAGATTGCCATTGTGTGATGGGGGATTGGAGATTAGTGATGGGTGACGGTGAGGTTTAATCGACAATCTCTAAGGCTACGCCGTCGACGAGGCGGGCCTGACCGGTGACCACCAGCTGGTCGCCGGCTTTGATGGCGCCGGGTTCGACGGGGATGATCTCGATGCGGTCGTCGAAGCGCTGGCCCAGGGTGACGGGCACGCGGCGGGCTGTGCCTTCGTTGTTGACGAAGACGTAGCGGTCGTTCGATCCGGTGAGCTTCAGCACGCTCTGGTAGGGCACCACGATGGCGTCGACCTGTCCGACAGCCAGCTGGGTGCGGACATACATGCCGGGACGGATCTTCTCGCCGGCGTTGGGGATGTTCAGCTTGGCCTGGAAGGTGTGGCTGGCGGCGTCGATGGTGGGATAGACGATCTCGATGGTGGCGGGGAAGACCTGGCCGGGGTAGATGTCGCTCTCGATGCTGACTTTCATGCCCTGCTTGACGAGGGGGAAGTAGGTCTCGGGGATGTTGATGATGGCCTTCAGGCGGCTGATCTGGGTGAGGGTGAGGATGGGGGCGCCGGTGTACATCTCGCCGTCCTCGTAGTTCTTGGCGCTGATGACGCCGGCGAACTGGGCCTTGACAAAGGTGTTCTGGTCGAGGAAGCGCTCGTTCTCCACCAGCTGGTCGTATCCGGCCTTGGTCTGGTCGTAGACCTGCTCGCTGATGGAGCCGCTCTGCTTGAGGGCGCTGACGCGGTCGAGCTCGGTCTTGGTGGAGGCCAGGTTGATGCGGGTGGTGTTGAGCTGCGTCTGGTCCATGCGGACGAGCATGGAGCCTTTCTGCACGCGCGATCCCACCTCGACGTAGATGTGCTCGATGTGTCCGGTCAGGCTGGGGGCGATGTTCATGGTCTCGTAGCCCTCGAGGGTCGAGGAGAGCTCGAGGGTCTTGGCGATGCGTTCGCTCTGGAGGGTGAGCACTTTGACGCGCTCGGCCTCTTTCTGGGTGGTGGTGGCTTTCTTGCTTTCGGCGCCGCCGTTGCCGCCGCAGGCCGCGAGGCTCAGGGCGGCCAGCAGGAGGGTTGCTGTTTTGAGGATTCTATTCATTGTGTTGTTCTTTTTTATCGGGGTGGGATTTATTCGACGTTGATCAGGTCTTCGAGGGCGGTCTGGGCCGAGATGACGCTCATCACAGCCTGGATGTAGCTGCTCTGGGCGCTGATGATGTCGGTCGAGGCGTTGGTCACCTCCAGGCTCGAGGCGCGGCCGTAGCGGTACTTCTCGGTCAGGTTGTCGAAGACGCGGCGGGTGACGTCGAGGTTGCGGCTCTGTATGTCGTAGGTCTCGAGGGCCGAAGCGAGGTCGTAGCAGAGCTGGTTGTACTGCACACGCAGGCCGTCCTCGGCCTGGCGGCGGCTGTTGACGCTCTCCTGCAGGGCGATCTTGGCGCTCTTGACGTTGGCCGTGCGGGTGCCGCTGGTGAAGAGTGGCAGCGTGAGCGAGGCGCCGACCATGTTGGGAGGCGTCATGTTGAAGCCTTCGTCGCGGCCGAAGTAGGTCTTGGCGCTGTACTGGTAGTAGGCCGAGAGGGTGGGGGTGAAGTCCATGTAGGCCATGGTCACGTTGCGGCGGGCGAGGTTCTCGCTCTGCTCGAGGAGCTGGTAGTTGTAGTTCTTCGTGAGGTCGAAGCCGCGGCCCAGGAGCTGGGTGGCGTTGTCGACGCTGAGGATCTGGTCCACCGGCGTGGTGAGCTCGAAGTCGGCGTCCACGTCGGCCCCCAGTTGCAGGAGCATCGAGTTGCGCAGGGCCTGCAGCGAGCGCTTGCTGCTGTTGATGCTGCTCTTCATGGAGGCCACCTGCACCTGCAGCTTGTCGGCGTCGACCTGCTCGGCGGCGCCCACGTCGACGCTGGCCTGGGCCGTGGCGGCCAGGCGCTCGAGGTTGGCCAGGCTCGAATCGAGCAGGCCCACGGTCTGCTGCATGACGAGAATGGAGACGTAGATGTTCTTTACGTTCGAGCGCGTCTGCTGGGCGGTCTGCTGGCGGTTGATGTCGGTCATCTGCATGGAGATGTCCTGCAGCAGGGTACCCACGATCTGGGCGCCGGTGAGGGCGATGGAGGCGGTGACGCTGAAGGTGCCGTTGGGGTTCATGGCGATGCCGCCGCTCTCGGTGCTGCTTGCCTCTTCGGCGCCGGGGATGGTGATGGGCACGGGAACGCCGCCCACCAGGATGGTGTCGGGAATCATGGACATCATGGAGCGGCCGCCGCCGAAGTTCATCGTGTAGCCGCACATGTTCTGGTAGTCGAAGCCGGTGCGCACCTGCGGAAGCATGCTGCTGAGTGTCTTCCAGCGTTCGAGCTCGGCTTTCTTCATGTCGAGGTCGGCGTTCTGCATGGAGGCGTTGTGCTCGAGGGCGTACTGCTGGGCCTCGTCGAGGCTCAGGCGCAGCACCTCTTTCTCCTGCCCCACAGCCGACACGGTCAGCATCGCGCCGAGGGCCAATGAAAACAGTCTGTTGTATTTCACGTTAATCTCTCGTATTTTACTTTTTTGCGGATTCTTTCTTGCGCACGGGGATGGGCTGGAGGCTGGCGAGCTGCACCTTCATCCGGACGCCCGGGGCGGCCTCGACGGTGGCCATGGCGCCGTCGGCGCTCACGAAGCTCACGTGCACCCCGCCGGCGGTCATCAGGCGGTCGCCCGCCTTCAGGCCGGCGCGGTAGGCGGCGTCCTTCTTGGCGCGGTCGCTCTGCGGTTTGATCAGGAAGAAGTAGAACACGGCTATCATCGCCACAATCATGATGGCGGTCTTCCAGCCGTTGGCAATGTCGAGTAGTATCATCTTTTTTGAGTCTTTTTTGTTAAAACTAGCTTTGATAACGAGGAGGGATTATATTTATTGTACAATATAAAAGAAAATATCCGAAACGACCAAAATGCACTCCCAAATTCACACTTTTGTTGCGCCGGAAAGGTACTAACCTCCTGTTTCGAGCCATCTGGATGGCGTATATGCCTAGTTGATGCCTGGAGGATGCCTGGAGGATGCCTCGAAGGTGCCTGTAGGGTGCTTTTTTTGAGGAGGTTGACACAATAATTGGGGGCGAGGGACGTTACATGTAGCATGAATAATACCGACAAGTACGTGGCGTTGCGCAAGCAATACCCTGAATTCGAATATGTGGCCTATCACTATCGCGCCGAGGCCGAGGGCTTGCGGCTGTGGTTCGACTTCCGGATGGGCGACGTGGAGTTCCACCCGACGGCCGTGGTCGAACGCCGCCCCTTCCTCGACCTGGAGCGGGCCGACCTGGACGAGATGGTGTTCGACATCGGCATGGTGGAGCTGGTGAGCTACTGGAAGTGCGCCTGCCCGCCTGCCGTCAAGGTGCTCTGCGGCAGCCTCACCGACAGCCAGACAGCCTTCTGGCGCAAGCTCTACTGGCACGGTCTGGGCGAGTTTTTCTACACCAACGGCATCCACGAGACGCCGGAGGCGTTCATGCAGATCGTAGGGACACGGCGTGCCGTGTCCGCAAGCAGGGATGGCGATGCCGCCAGCGGACACGGCACGCCGTGTCCCTGCTACCTTGTGCCCATCGGCGGCGGCAAGGACAGTGTGGTGACACTGGAGTTGCTTCGGCGTGCCGGCAAGGGCATCCGCCCGTTGATCATGAACCCCCGCGGCGCCACTCGCGAGTGCGCCCGGGTGGCAGGCTTCCCCATGGAGGAGGTGCTGGTCATCCGCCGCACGATCGACCCTACGCTGCTGAGCCTCAACGCCAAGGGTTACCTCAACGGGCACACGCCCTTCAGCGCCATGCTGGCCTTCTACACCCGCCTGGCCTCCGCCCTCAGCGGCATCCCCAACGTGGCCCTGAGCAACGAGAACTCGGCCAATGAGAGCACCGTGAAGGGCAGTTATGTCAACCATCAGTACTCGAAGAGCCTGGAATTCGAGGACGACTTCCGGAATTATTGCGTTAATGCGTCAATGTGTAAATGTGTTAGTGCTGACGCGCTAGCCACTGACGCAATAACGCATTCACACACTCACGCATTCAATTATTTCTCCTTCCTGCGGCCGCTCTCCGAGCTTCAGATCGCCATGCTCTTCAGCCGCTTTACCGACTATCACGACGTCTTCCGCTCGTGCAACGTGGGCAGCAAGGAGGACGTCTGGTGCGGCCACTGCGCCAAGTGCCTCTTTGCCTACATCATACTCTCGCCCTTCCTTGCGCCGGAGCGGCTCAACGCCATCTTCGGTAAGCCGATGCTCGACGACACCACGCTCGCGCTCGAGTTCCGTCAGCTCCTCGGCCAGGCCGAAACCAAGCCCTTCGAGTGTGTGGGCACCGTGGGCGAGGTGCGCCAGGCCCTGCTGATGGCGGTCGACCGCTGGTATAAAGACCGGCGCCCCAGTCTGTTGGAGCTGGTGCCCCCTGAGCCTCCGCTGTCGCTCATCGCCCTGGAGGAGCTCAGCCCGATCGGCAATCTCACCGCCGAGGAACGCCAAATACTTCAAACCGCATGTACAGAGAAAAACAACTGAAGGCCCTGCTCGAGGGCCACACGATACTCGTGGCCGGCTACGGCCGCGAGGGGAAGAGTGCCGAGAACCTGATCAAGAGGCTGTTGCCCGGCGCACCGCTCACCGTCGCCACCCAGGTGGAGGGCGGCCGATGGAAAGACGCTGCCGACCGGTGGCATTCCGACTGGCCCTTCGACCTCGTCATCAAGAGCCCCGGCATCCCCACTTTCCACTTCCCACAGTCCACTTTCCGCTTGTCCAGCCTCACCGACCTCTTCCTGCAGGTCTACGGCGACCTCACCATCGGCGTCACCGGCACCAAGGGCAAGTCCACCACCGCCAGCCTCATACACCACCTGCTGCCGGGCTCCGTCCTGGCGGGCAACATCGGGGTGCCGCTCTTCGACATCCTCGACCAGCTGCACGAAGGCAGCCTTGTCGTGGCCGAGCTGAGTTGCCACCAGCTCGAGGTGCTGCACCGTTCGCCCCGCGTCGCCGTGCTGCTCAACCTCTACGAGGAGCACCTCGACCACTACGGGAGCTACATGGACTACAAGATGGCCAAGCTGCAGATCGCCCTGCACCAGCGCGAGGGCGACCATTTCTTCTACTGCACCGACAACGAGGAGTTGCGCTCTCTAGTGGAATGCGGAACGTGGAAGGTGGAAAGTGAGGTGCATCCGTATTCGTTAAGCAGCATCAGCGACGAGGAGCGCACGCTGCTCGACGCCAGCCCCCTGGCGGGCGACCACAACCGCAGCAACGCCTTGGTGGCTTGCCGCGTGGCCTCGCTGGTCTTGAATCAGCCCCTTTCCACGCTCCACACTCCACTCTCCACTTTCCAAGGCCTCCGCCACCGCATGGAGCGGGTGGGCGTGGTGCGCGGCATCACGTGGTACGACGACAGCATCAGCACCATCCCGGCCGCCGCCATCGCCGCCGTCAAGGCCCTGGGGCGCGTGGATACGCTGATCCTCGGCGGTTTCGACCGCGGCATTGACTACGGCCCTCTGGTGGCCTTCCTGCGGGGCGCGCCACTGCGGAATGTGGTTTTTGTGGGCAAAGCCGGGAATCGGATATACGAGGAACTTTCAATTTTCAACTTTCAATTTTCAATTTTGATAGAGGACGACTACACGAAGATCGTGCCCTGGTGCGCCGACCACACGCCGCAGGGGGGCACGGTGCTCCTCTCGCCGGCGGCGGCCAGCTACGACGCCTTCCGCAACTTCGAACACCGCGGCGACTTCTTCCGCGAACAAATCATGAATCTATGACCGACTATATTGAGATACGCCACCAGCTCCACGAGCATCCGCAGACGGCTGGTGACGAGCAGTTTGCACACGATACGATTGTCCGGCACCTTCAACAGCTCCATCCCGACAAGGTCTACACCCACGTGGGGGGCTATGGCGTCGTCGCCGTCTGGGGCAAAGAGCCCGGTGCGCCGACCATCGCCTTCCGCGCCGACACCGACGCCCTGCCCATAGGCCACCGCTGTGGCCACGA
>CAMHDJ010000011.1 GCA_946183915.1 uncultured Bacteroidales bacterium | reverse complement strand
ACAAAACATACATGATGCATTGTTGTAGGGACGCGGCGTGCCGCGTCCGCAGCAGGCAGAACAAACCTCCCCGCCCGTCCGTGCCATACCGCCCCCGCCGTACCTCACCGTCCGTCCCCGCCATACTTCACCGTCGCCATACCTGACCGTAGGGACGCGGCGTGCCGCGTCCGCAGCAGGCAGAACAAACCTCCCCGCCCGTCCGTGCCATACCGCCCCTGCCATACCTCCCCGTCACCATACCTGACCGTAGGGACGCGGCGTGCCGCGTCCGCAGCAGACAGAACAAACATTACCATCATACCGCGTCCGCAGCAGACAGAACAAACCTCCCCGCCCGTCCGCGCCATGCCGCTTCCGCCGCAGACAAAATCGACAAAACATACATGATGCATTGTTGTAGGGACGCGGCGTGCCGCGTCCGCCATATACGATTGCATGCGTGGGCTTCGGCATTGCTTATTCTGTACCAGAAGGCAATGCGAAGGCCTAGAATAGCGGGATAAGCAAAGTAGCAGATACTGTAATGAACCCTTTCTTTTTGCTATTCAAAAATAACGCCATTTTTTTCAATAGGTATCATTAGTTTTATAATAACGCCATTTTTTTCTGTTCTGATAAATAGCCCATTTCGCCCATTAAGCCCATTCGCCCCATTTTCAATTCCAACATTACCCCTTCTACGCCCCTTCTATGTGGGTTCTATGTGCCTTCTTTGAAACCGCTATAACCACTACAAAACCAGCATTTTGCCTATTATATATAAAACCATCTGAAAATCAACCATATAACATTATATCGCCCATTTGCCCCACCCCGCCCATAAAACCCATTCCTTGTTCCGTATGCTGCATTTTTATTGCAGCCAAAAAGCCACCGTGCCCGGGGCATCATCCCCGCGCTTCGTCCTGTGGGCGGCCATTTATGGCCGTCAAAATCCTATCTCTCGTGCACCCCGGCGGCATTCTTGCCGCCGCCATCCCTGCCCACCTCGCCCATCAAACCCATTATCCCTATCTCCAGTGTGTGTCGCGATTCGGTCGCGACAAGCCCAATCCCGCCCATTCACCCTCTCCTCTCCATGCACCTCGGCGGCATTTTGCCGCCGCCATCCACATTCACCCCATCCCTTTGTTCTGTATGCTGCTGGTGTGCCCCGCGAGCTTGATGAGCGAATATTATTGCAGCCCAAAAATGTTGTCCGGTGCCCGAGGCATCAGCCCCGCGCTTCGTCCTGTGGGCGGCCATTTATGGCCGTCAAAATCCTATCTCTCGTGCACCCCGGCGGCATTCTTGCCGCCGCCATCCCTGCCCACCTCACCCATCAAACCCATTCCGCCCACCGAACCCATTATCCCCATCTCCAGTGTGTGTCGCGATTTGATCGTGACAATCCCAATCCCGCCCATTAGACCCACCTCACCCATTCACCCCAAAAACATCACTTTTTGTGTCATTTTTTTCAAACCGGCGTTTCTGGGCGTCTCAATGCCTTTATGCTTGATTTCTAAATCGTATTAGTCTTTCGCTTGCCCGATATAGCATTAGGCAAGTCAATTATTAACTTAAGAATCAAGCAAAATGAAACAGTTCCTGTTCAAACAGAACCTTGCACAGGTCTATTTCGAAGGTTACGACCAAGAGGTTGCACGCAGACTGTTAGCCCGCGAAATCCACGGCAACGCCGAACTTATGGCCGAATTGGAAGCCACAGGCTACCATCGTTCACAGAAGCGGCTATCACCCAAACAGGTAGGCATTATCGAGAGGTATTTCGGTTAGTCTGCACCCTCAAACCGACACGGCTCTGCAAGTGAAAACCACTCTTTGCGGAGCCGTGTCACGAAGTTTTTTTGGCTGAATGAGAAAAAATGCGTATTTTTGCAACCATACAAATACTAAAACAAAGATGGATGAATTATATTCATATGAACGTCGAATAGTTTGCTTTATTGACATTTTGGGATTCTCTAACATTGTTAAAGGTACTGTAACTAGTGGTATTAGAGGAGCGTCCGGTTTAAGGAATATTTGCGGTGCTCTTAATATGTTAGATGATTTCCGGCTTACTTTAAGCGAAGCGATGAAAGCAAAAGACGTTCGAACTACGCAGTTCAGTGACTCTGTTGTGATTAGTTTCCCGTGGAATGAAGAAGACAATAGTATAGTGTCTGCTATTTTTTGGATAAAAAACTATCAAGTTTTTCTGATAATGCAACATGGAGTTCTATTACGTGGAGGAATCACAGTTGGAGATATTATTCATAACGAAAAGATGATTGTGGGCCCCGCAATGATTGATGCATATACATTAGAGTCAAAAAAGGCACTTAACCCTCGTATAATCATTGATTCCAATGTGGTTTTTATGTTTGAGAAAGTGTATGGCAGATGTAGAAAAAACAATAAAAATATTGATACAACCCTGATAAACATAGATGACGACGATTTGTTTTATGTCGACTACTTTAATTTTTCAGAAAAAGATAGAACAGGGTGCTTTTTTTATTATAATGACTATCTCCATCAATTGAAGATGTTGGTTGCAGAAAATAAAGACAATGGCGATGCGCGAATTCGGGAAAAGTATTCATGGATGAACAACAAGATAATGGCATCAAACCTTATAAGAAGAAGAAAATTCGGAACAATTACAATATCACTATAATAAGGCTTCAGCAGTAATCCCTATTGGTCTTATTTTGCTGAATCAGAAATAATTTGTATCTTTGCAGTCGTGAATCAACAATAAAGAAAATGCATGCACCTACTGAAATAGACTTATTTAAGGGCTTGAACGAAAATCAGATTGCAGCGGTTAAAGCAACCGAGGGTATGGTGCGTGTTGTTGCTGGTGCCGGTTCAGGGAAAACACGGGTATTAGCGCATCGTTATGCTTACTTGGTCAATAATATGGGCATTGACCCTGCTAACATACTATGTGCCACTTTCACCAACAAGGCGGCACAGGAGATGCGAAACCGAATTGCCAAGCTTGTTTCAGCTGGTAATGTCAATGATTTTGTCTGCACGATACATAGCTTGTGTGTAAGGATTCTTCGCCAAGAGATTCATCGCATCGGTTACCCGAAGAATTTTACGATAATTGATGAGGAAGACCAGAAGTCGTTGGCAAAAGAGGTGTTTAAAGATTTTTCTCTTGACAAGACAGAAATAACCACCAAACAATTACTTGATAGTGTCTTTTTTCTAAAGAATGATGGAACCAAAGAAAAAGCAGGCTATGAGTATTACATCGAATCAATAATTCTTCCTGATGGCAATGTTCCCGATGAAAGCAACACACCCGAAATAGCATATATCAAAAAGCAGCACAAGTCATTTCTTCTCGACTTTGATGATTTGATATTATTCGCCCTATACATTTTGAATCATTTTGAAGAAGCAAAAGAGTATTGGCAGAAGCAATTGAACTATATCATGCTTGATGAAGCACAAGATTGCAGTGGCTACGATTGGTCAATTGTTAAGTTGCTTGGAGAGGAACATAAGAACATCTTTATTGTAGGTGACCCCGACCAATGCATCTATGAGTGGCGAGGTGTAAAGATTGAACGATTCCTGAATTTCCCAGCGGAAACAGACATCATACTCGACGAAAATTATAGATCCATACCCAATATTCTGGATGTTGCCAATTCCATTATTACACACAACAAGAGACGCATAAAGAAAGATTTGCGGACATGCAAAGAAGGCAATGCACAGGCAATTCATTTCCATGGAAAAAACGAGGTCGAGGAATACGATTGGATTGCCGAGCAGATAAGTAAGCTTAAGGAAGACGGATGCAAAGGAAATGAGATAGCAATACTATACCGAACCTCGCACCTCTCTAGGGGTGTGGAGCAGGCTTTGATGCGCAAGAACATCAAGTATGAAGTGTGGGGAGGCATTCGGTTCTTTGAACGCAGAGAAATCAAGGACGCGCTGTGTTATCTTAGGTTAATCGCCAACCAAGACGACCTCTCCTTCAAACGTGTGGTCAATACTCCCGGACGTTTATTCGGTCCTTCGTCCATTGAAAAACTTGAACAACTTGCAGCGGTAGAGAACGTCACTCTGTTTGCAGCATTGAGGAATCATCAGGACGCTTCGTTTATTATGAAACGAGACGAAATGTCTGAGTTTGTTTGCTTGATAGACGAGTGCAAATCTTTCATCGGGAAGAAACCGATTCTGGATATACTTGATTATGTCTTGAAGCAAAGCGGCTACATCGACCTGCTCCGAAAAGACGAAGACCAAGACCGAATAGACAACCTCAACGAGTTGTTGCTTTCTGTGAAGTACTACCAAGAGACTCATGAGGAGAATGCATTGGATGTTGAGGCCTATCTACAAGATATTGCCCTGTATACAAACATGGACTTCAAAAAAGAAGAGTCCTCTGTCAAACTAATGACAATCCATCAGGCAAAAGGATTGGAGTTTCCGTATGTATTTGTTTGTGGGCTTTCCGAAGGTTTGTTTCCAAGTGCAAGAACCATTCGAGAGAGCAAAGAGGCAGGATTGGAAGAGGAACGCAGATTGATGTATGTGGCCGTTACCCGAGCCGAAAAGGGGTTGTTCTTATCCGAGTCAGAGGGGTTCAATCATAGCGTTGGTGGAGAAAAGTATCCCTCTCGCTTCTTGCGAGAGATAAAGAAAGATCTCTATGTTGTAGAAGGTGAATTCGACGAGTCTCTTTTTAACAGAACGGACAATATTATACATTCAACAGACAGAAATCCTTATAATACTACCAATCATCAAGATAGCCCAACAATATACAAAGTTGGCGACAAGGTAAAACACAATATATTAGGAATTGGCACTATAGTTGAGGTTTGTAATAATAACAACAATTATATGGTTGATTTCAATGGCAAAGTGAGGTGTATTCGTGCTGATTATCGATTTGGGAAATATTTCACTCCGGGAACGAGTGTTATTTTTGAGAAGAAAGTGACAGAAGTTATAAAACGAGTGGATGACAATACTCTTGTGATAAGTATTGATGGTGTTGAGCGATGCGTAAAAGATTCTGAACTTGAGGTGATTGAAAAGGAAGATGCGCTTGCCTGCAGAATCTCCAAATCACAAATCAAGATCAGACAGAATCCAACTAAAGACGATCGTTTTGTCTCGCAGGAACCCACGCTTTCTGATGTGGATACTGGGAGTGTTCGACTACGGGAAGAAAACCGAAAACTCAAGAAAGAGATTGCGGAACTTCGTAAGACTATTGATGGTCAAAATGTCCAAATCAATTCATTGTCTCAAAGCAAAGATGAGAAAGAAGATTTGATTAATGGTTATGAACATGAGATAGACCGGCTACGCAGCCTTAAAAAAGAACATGAGTGGCAACTGAACGAAGCCAAGAGAAACATCCATGATTTGACATTAAAACAAGACGAACTAACGCATTGCATTGGAGAAAAAGACGAACAGATAAAACAACTCAAAGTAGAGTTGGAACGGGTGAATAACATTTCGATAGTGCAACGGTTGCTGGGGAAGAAATAGTAGTATTGTGGGAATATTTAACAAATACGCCCCCTCTAAAAAATAATCAAGAAAATATGACTGACAGATTGGAACCCAAGGCAATTCTTTCGTGCAACTTATTGGGTGGGGAAAGTTATGCATTAGTAAATAACGTGGATGAATACTATAAGAAACTGGAGTCGTTGCTTAACGATATTAATAGAGGGAAAGGTGAAACTTGCGACTACCTCTATTTTGCATTTGTTTCATTAGCATCAGCCACGTTGGAATATTCTCTTAATTTAATTCTATCAATACATTGTTTTGAAAAGTATAATTATCCAATGTATGAGAAACATATTAAGTCTTTTCTTGACATTAGTTTTAAAACAAAAATTGAGATTACGCCAGAAATAGTTTCAGAGGGGAAACTAACAATAAAAAAAGATGTTCCAACTTTACAGAATTTGAAAGAATTGGCAGATAAAAGAAATAAACTATTGCATAATTCAAAAGCGGTAAAAGTTCAAACATTTGATTTCCCAGATACAGGGGCAGAAATAATAGACGGTTGTGTTTGTGTCCCATTAGATGCTATAAAAGATGATGGTATTTTGGAATTCAAACTTGAACTAGAAGAAAATGTAATAACAACCCTTACTTCTAAATGGTGCGTGCGAATAGGAAATGCCATTCAAAAATATAGAGATAATATCGTTACCCCATTTCTAGCACATTCAGCACTTAAAGAGAACGAAATTTTGGAATCAAGCAAATAACAAATCTAAAGCTATACCCCCAAGGCCACCATCCCCTGCTAAAAAATCCACGACACGGTGTATATCACCGAAGAGAGCATCGGCGACGTGGAGGCAATGAACGCCAAGGTGGACAGCAGCCAAGGGCAGGTGGTTATCGAGGGGGCCGAGGGGCACCCGGTGACACTCTACGATGCTGTGGGACGCCAGCTGGCCACGAAGCGCGACGAGTATATGCCCGTACGGTTCGACGTGCCGTCATCGGGTACCTACCTGGTCAAGATCGGCGCCTTTGCGGCGCGGCGCGTGGTGGTGATCCGATAAGGGCTCGCCACCTACAGATGACAAAAGGCCCGCTGCCATCCGGCAGTGGGCTTTTATTATGTATTTATATAGTGGTTAAAGCCTCGAAGAGGCTTAATCTCAATAACCCCACACGGAAGTGTGGGGTAAGTGGCTCTCCATGCCCTGCATGCGTCTCGGAGAGACGCGATTTTTTTCATAAGGTCGTGTCTCTCCGAGACGCATAGGCGGGCTTACACTGATCTTGCAATGTGCTTTGTATGTTAGGTTTGATGCTTCAACCATGGTGTTGGTAAATATTTTTCGTCTGTTTGGCAAAATGTTCGTATATTTGCATTTTCGTTGTTTGTGTGAAGTGTAGATAAGGTTTTTAAAGTCAATATATTATATAGTAATTTAAAAGTAAAAAAACAATGAGTGGTTTCTTTGGAGTAGTATCCGAGCATCCCTGTATCACCGATCTGTTCTACGGAACGGATTATCATTCGCATCTGGGCACCAAGCGTGCCGGCATGGCTACGTTCGACGGCCAGCAGCCTCATCAGAACATCCACAACATTCAGAACTCGCACTTCCGTCCCAAGTTCGGCAAGGACCTGGCCGAGATGACGGGACAGGTGGGCATCGGCGTCATCAGCGACACCGAGGCGCAGCCCGTGATGGTCAACTCGCACCTGGGACGCTTCGCCATCGCCACGGTGAGCAAGATCAACAATATGGCCGAGCTGGAGGCGGACTGCCTGAGCAAGCATCAGCAGTTTACGGATCTCTCGATGGGTCGCACCAACCCCACCGAGCTCGTGGCGCTGCTTATCTCGCAGGGCAAGGACTTCGTGGAAGGCATCGAGAATGTGTACAACCGTGTGAAGGGCAGCTGCACGATGTTGATCCTGACACCCGACGGCATCATTGCGGCGCGCGACCGCTATGGGCGCACCCCTATCGTCATCGGCCGTCGCGGCAACGACTACGCGGTGGCCAGCGAGAGCCACAGCTATGTCAACCTCGGCTACGAAACCTGCCGTTTCGTGGGTCCCGGCGAGGTGGTGCAGGTCAGCGTCGAGGGCGGCATCAAGGTGATGCGTCCCGCCGAAGCTCGCAATCAGATCTGCTCTTTCCTTTGGATCTACTACGGCTACCCCTGCACCGAGTATGAGGGCATCAACACCGAGGAGGTGCGCTACAACCTGGGCCGCCTGATGGGCGAGCGCGACGATGTGGAGGCCGACTTTGTCAGCCCCATCCCCGACAGCGGTATCGGCATGGCGCTCGGCTACAGCAACGGTCGTCGCATCCCCTACAAACGGGGCCTGCTGAAGTACACTCCCACGTGGAGCCGTTCGTTTATGCCGGTCAACCAGGCCGATCGCCAGCTGGTGGCCAAGATGAAACTCATCCCCAGCCGCGCGGTGCTGGAGGGTAAGAATGTCGTCTTCTGCGACGACTCTATCGTGCGTGGTACCCAGCTGCGCGACAACGTCAAGATGCTCTACGACTTCGGAGCCAAGAGCGTCCACGTGCGCATCAGCTGCCCGCCGCTGGTGCACGGCTGCACTTTCCTCAACTTCAGCGAGTCAAAGACCGACCGCGAGCTGATCACCCGCCGTGTCATCGAGGAGCTTGAGGGCGGCCGCATCGGCGAGGATATCCCCGCCGCCAAGCTCGAGGCCTACCACGACCACACCACACCCGAGTATAGCCGCATGGTGGAGGTGATCCGCCAGCACGTGGGTGTCGACACGCTGCGGTTCAACACCGTCGACGACGTCTGCCAGGCCATCGGCTTGCCCAAGGAAAGCATCTGCACCCACTGCTTCGATGCCAGCAGCTACGGCGACAAGTGATCCCGAGGCCACAGGCCCGCTTCTAGCAAAACACAAGAAAATATCATGAAAAACAGCCAAAAGATGAACAGACGTAACCCCCTGCTCCGGGTGGTGGCCATCGCTGCTATGCTCTTTGCAGCACTCTCTTCCCAACCCCTGCGAGCCCAGAGCCCCGACGTGCCCACCGTGCTCAGTGTCGGCGAGCTGTTGAGCAACTACGGTCTCGACACCGCATGGGTCAACGACACCGCCGCCATGATGAGCTACCTGGAGGCTCAGCCGCAGAACTATGTGGAGCTGACTAACCTCTGCGTATCGGTACGCACTCGGGCTCAGAAGGCCCTGAACTCGATTCAGCACGACTATGTGTTCCGCGACAGCCTGATGTGGCTCGACTCCAACACGGTGCTGGCCGACGTGCCGATCTACGAGTATCGTCTGCGCAATCTGGCTGATATGATGGGCAAGCTCAGCATCAAGTACAGCCGACTGGAGCAGCAACGCATCGAGGCGGAGAAGGAAGCGGCGCGTCAGCGCGCCATCGAGGAGGCCCGCCGTCAGCAGGAGGAACGCAACAAGATGGCGTCGGACCTCCGCGCCAGTATTGACGTGCACAACCGCGCTATCGTGAACGCCTGCGACGCTGTGGGGGTTACAGACAAGAACCGCATCAAGCAGCTGAAGGATCTCTACTACTCCTACCTCATGGTCTACAACAAGTACGACCTCTCTGAGGGCAACGCCACCGACGAGAGCATCGCGCGTCTGGACGAACTCAACGCTTTTCAGAACGACTTGCTGGAGAATGTGCTGGGCGAGAATGCGCTGCCCTACCAGATAGAGAACTTCAAGAATGTGCTGAAGGTGCGCTGTGAGAAGGAGAACGGCGACGTCTATCGGAGCTACAGCAAGGTCTTCAAGCACACCCGGGTGCCCATTACTTTCGCAGATATCAAGGAGTACGAGGAGTACATCGCCCGCATGCGCACCGTCATCAACGTCCAGCAGCGCTACATCCACACCCTGGAGCTCCGCGCGACCATTGCCGAGGGCACCGAGAGCATTGTGGCACTCTACGGCAAGAAGTACCGCGAGGCCGCCAATGCTTACAAGGATGTGCTGAAGACGGTCGACCAGTTGCCCACCTTCACGACCGATGCGGAGAGCATACTCTTCATCAAACGGCTCGACGACTTTATCGCAGCCCAGCAGCTCTACCTCGACTACTACCCTGTGATGGAGGACATCTCGCACCGCACAGACACCATCATCAGCCATAAGGAGTTTTCCGATGTGGTATCGGCCTACCGAAATGCCCTTCCGTCGCTCAAGGTGCTGCCTGGTTTCCGCGATCCTGAGGGATCGCAGATCTACGAGCAGCAGCTGTCGGACGTGATTGCTGTCCAGCAGTGCTATCTCGATGTGATCGGCCTGCGGCAGACCATTGTGGTCAACGACGACAGCCTCCTGGCCGGCAAGAAGGTGGACAATACGCTCACCAACGGTTACAAACTGCTCCGCAAGCAGGTGGACCTGCGCCCCTCGTTCAACACCGTCGAGCGGGGTCGCAGCTTCCTCGACATCCTGCAGGGTTACATCGAGATGCAGCAACTCGGCCTTCAGACGCTCCATAAACTCGAACGGATCAACGACAACGAGCGCAAGATCAAGGATAAGGACTTCCCCTACGGCAATATACGCAAGGCCTACAGCCGCATGCTCAAGGCCTATCAGGGCGTGGAGGAGATCACCAACACGGAGGACTTGCGCCGCTATGACCGGCAGTGCGACTACATCCTGGAGATGCAGGAGGCCTTCCTGACCACGCAGCGCGGCTCGGGTGCGGCCGAAGCCGACGCCAAGCTCAAGCGCGAATCCAATATAGAAAACATCAAACTCGTCATCGGACTATGAGAAAAACCGTTCTGACCCTGCTGTGGCTAACGCTCCTGTCGGCTACGGCCGGGGCCGCGACCGTACCCGTCAAGGTGGCCGGTCGGTTGGCTGCCCGCCTGACGGGCAGCGAGGTGAACCAAGTGTCGTTGCCCGCCGATATACAGGGCATGTACCTCTTCGTGGGTGAAGGCGGATATGCCGTCATCGCGGCCGACGACTGTGTGCGGCCGGTGCTGGCCTACGGCAGCCGGTGGTGCGGCCCGAACGACACCCTTCCCGCGGCAATCCACGATTGGCTCCAGGCCTACGGCGACGAGATCGCCGACCGTATCCAGCGTAAGGTGGAGCCTTCGGAAGCCACACGCCTTGAGTGGCTACAGCTGATGAACGCCCCTCAAGGGCCCGAACCGCTCTTCTCCGTCGTCGTCAGTCCGATGCTGACCACCACGTGGAACCAGTCGCCTCGCTACAACAACCTCTGTCCCTCGGGCTGCGTCACCGGCTGCGTGGCCACCGCCACCGCCCAGGTGATGAAGTACTGGAACCATCCCACCCAGGGAACCGGCTCGCATAGCTACACGGACGGTTCGCACGGTACGCTGAGCGCCAACTTCGGCACCACCACCTACCAGTGGAACCTGATGCCCAATGCCCTCACGGGTGCCAGCTCCTCCAGCCAGATCAACGCCGTGGCTACCTTGATGTACCACATCGGCGTGGCGGTGGAGATGGCTTACGGCTCCTCCTCGAGCGCCACCACCGGCAGCTACGGCGAACCCTCGTCGTTCTGCGCCGAGAACGCGCTGAAGACCTATTTCGGCTACTCGCAGACGGCACACCACGTGCTCCGCGCCTCCATGAGCGACTCGCTCTGGTGCGCCCTCATCGATGAGGAACTGAGCGCTTCGCGCCCCATCCTCTACTCCGGTCGCGATGTCGACGGAGGTCATGCCTTCGTGCTCGACGGCAGCAACGCCGCCGGCCACTACCACTTCAACTGGGGTTGGGGCGGCTACTGCGACGGCTACTACCTGATGGGCCAGCTCAACCCCTCGCCCGGCGGCACCGGCGGCACCTACAGCTCCACCTATAACCTCAGCAATACCGCCGTCATGGGCATTCGTCCCGCCTCGACGGCGACGCCCGCCACCTGTGCCGTCAACGTGACGCTCACCGACGCTGCCCATGCCACCGTTACGGGTGCGGGCAACCACTCCTACGGCGACACGGTTACCGTCAAGGTGAACACCAACGCCGGCTACCGCTTCACCCGGTGGAGCGACGGCGTGCACTTCAACCCCCGCCGCATGGTGGTGGACAGTGCCGTCAACCTCACCGCCATCGTGGAGCCGATCAACGCCACCGACACCGTCTACTACTGCAACACGGCCTACCAGACCTCCTTCGGTGTCGGCGGTGCTATCTACTGGGGCATACGTCTCTACCCGGCCGATATCGAGCGTTTTTCCCGCCTCAGCAAGGTGCTGGTCTACGACGGCGAGGACGGCCTCTACCAGCTTCGCATCTACAAGGGCGGTTACTCCAGCCCCAACACGCTGATATATACGCAGAATGTTACCTTCACCGAGACCGACGACTGGCGCGAGGTGACGCTCGACTCGGCCCTGGCTGTCGACGCCTCGGTGCCCCTCTGGATCACTTTCTACACCAGCGATGCCTCCTATCCGGCGGCCGCCTCCACCTATGGCGGCCACGCCAGCGGCGCCATGCTCTCCTCGTCGGGCTCCAACTGGCACACCCTCAGCTATACCGAGTACTCGTTCATGATCCGCGCCATCTTCCAGTCGGCCCAGTATTTTGACGTCACGGCCGGCGGCGAACACGGCACGGTCGAGGGGACCGGCCAGTATGTCGAGGGTACCGAGGTGACCCTCACGGCCCGCCCCGACCCCTGCTATGTCTTCTCCGCCTGGAGCGACGGCGTCACCGACAACCCGCGCACCTTCACCCTCACCGGCGACATCGCCCTGACGGCCCTCTTCGAGGAGACCTCCCTCGTCGAAGAACTCGACATCCACGCCTGCGACAGCTTCTCGTGGCACGGCAACACCTACACCGTCAGCACGGTAGATAGCGTCATGTCGACCTCCTATCAGGGCTGCGACAGCAGTACGGTCCTGCGGTTGACGCTGGACTACAGCGTCGTCGGTGGCGAGGTCTACGACACCGCCGTGGCTCCCTACATCTGGAACAACACCTACTATGACCAGAGCGGCGACTACACCTTCGTGGGGCAGACCGCCGAGGGCTGCGACAGTACCGTCGTGCTCCACCTGGTCATCGTGCCCGCGCAGGGTATCGATGGTGTCGATGCCACGCCGATCACCCTCTATCCCAACCCCACCGCCAGCGTGGTCACCCTCGAGGGAGTCCCCTGCGGCACCGAGGTGATCCTCTACAGCGCCGAGGGACGCGAGCTGCTCCGCCAGACGGTCCTCGCCGACCGCCAGCCGATCGACGTCTCCCTCCTGCCGGCCGGCAGCTACCTCCTGTCGGTCTCCGGCCGCACCTACCGCTTCGTCAAGCAGTGACAATGGTCGAATAACGCTGGCTAACAGCCGGTTGTACTGAAAATCCCACGGCAGATCCCATCCGCATCTGCCGTGGGATTTTTTTTATATGCATCCCGCATGGCGTCTCAAAATCCGCCTTTGTAACCCACTCATACAGAGGTTGTCCAGGCACCATCTCTTACTTAACTCTTACTCTTCTCCTACTCATCGCCTAGTCAACACCTACCCGAGTAGGAGATGACAAGGTGAAGAGCCGTGGAATGGTAGGGGAAGTGTCGGCGTTGACCCTGCGGCAATGGGGACAAAAAGAGGGAGGGTGCCCCAACGGTTGTTGAGACACCCTCCCGGATCGTGCTTCCGTGCGGAGGATTATTTCTTCACAGGAATGGCCTCCAGCGTGGCCAGCAGGTAGTCGTAGAACTTCTTGGCGCTGGGGATGTTGCAGCGCTCGTCGGGGCTGTGGGGGCTCTGCAGCGTCGGGCCGAAGGAGATCATCTCCATCTCGGGGTACTTGCCGCCCAGCAGACCGCACTCCAGACCGGCATGGATGGCCATGACGGCGGGCTCTTTCTTGTAGAGCTTCTTGTAGGTCTGCTTCATGGTCTTCAGCAGCTGGCTCTCCATGTTGGGCTTCCATCCGGGGTAGGCACCGCTGAGCTGGCACTTGCCGCCGGCCAGTTCGGCCAGGCACACCAGGCGCTCGCCGAGGGCTTCCTTGGCGGTGTCGACGCTGGAGCGCAGCAGGGCGTAGACGACAAACTTTTTGCTGGCCGTGGTCTTGGCGATGGCCAGGTTCAGCGAGGTCTCCACCAGGCCTTCCATGTCCTTGCTCATGCGGACCACACCGTTGGGGGCGATCATCATCAGGTTGATGATCTTCTGCGTGCCCTCTTCGGAGATGACTGTGGGGTTCATGCGCACCTTCTCGTACTTCATGCAGAAGTCGGGCTCGACACTGGCCAGTTCTTTCTTCACCCAGCCGGCCACTTTGTCGAACTCCTTGAGGATGCACTCCTCGTGCTCCTTGGGCATGGCGATGACCGCCTCGGCGTCGCGCGGGATGGCGTTGCGCATGTTGCCGCCTTCGACGCTGATGAGCCGGATGCCGCACTCGGCCACCCAGCGCAGGTGACGGAAGAGGAGCTTGTTGGCATTGGCGCGGCCGGTGTTGATCTCCATGCCGCTATGGCCGCCCTTGAGGCCGCCGATGGTGAGTTTGTAGGCCACCATGCCCTTCGGGGCCTTCTCGGTGGTGTAGGGGATGCTGATGGCAGCGTCCACGCCGCCGGCGCAACCCACGTAGAGCTCGCCCTCGGTCTCCGAGTCGAGGTTCAGGAGGTAGTCGCCGTGCAGCTCGCCTTTCTTCAGGCCGAAGGCGCCGGTCATGCCGGTCTCTTCGTCGGTGGTGATCAGGGCTTCCAGCGGACCGTGCTTGACGGTCTTCGAGGCGAAGACGGCCATGATGGCGGCCACGCCCATGCCGTCGTCGGCTCCCAGCGTGGTGTCGCAGGCGTAGACCCAGTCGCCGACAATCTTAGTCTCGATGGGATCCTTCTCGAAGTCGTGTTTCTTGCCGGCACGTGCCTGGGGCACCATGTCCATGTGGGCCTGCAGCACCACCGGATGCACCTTCTCCATGCCCTTGGTGGCGGGCTTGCTCATAATGATGTTGCCCACGCTGTCCACGCGGCAGGCTATCTTGTTCTTTTTGGCCCAGTCGACGAGGAATGCGCGTACTTTCTCTTCGTGTTTCGAGGGGCGCGGCTGGCGGGTGAGGGAGTAGAAGTTACTCCACAACTCTTTGGGTTCAAGATCTTTGATTGTCATAATGGTATTTGTTTTTATTTGTTGAATTAATCACGTTAAGTGGGTGCAAATGTACGAATTAATTTGTATACAGCAAAATAAATTTTTCTTACACGGCTAGTGCCCCATGAGTTCCATGCGCATCCGCTCCTCGTCGCTGAGGTCGAGGTGATGCTGCTCGATGTGGGCTAGCATGGCGTCGCAGAGCTGCATGACGGCGGCGCGTTCCTTCTGCGCTTTGCGCGAGAGGGGGGTGGTCTCGAAGTCGAGCCGGTTGGCCACCGTGAAGCCCTCCAGCAGGGAGGCCAGCAGGTCGGCGTGGTCGCGGGCCAGCAGGTCGCCCTCGTCGACGGTCACCTCCTCGGTGAAGTCGCTGCAGATGGCGCGGACGGTGCTCTCGGCGGTCTCGCCTTTGACGATCAGCAGCTTGTCGCCAGCGTCCCACGGCAGGTCGGCGTGGGCGGGCCGTTCGGCCAGGAACACCAGCTGCTGCTCCAGCGCATCGGCGTAGCGGTAGAGGGGCCACGTGCCCCCGTCGAGCTCCATGTCGTCGATCCGCGCCAGGCGGAAGTCGTAGAGCCGGTTCAGGCAGTCGGCGAAGGCGTAGCCCGGACTCAGTGTGTGGAAGTGCAGAAAGGCCCAGCCCTCAAAGTCGGGCTCGTCGTCGATGTCCAGTTTGTATTTCATCTTTCAAAGGGTGATTGCGTGTGATCGAAGTCGGGACGGTAGTTGTCGGAGGCTTCAAGCTCCTGGATCCAGCCGCCGTCGAGGCCGAGTGCCGTGGCGCGGTCCACCACGGCGGCGTACTCCTCGGGCCGCAGGGTGCGGTCCAGCGGGGCCGGCAGGCCGGGGCGTGGCGGGTAGTACTGCGCCATGAGCGACAGGTGAAGCCCGAAGGGGAACTCGTCGGCCAGCCATTCGAGGCAGCGGAGCGAGTTGTCGACGGCGCCGGGCAGCACCAGATGGCGCACGATGAGGCCTCGGTAGGCGCGCCCCTGGTCGTCCACTTTCAGGCCGGAGCCCACCTGGCGTTTCATCTCGCGCAGGGCCTCCTGCGCCACTTCGGGGTAGTCGGCCGCGTGGCTGTAGGCCTGGGCCAGCGCGGAGTCCATGTATTTGAAGTCGGGCAGGTAGACGTCCACCAGCCCCTCGAGGGCCCGGAGGGTGTCCACGCGCTCGTAGCCGCCGCTGTTGTAGACCACCGTGAGGCTGTCGCAGCGGTCGCGCAGGGCGCCGATGAGGGCGGGGAGGTGGTCGGCATAGTGGGCCGCCGTGACCAGTCCCAGCATGCCGCCGCTCTGGGGCAGCAGCGCGGCCAGCCGGTCGACGAGGGCGTCAAGGCTGTCAAAGGCGTCCCCGACCGGGGCCTCTGGGCGGCCGGTGGCGCCGCCGGGGCCCGAGATCTGCCAGTTCTGACAGTAGATGCACTGCAGGTTGCAGTGGGCGAAGAAGAGGTTGACGATGGGGTTGAGCGGGGGCTCCTCGCCGCGGTGCAGGCAGACGGAGGCCACCTCGAGGCCGCTGCCGGCCCCGCAGAAGCCGCGGCCGCTGCGGCGGTCTACGCCGCAGGCACGCGGGCAGAGGGTGCATCCCGTGGCGTTCATTCCCAGTTGCATACCGAGTATTGGTCGTAGAACGGGAAGTTGCGCATCTTGGAGCAGTCGCCGTCCATGTGGGCGTCGACCTGCTCGGGGGTGAACTCGTGCTCCAGGCCGTCGTAGCCCAGGCAGGTGCACGTCTTGTGGCAGGCCCCCAGCAGCAGGCATGCGCCGAGGGTGGCCGTCAGGAGGAGAGTCTTTTTCATTGGCGTAGGTGTTTGATTCGGTTCAGGATGGGGCGCAGCCGCGCGCGTTCGTTCCATACGACAGCGGCCACGTAGACCAGCAGCAGGCCGGTGTTCAGGGCCAGGCGCCAGCCGAGGGCCGAGGGGTGCAACAGGCAGGTGCAGAAGTAGAGGATCACGGTCAGCATGAAGTAGCCCACCATGGTGCCCACGGGGTAGGGGACGGGGTTCTTGCGCTGCCCGATGAAGTAGCTCAGCAGCACGCAGACGCTGTAGCCCGCCAGGCCGCCCAGGGCGCAGCCCATGTAGCCGATGCGGGGCACCAGCACCACGTTGACCGCCACGAGCACGGCGCAGCCCGCGGCGCTCATCACGGCGCCCCACCACGTCTGCCCGCTCAGTTTGTACCAGAACGAAAGGTTGAAGTAGACCCCCATCAGGATCTCGGCCATCATCACGATGGGCACCGCCGGCAGGGCCTCGCGGTAGTCGGCCCCGACAAAGTACTGGAAGATGTCCATATAGCACACCACGGCCAGGAAGGCCAGCAGGGTGAAGATGACGAAGTATTTGGTGGCCAGGGCCTGTGTCTGTTTGCTGTTCTTGTCTTTCTGTCCGCCGAAGACGAAGGGTTCGTAGGCGTAGCGGAAGGCCTGGGTGATGAGCGCCATCAGCATGGCTATCTTCACGCAGGCGCCGTAGATGCCCAGCTGGCGCATTCCCTCCTCGCCCGGCAGCAGCCAGGGCAGGAGTATCTTGTCGGCCACCTGGTTGAAGATGCCCACGATGCCCAGCAGCAGCAGCGGCCAGGCGTATCGAAGCATGCGCTTCAAGAGTTGAAAATTGAAAGATGAAAGATGAAAGACTTTCAACTCCTTGGCAAATCCGAGGGTGACCACGGCGGTGCATATCAGGTTGATGTTGAAGATGTAGCCCACCTGGTTGGCCTCGTTGTACCAGCCCATCCAGGCCATGTGCTGCCACTGCGGCGCCACGAGGAAGACGAACAGCGTCAGCAGCACGCTGAGCACGATGAAGCCTGTCTTCAGGCCGAAGAACTTCCACGCCTTGCCCTCCTGCCGCAGACGGGCGAAGAGGATGGCCTGCACCGCGTCCAGCGCCACCACGCAGGCCATCACCTGCAGGTACTCCGGGTGGTCGGCGTAGCCCATGGCCGAGCTCACGGGCCCGATAAAGACCATCACCAGCGCCACAAACAGCGCCGCGACGGCCGCGACGGCCCCCAGCGCCGTGCTGAACACCCGCCGGCGGTCGGCCCCCTCGCGGTTGGCGTAGTAGAAGAAGGTGGTCTCCATGCCGAAGGTGAGGATCACCAGCAGCAGGGCTGTGTAGGCGTAGACGTTGGTCACCACGCCGTAGCCGCCCGAGGCGGCGCTGATGTGGTAGGTGTAGACCGGGACGAGCAGGTAGTTGAGGAACCTGCCCACAATGCTGCTCAGGCCGTAGACGACCGAGTCAGACAGAAGTTTCTTTAACGATGCCATGCGGCAATAACGCCCCGAGGGTACACATTATTGTGTCGCGCGCAAGAAAACTTTTGCCCTGCCGTCCCACCGACCGACCCCACGACCCCCTCCGACCGACCCCTCCAAAATGCCCATGGTTCCTAGGTGGCTCCGTGATGGCTCCGTGATGACTCCCTGATGACTCTCTTAAAACCAGGGCAAAATCCTTGCCCTGTCAGCGTTTTGCGAGTTTTCCAGCATGGTTAGCACACTTCCGGAAGGCTAGATGGCTCGTTTAGAATGGTTTAAAGGTGCAAATTAGATCGTGCACGATCTAATTTTTTGACTTAAATTAACTTAATATTGATGTTTAGGGCTGCGTTTTCGGATCGCAGCATCGGCGCGTTGCGCCGACGACCCCGCGGAGTGGGTCGTTCTCCGCTTCGCTATCGGAAGCCTCCACTGGAGGCTCCCTTCACGTGCACGATCTAATTTTTTGACTTAAATTAACTTAAATTAGTGGATAGTGGACAGTGGGTAGTGGGTAGCACATGGGGCAACGAGTACTGGTCAAAAGTCCCCGTAGGGGACGATGGAATTTAGCCGTGGGCGCCAGCCCACGGTGGGCAATCCCCATCATGGCCGAAGCCCCGTAGGGGCGATGGAAACCGACACCCTCCATCCGTCGCCCCTACGGGGCTTCGATTGTCTATGCATTGGTACCGTGGGCTGGCGCCCACGGCTACTCTCCACCGCCCCGACGGGGCTTTCTGCTATGCTGGCCCGGTGGCATCAGCCCCCGAAAGGGGCGCACGATCACAGCCGTGGGCGGTGGTCTATGGTAGGCTGGAGCTACGTTGCTGGAGCCCCGAAAGGGCGACCCATAGAATGCCGGTTGTTTACTTTTGGAAATCAACTCTTTCGCACATATGATTTTTGTTTAAAAGTCTTTTTTGGGGGTGACATACTAAAAGCGGCGGGGTCGACGTTATAAGTCTGTTATGCGAAACTGGAATATATATATCATGCTGCTGGCCACGCTGCTGGTGTCGGCCTGTGGCCGCAAGGCGGTGGTGACGGAGCTCAGTATCGTGCCGGAGCCGGTGTTTCTGGTGCAGAAGGAGGGTTCGTTTGCGCTGCACAACAACCCGAAGGTGAGTGTAGTGGGTCTGGGACAGAACTCGGCCACGGTGAAGTACATCATGAAGTCGCTGCGGCACGCGCACTTGCGCCCCAAGCTGGTGACGGCCGCCGAGGCGAGCGACATCGCCCTGGTGCTCTACGACACGGTGAACCCCGAGCTGGGCGACGAGGGCTACCTGCTGGAGGTGCGCGGCACGGGGATCACCCTGCGGGCGAACAGCGAGGTGGGCATCTTCTACGCCTACCAGACGTTGGTGCAGATGATGCCGCACGACGCCACGGAGGTGGTGTACAGCAGTGTGACGCTGCCGGAGTGCACGGTGCTGGACCATCCGCGATTTGCGTGGCGCGGGGTGCACCTGGACGTGAGCCGCCACTTCTTCGGCTCGAAGTTTGTCAAGAAGTATCTGGACGTGATGGCGACCTACAAGATGAACCGTTTTCACTTCCACCTGACCGACGACCACGGCTGGCGGTTGCCGAGCGAGCACTACCCGCTGCTGAACAGCGTGGGCTCGTGGCGCGTGGACCGCGAGGACCAGCCCTGGGGCCAGGCCGAGCCGCCGCGCGAGGGCGAGCGGGCCTCCTACGGCGGCTACTACAGCCGCGAGGAGCTGGAGGAGATTGTGCAGTATGCCGCCGACCGCGGCATCGAGGTGGTGCCGGAGGTGGACATTCCGGGCCACGCCAGTGCGATACTGGCCTCGTACCCGGAGCTGGCCTGCGACGAGGGCCCCTACGAGGTGGCCATCGGCCCCTATTGGCCGCCGAAGGCCATCCTCTGCGCCGGCAACGACTCGACGCTGGCTTTCCTGCGCACGGTGCTCGACGAGGTGTGCGATATCTTCCCCTCGCGCTACATCCACCTGGGTGGCGACGAGGCTTTCAAGGACAACTGGCTCCAGTGCCCCCGCTGTCAGCAGCGCATGCGCGAGGAGCACCTGAAGGATGTGGGCGAGCTGCAGGCCTGGCTGATGGGCCAGATGCAGCAGTACCTGGCTTCGAAGGGGCGCATCATGATCGGCTGGGACGAGCTGATGGAGCGCGGCGGCGGCACGTGGAGTTTCGAGGGCGCCACCTACGACAACAACCCCCACGTGGACAACAGCGCGGTGGTGATGTCGTGGCGCGGCCTCAAGCCGGGCCTCACGGCGGCGCGGATGGGCCATAAGGTGATCATGTGTCCGACGGAGTACTGCTACCTGGACTACTACCAGGCCGACCGGCGCTACCAGCCGGCCGCCATCGGGGGACTGGTGACGCTTCAGAAGGCGTACGAGTTCGACCCCGCCCCCATGGGTACGAACCTGCACGTGGAGGCCAACGTGCTGGGCGGGCAGTGCAACCTGTGGACGGAGTATATCCGCACGCCGCAGCATGCGGAGTATATGCTGCTGCCGCGCCTGCTGGCCATCAGCGAGAGCCTGTGGACACCGCGGGAGCGGAAGGACTGGGCGCGTTTCCGCCGCAAGGTGGAGGTGCAGAAGGAGCGGCTGGCCCTCCGGGGGTACAACTACTGCGAGGGATCGTTCACGCCGCAGTTCACGGCCCGCCGTGTGGACGAGGGCACGACCAACATTGCCATCAGTACCGAGGTGCCGAACACCTACATCTTCTACACTACCGACCTGAGCACGCCCACACGCGAGAGCAACATCTACCTGGGTCCGATCAACCTGGCGCGAGGAACGCACATCAAGATACTGCCGGTCTATAAGGATATTGAACGCGATTCTGTCTATGAATTTGTCATCAAGTGAAATACGCCGACTGCTGACCACGTCGGACCCGACGGCTGTGGATGCCCTGATGGAGGAGGCCGAGCGGGTGCGCGACGAGGTCTACGGGCGCCGTGTCTTCATGCGGGGCCTGATCGAGGTGAGCAACCACTGCCGCAACAACTGTCTCTACTGCGGTATACGCCGCGACGCCGATTGCCGCCGCTACCGGCTCAGCCCGGAGCAGATCATGGACTGCTGCCGTGTGGGGCACGAGCTGGGCTTCCGTACCTTCGTGTTGCAGGGCGGCGAGGATGCGTGGTTCACCGACGAACGGGTGTGCCAGCTGGTGAGGGGCATCAAGGAGGCGTATCCCGACAGCGCGGTGACCCTCTCGCTCGGGGAGCGCGACTACGACAGCTACGCGCGGCTGCGCGAGGCGGGGGCCGACCGCTACCTGCTGCGCCACGAGACGGCCAATCGCGTCCACTACGGACGGCTGCATCCGGCCGAGATGAGCTTTGACCACCGCATGCAGTGTCTGCGCGACTTGCGCCGGCTGGGCTACCAGGTGGGTGCGGGCTTTATGGTGGGGTCGCCCTACCAGACGTTGGACACCCTGATGGAGGACCTGCGCTTCATCGCCGACTTCCGGCCCGAGATGGTGGGCATCGGCCCCTTCATTCCGGCCGCAGGGACCCCCTTCGAGCAGGAGCCGGCGGGCAGTGTGGAGTTGACGTTGCGCCTGCTGGCCATCATCCGCCTGCTGCATCCGCAGGTGCTGCTGCCGGCCACCACGGCCCTGGGCACGCTGCACCCCACGGGACGCGAGCGCGCCATAGCCGCCGGGGCCAACGTGGTGATGCCCAACCTCTCGCCGCAGGACACACGTGCGCTGTACAGCATCTACAACAACAAGCTGGCCACGGGCAGCGAGGCAGCCGAGAGCGTGGCCGACTTGCGGCTGCGCATGCAGGCCATCGGGATGGAGATGCCGGTGGAAAGAGGGGATTTTAAAGGTAAGAGTTAAATGAATAGTGCATTGTTGATCGGGATTTTGCTGCCACTGGCGGGCACCATGCTGGGGTCGGCTTTCGTGTTCTTCATGAAGCGCGACATCCCCGACCGGCTGCAGAAGACGTTGCTGGGCTTTGCCAGCGGTGTGATGGTGGCGGCGTCGGTGTGGAGTCTGCTGCTGCCCTCGGCCGAGATGGCAGGTGGCAGCGTCGTCCCCTCGGCCGTGGGCTTCCTGGCGGGTGTGGGCTTTCTGCTGCTCATCGACGAGCTGACGCCCCATCTACATCTGAGTGCCGGCAAGGCTGAAGGTCCCCGCAGCCGCCTCTCGCGTACGGCCATGCTGGCCTTGGCCGTCACCATCCACAACCTGCCCGAGGGTATGGCGGTGGGTGTCGTCTTTGCCGGTGCCGAGCAAGGCCTGACGACGACGGCGGCGCTGGCCGTTGCCATAGGTATTGCCATACAGAACATCCCCGAAGGGGCCATCATCTCGATGCCTATGCATGCCGAGGGCAACTCGCGCTGGCGGTCGTTCCTGATCGGATCGCTGAGCGGCGTGGTTGAGCCCTTGGGGTCGGTGGCCATCCTGCTGCTGGCCTCGGTGCTGGGCGTGGCGTTGCCCTACTTGTTGGCCTTCGCCGCCGGCGCCATGATGTACGTCGTGGTCGAGGAGCTGATCCCCGAGACCGCCCAAGGGCGCCACACCAACCTCTCTACTATCGGATTCGCCGTGGGCTTCGTGCTGATGATGGTGATGGACGTAGTGCTGGGGTAAGAAATGAGACTAAAGAACCAAGAACTGGAAATATATGAACCTGATAGATACAATAAAACGGCTGGCGCACGAGCAGCGCGACGAGGTGATCGAATGGCGTCGCTGGATGCACCGCCACCCCGAACTGAGCCAAGAAGAGTACGGCACCATGGCCTTCGTGGCCGAAAGACTGACGGAGATGGGCCTCGAGCCCCGGACTGGCATCGGCAAAACGGGCGTGATGGCCATGCTGCGCGGCGCCCATGAGCCAGACAGCTACTGCGTGGCCCTCAGGGCCGACTATGACGCTCTGCCCATCACCGAGGATACAGGTCTCGACTTCGCCAGCGAGAACCCCGGCGTCATGCACGCCTGCGGGCACGACATGCACACCTGCTCGCTCCTGGGTGCGGTGAAGATACTCGTGCAGCTGCGCGAGGAGATCCACGGCAGCCTGATGTTCATCTTCGAGCCTTCGGAGGAGAAGTACCCCGGCGGCGCCCGCATGATGATGGAAGACGGCCTCTTCGACGAGGTGTTGCCCAACGAGATCTACTCTTTCCACTGCCTGCCCGAGATGGACTGCGGCAAGGTGGGTATGCGCAAGGGCCGTTACATGGCCTCGACCGACGAGCTCTACTGGACCATCACCGGACGCGGCGGTCACGGTGCCACGCCGCACCTCAATGTGGATCCCATCGTGGTGGCCAGCCACATTGTCATCGCCCTTCAGCAGGTCGTCAGCCGCAACGCCCCCCCGATGATGCCCACAGTGCTCACCATCGGCAAGATCGAGGACGTGGGCGGCCGCACCAACATCACCCCCGAGACGGTCAAGATGCAGGGCATCATCCGCACCTTCGACCCGCAGTGGCGCCTCGACGCCCACGAGCGAATCCGCAAGATCAGCTGCGGCGTGGCCGAGGCCATGGGGGCCGACTGCGACCTCTTCATCGACTACGGCTATCCGCCTGTGATCAACGACGATGCCTGCACCCAGCAGGTGCATGACAACGCGGTGGCCTTCCTTGGCGCCGACAATGTCGAGTGGCTCGACCTGCGCATGACGGCTGAGGACTTCTCCTTCTACCAGCAGAAGATCCCCTCGTGCTACTTCCGTGTGGGCATCCACATCCCCGGCACCCCCTTCAGCAATCTGCACCGCCCCAACCTGATCGTCGACGAGCGTAGTCTTGAGCTAGCCAACGGCCTGGTGGCCTACAACGCCCTCATGGCCCTAAACAACCGAATCAAAAAACAGTAATGGATAACGTACAACAGCTAGAAAACAGGCCGATAGGACAACTCCTGTGGCAGTATGCCCTGCCAGCGGTCATCACCCAGGTGGTGGCGTCGGTCTACAACATCGTGGACCGCGTCTTCCTGGGACAGTATGTCGGTGCGCTGGCTATTGCCGGACTGGCCATCACGATGCCCATCATGAACATCATCCACGCCCTCGGTTCGCTGGTGGGTGTCGGTGCCAGCAGCCGCATGAGCATCGTGTTGGGAAGGAAAGACGTGCGGTGGGCCGAGAAGATTTTGGGCAACAGCATGTTGATGACCTTCTTCTTCGGCGTGCTTTTTGTTACCGGTGGCTACCTTTTCATGGACGACATTTTGGAACTCTTCGGTGCCTCGCAGGACACCATCGGTTTTGCCCGCGCGTATATGCGCATCGTGCTTCCCGGCATGTTCTTCACCACCGTGACCTTCAACCTCACAGGCCAGATCCGCGCCAGCGGCTACCCCACCAAGAGCATGTGGATCATGGCGGGCGGTGCCATACTCAACATCTTCCTCGATGCGCTGTTCATCATGGTGTTCGACTGGGGTATCTCGGGTGCAGCCTGGGCCACGACGCTGTCGATGTTCAGCACCGCCGTCGTGGCGGTGGCCCATTTTGTCAGCCCGCACAGCTTTATCCGCTTCAAGCGCCACGCCTGGGCGCCGAAGCTCTATATCTTCCGCAACGTGCTCTTGATTGGCATGAGCCCCTTTCTGATGAACTTCGCCGCCTCCTTTGTGGTGGCGTTGCTCAACCGGCAGCTGATCCGCTACGGCGGCGACCTGGCCGTTGGCGCCTACGGCATCGTCAACACATGGTGTTCATTCCTTGTTATGTTCATCCTTGGCCTCTGCCAGGGCATGCAGCCCATCGCGGGCTACAACTACGGCGCGGGCCACAACCACCGCCTGCGCGACGTCTACGTGCTGACGATGAAGGTCGGAGTGGCCGTGGGTACCCTCGGCGCGGTGCTGGCCATGGTGGTGCCGCGACTGATCTTGCGCGCCTTCACCGACAGCGACGCCCTGCTCGACATCGGCGTGCCAGCCATGCGCTACCTCAACGTGATGATGCCCTTGATCGCCTTCACCATCGTCAACTCGCAGTTCTTCCAGAGCATCGACAAGCCCTGGATCGCCATCGCCACCTCACTCTCGCGCCAGGTGATGTTTCTGATACCCCTGATGTACGTGATACCCCATCTGATGGTGCAGGCCGGCGGCGACGGGCTGACAGGCGTGTGGACGACCTGCACGGTGTGCGACGTGCTGGGAGCCTTGCTGGCGGCAGGTCTGCTGCTGACGCAGCTCAAGGTGTTCAAGCCCGGCTACGTGGCCCCCGTGCGCAAGCCGCGCAAGGAAGCCGGCCCCAAAGAAAACAGCTGAGATATGAAAGTGTACGAAAACATATCCCTTCGAGAGTACAACACCTTCGGGATCGACGTGCGGGCCCGCCGGGTGGTGGTGATCGATGCCGACGAGCCACTGCCCGTCCTCGAGGAGCCCTTCCTCATCCTGGGCGCCGGGAGCGACGTGGTTTTCACGCGCGACTACCCTGGCACGGTGCTCTTGCTCAACCCTGACGCCGCCGATGTGGTGATGCAGCCCGACGGCACCGTCGTCGCCCCGGCCGGCATGGTGCTCGACCGGCTCATCCAGTGGACCCTCGAGCGGGGCGTCTACGGCTTGGAGAACCTCAGCGCCATCCCCGGCACCGTCGGCGCCTCGGTGGTGCAGAATGTCGGTGCCTACGGCGTCGAGGCCAAAGATGTGGTGTCGAGGGTTGAGGCCTACGACCTGCTGGAGCGGCGACCAGTCGCCTTTAGCGCCGAGGAGTGCCGCTTCGGCTACCGCACCTCGCTCTTCAAGAGCCAGCCCGGCCGCTGGTTCATCCGCCGCGTACACTACCGTCTGTCGCATACATACACCCCCAACCTTACCTACCGCGCCCTCGAAGCGCTGCCCCACGCCACCGCCGCCGAGTTGCGACAGTCCATCACCGACCTGCGCTGGAGCAAGCTGCCGAAGCCCGAAGAGCACGGTTCGGCGGGCTCGTTCTTCAAGAATCCCGTGGTCGACGAAGCAGTCTACCGCCGCATCAAGAGCGAGCACCCCGACATGCCCGAGGCGCACGCCGCCGAAGGAGGCTACAAGCTCTCGGCCGGATGGCTGATCGACCGTGCCGGCTGGAAGGGCCGCACGATGGGCCGTGCCGGCGTGTGGCCCAAGAACGCCCTGGTGCTCTACAACACCGGCGGCTGCACGGGCCCCGAGGTGGTGGCCCTGGCCGAAGCCATACAGCACGACGTGCAGCAACAGTTCGGTATCACCCTCATCCCCGAAGCGATAATTGTTTGAGAAGGAAGAGTCGAGGAGTTGAAATGTCAAAGTAGTCAAGTAGACAGTAGTTAAGTAGATAAGGCAATACCACCATCCAGCACATTTGTCTTAACTACTAGCGAGCGCAGTGAGCGATAACTACTTACCTACTTAACTCCTAAAACTAAAAGAAAATGAATAATTGAATTATGGAAAAGATAGATAGATTCTGGCAGTGGTTCCAAGACCACAACGAGCAGTTGATCGCCCTGGGCGACCTGGCCGACAAGGAGCGCGAAGAGCTGCTAAACGCCCTGCAGTATCAGCTGACCAAGTACTGCGACGGCCTCACCTACGAACTCGGAGACCCCACCGCCGACGGGCGCACGCTGACCTTCACCGCCGAGGGCGACACCGACCTCTTCCGCTACGTGGTGGAGCTGGTCGACGCCGCCCCCGACCTCGACTGGTGGCAGTTCACGGCCTTCAAGCAGCCGTTGGGCACCGACCTGCGGGTGCGCTTCGACCGGATGCTCTTCGAGACCAAGAAGATGCACTTCGAGCAGCTGGAGTGCGAGGAGGAGCCCGAGATGCTGGGCCTGCGCATCGCCGTCGAGGGCGGCGAGCGGCAGGACGAGGACTTCCAGGTCGGCGTCTACGTCACGCTGGAGGCCCTGCTGGGCGAGTTCGACTGCGCCACGCTGATCGGTTATATGGAGACCGTCCCCCTGCCCGCCGAGCCCTTCAAGGCTGGCTTCCAGCCGCTGGACGACCTGCCCCAGTTCGTCGACTGGTTCAAGCGCAAGCGCGACGAGTAGATGGCTCGCAGCCGCGACAACCGCTACCGGGGACGCCGCCGCACGTCGGCCCAACGCCGCCCCGGGCACCTGCGCACCAACTACGCGGAGGAGGAAATCGCAGCCTTCGCCAACGACTTGGTGCGCCTGCAGAGCGTGTGGCCGCCCGAGGTGATTGAGGCCGACCGCAAGGCGGCTCTGCGCAAGGCCATGAAGACCAACGTCATCATCTGTGCGGTGGTGATGGTCTTCTTCACGGCGGTGCTGGTCTATGTGGTGGTCAGCGACGGCGCTCCGTGGTGGAGCATCCTCGTGGGGCAGACCATCGTGCTGGCATACCTCTTCCTGCGGCTGATCATGGTGCGCAGTGACGCCAGCGACACCATGTTTCTCATCTACCGCGAGGCCGACCGCCGCGGCATCAAGTACAGCAAGGAGGCCCCGCTCTACCACCTGATGAACCGCCTCAACGCCGACTACAACAACCACCTTTGGAACCGATCCTTCGAATGGTCATGAAGAGAATAGCGATATTGATGGCACTGATGGCCACGCTGACCGCCAGCGGTCAGTCGATCAGCGTGTTGGACAGCCTGTGCCTCTACCGGCCGGGCGATTACGGCTCGGCCAACTGGCGCATCCCGGCGCTCCTCTGCCTCGACGACGGAAGCCTGCTGGCCGTCAACGACCGCCGCAAGCACAACGAGATCGACCTGCCGGAGGACATCGACATCGTCTGCCGCCGCAGCGTCGACGGCGGGCGCACCTGGACCGAGCCGCAGCTGCTCATCGAGGGGCAGGGGAGAGGGCGCGGCTACGGCGACCCCGCCCTGGTGCAGTGCCAGGGGGGCGACGTGCTATGCCTCTTCGCCGGTCACAATGGTTATTTTCAATCCTCCGACAGCCTACCGATACGCGTCTTCATGATGCGCAGCGCCGACTGCGGCCGGTCGTGGAGCGACACGGTCGACCTCACGCGGGTGCTCTGGGACGAGCGTTCGCCCTACCGCGGCGCCTTCGTGGCCTCGGGCAACGGCCTCCGCCTGAAGCGCGGCCCCCACGCCGGGCGCCTGCTTTTTGCCGCCTCGCTGCTGCGCCGAAGCGCTTGGGTGAGCGACAACTACATCCTCTACAGCGACGACGACGGCCGCACCTGGCACCGCTCGCAGATGGCCTTCGAGGGCGGCGACGAGGCCAAGCTGATCGAACTCGCCGACGGTCGCCTCCTCCTCAGCGTGCGCCGCCCGGGAGCCCGCGGGTGGAACACCAGCGCCGACGGTGGCCACACTTGGGGGCAGCAGGGGCTCTGGCCCGAAATGACGGTCAACGCCTGCAACGGCGACATGCTGCGGGTCGACGACAGCACGCTGATACACAGCATCCCCAACTCGATGCAGCGCGAGGACGTCAGTCTCTTCACCTCGAGCGACGAGGGCCGCTCCTGGCACTCGCCCCTCCGGCTCACCCCCGGCCCGTCGGTCTACTCGTCGCTGACGCTGCTGCCCGACGGCACGGTCGGCTGCTTCGTTGAGCGCAACCCGCAGGGAGCCTGCGAGTTGTGGTTCTACCGCATCGGTTACAACCCTCCCGCCAAGCGATAGCGGCCTTGCGGCATGGCTCCACCCCAGAGCCACCCCCTCGCCACCCGCATCGCAAAAAGCGGCTTTTATGCCTAGATGATGCCTAGATGATGCCTAGATGATGCCTGGATGATGCCTGGGGGAATGCAGACATGATGCAGAGGGGATGCAGAGATGATGCAGAGGGGATGCAGAGATGATGCAGAGGGGATGCAGGGAGGAATCGGCGAATGGAGGGGGACGGTGCGGTGAAAAAAGTTTTTGTATATAAAAAAAATATCGTATCTTTGCATCGCGAAAGAAGTGGTCATTGGCCTCTGGTCGATGGCTGTTTATGATTGATAACTAATAAGAAATGACTAAGATAGACGTACTGTTAGGCCTCCAGTGGGGCGACGAGGGCAAGGGCAAGATTGTCGATGTCCTCACCCCAGCCTATGATGTCATCGCCCGTTTCCAGGGCGGTCCCAATGCCGGCCACACCCTCGAGTTCGGCGGCATGAAGCATGTGCTGCATATCATCCCCAGTGGTATCTTCCACCAGGACAAGATCAACCTGATCGGTAACGGCGTGCTGATCGAACCCAACATTTTCCGCCAGGAGATCGACGCCCTGGCCGAGAAGGGCGTGGATGCCACCAAGAACCTCTATATCAGCAAGAAGGCGCACCTGATCCTGCCGTCGCACCGCATGATGGATGCGGCCAACGAGCAGGCCAAGGGGAGCGACAAGATCGGCTCGACGCTGAAGGGCATCGGCCCGGCCTATACCGACAAGGTGGCCCGCACCGGCCTCCGCGTGGGCGACACGCTGGCGCCCGACTTCCTGCAGCGCTACGACGCCCTGAAGCGGATGCACCTCCGCATGGCCCTCACCCTGGGCTTCGACGTGGAGCAGTTCCGCATCGACGGCATGAACCTCGAGGAGTACGAGCAGCAGTGGATGAAGAGCCTCGAGACCCTCAAACGCTTCCGCTTCGTCAGCAGCGAGTACTTCGTCAACCAGTGCCTGCGTGACGGCAAGCGTGTCCTGGCCGAGGGCGCCCAGGCCATGATGCTCGACATCGACTTCGGCACCTACCCCTTCGTCACTTCGAGCAACACCATCACCGCCGGTGTCTGCACCGGTCTGGGTGTGGCTCCGTCGTCGATCGGCAAGGTGATGGGCATCACCAAGGCTTATTGCACCCGCGTGGGAGCAGGCCCGTTCCCGACGCAGCTCGACGACGAGACGGGCCATCGTCTCTGCGAGGTGGGCCACGAGTATGGCGCCACCACCGGTCGTCCGCGCCGCTGCGGGTGGATCGACATCCCGGCCCTGCGCTACGCCTGCATGATCAACGGTGTCACCGAGCTCTACGTCACTAAGCCCGACGTGATGAACGACTTTGAGACCGTCAAGATGTGCACCGCCTACAAGATCGGCAAACGCACCACCGACGAGATCCCCTACGAGTACAACACGGCCCCCATCGAGCCGGTGCTGACCTCCTATGCCGGCTGGCGCCACAGCCTGCTGGGTATCACCGAGTACAACGACCTGCCCGAGAAGCTGAAGGAATACCTGGCTGCCATCGAGCGTGAGACCGGCGTGCCCATCGCCGCTGTCAGCATCAGCCCCGACCGGCGCGACGTTCTCTTCAAGCAGGTGCAATAAAACGACCCTTTCCGATACTAAAACAAGAAAAACAAACATCCGACCGATATGAAAAAGATAGTTTTGCTCGTCCTCATGGCCCTGCCGCTGCTGGCCGGTGCGCAGACCAAAGTCAAGGAGACCGCCGTGCCGCGGAGCGTCCTGCTGGCGCTGGAGAAGACCTACGACAGCTACAAGGTGCGCACCTGGTATCAGGCACCCGGACAGTTCATCGCCGAGGTGGTCATCGACGGCCAGGACGGCCGCGCCTACTTCACCGCCGGCGGCGACTGGCAGTACAGCACCTTCCCCGTCAAAGCCGAAGAGTGCCCCACGCTGATGAACACCTACTTCGTCAACAACTACCCGGGCTACCGCATCAAGAGCATCGACTTTGTCGAGGAGATGAACGGCGACAACTACTATCGCATGATTATTGTCAAGAAAGGCATCGCCGAGGCCGACTGCGAGATGGTGTTCGACACCCGCGGCAAGCTGATGAAGAGCAACGCCCCCGACCCCGACGCCGTCAAGCGTGACTACTACACGCGCCACAGCCCCGACATGACCGAGGAGAAGGTCAGCGAACAGAGCGGCACCCAGAGCAGCCGCCAGCGTCAGCGTCCCGCCCCGGTGGTCGACGAGCCGCAGGTGGAGATCTTCACCCCTAGCGACGAGGTGGTCGAAGCCTTCAAGAAGCAGATGGGCAAGCGCATCACCGCCGGCCCCGAGTGGGTGAACCGCAACGACGAGTATGCCGTGGCCTACTTCAGCAACGCCCAGAAGGTGAAGATGGAGGCCGTCTACAGCCTGGCCGACAACCGTCCCATCATGACCGGTAAGGTGCTGGCCAAGGACCGCTACAACAGCGGTATCCTCAAATACCTGGCCGAGAAGTTCGCCGGCGAGAAGTACAAGATCGAGAAGATGGTGGTCTACGAGTTCAACTCCAAGTACCGCGATCCCGCCACCGGTAAGAAGCCCAAGCCCTACACCTACGTCGTCGTCAGCCAGAAGGTGAAGGGTACCCGCGAGACCAAGTTCATCCGCATGGAATTCAACAACAGCGGCCAGTTCACCAACCTCCTCGCACAGCCTCTCGATGAGAAGGACGTGCAATGAGAACCTTTCGCAACAGACTGCGTCACAAACATCTTAAAGCCCTGTCTACTGGTAGTATGGCAGGGCTTACTCCTATCTTCTTGATGATTTGCTTTGTCTCGACCTCCGACAGATCCTGGTTTAGCTATCGCTACTGGGACTTCGAAGCCGATACCGTCATCTGGGTCAAGCGGTCAGCTGGCGCATCTGCTCGAGGGCGGCGGTGATGGTGGGAATGTGTTCGATGCTGATGCTCAGGCGCTCGGGGGTCTCTTTGAGGCGCACGCGCTGCGGGTTGTCCTGGGCGTAGCGGATCAGGCTGGCGAAGCCCGCGCTGCGGTAGAAGGGGCTCTCGGGATTGCTCACCAGGTGGCACACCATGCGCCCCTGCTTGAGGATGAGCTTCTCGATGCCGAACTCCTTGGCCATGCGGCGCAGGCGGATGGTGCTGATGAGCTCGTCGACGGGCCCCGGCACGGGTCCGAAGCGGTCCTCGAGGCGGCTGCGGTAGGCCGCCAGCTCCTCGTCGAATTTGGCGTCGTTCGCTCCTGTGTCGCGGTCGACACCAATGTCGTTGAGTTCCTTGTAGAGCACCAGGCGCTCGGTGCCCGAGGTGATGTAGTCGTCGGGCAGCAGCACTTCGAGGTCGGTCTCGATGGTGCACTCGCGCACGTACTCCTTCTTCTCCTCGGCCTCGGCAGCGAAGAGGTCGGCGAAGTCGCTCTCCTTCAGTTCTTCGATGGCTTCGTTCAGAATCTTGTGGTACATGTCGTAGCCCACTTCGCTGATGAAGCCGCTCTGTTCGGCGCCGAGTATGTTGCCCGCGCCGCGGATATCGAGGTCGCGCATGGCAATGTTGAATCCGCTGCCGATGGTGGAGAATTCCTCGATGGCGCGGAGGCGCCGCTGGGCGTCGTCGGTGAGGGTGAGATAGGAGGGGATGAGCAGGTAGCAGAAGGCCTTGCGGTTCGACCGTCCCACGCGGCCGCGCATCTGGTGCAGGTCCGAGAGGCCGAACTGGTGGGCGTTGTTGATGATCATCGTGTTGGCGTTCGGGATGTCGAGGCCGTTCTCCACGATCGAGGTGGCCACCAGCACGTCCACTTCGCCCTCGAGGAACTGCATCAGCGTCTCCTCGGCCTCCTTGCCCTCCATGCGGCCGTGGGCCATGGCCACGCGGGCGTCGGGCACTAGGCGTTGGACGAGGCCCGCCATCTCCGGCAGGTTCTCCACGCGGTTGCTGATGAAGAAGGTCTGGCCTCCGCGGCTCATCTCGAACATGATGGCGTCGCGGATCAGCTCCTCGTTGAAGTCGCTCAGCTCGGTCTCGATGGGTTGGCGGTTGGGCGGTGGGGTCTGGATGATGCTCAGGTCGCGGGCACCCATCAGCGAGAACTGCAGCGTGCGCGGGATGGGGGTGGCCGTGAGGGTCAGGCAGTCCACGCCCACCTTCATCTGTTTCAGCTTCTCCTTGACGCTGACGCCGAATTTCTGCTCCTCGTCGATGATCAGCAAGCCGAGGTCTTTGAACTTGAGCTCCTTGTTGGTGATGGCGTGGGTGCCGATGAGTATGTCAATCTTGCCGTCGGCAACGTCTTTGTATATCTGGTTTTTCTCCTTGGTGGTGCGGAAGCGGTTCAGGTAGTCGATGCGCACAGGCATGTCCTTTAGGCGCTCGCGGAAGGTGTTGTAGTGCTGGAAGGCCAGCACCGTGGAGGGAACAAGGACGGCCACTTGCTTCGAGTCGCAGACGGCTTTGAAGGCGGCCCGTATGGCTACCTCGGTCTTGCCGAAGCCCACGTCGCCGCACACCAGGCGGTCCATCGGGGCCTGCTCCTCCATGTCGTGCTTCACGGCGATGGTGGCCTTCAGCTGGTCGGGCGTGTCTTCGTACTGGAAGGCGGCCTCGAGCTGCTGCTGCAACTCGCCGTCGGCGCTGAAGGCGAAGCCCCGCGAGGCTTTGCGCTTGGCGTAGAGGGCGATCAGGTCGCGCGCGATGTCCTTCACCTGCCGCTTGGTCTTCTGCTTCAGCACCTGCCAGGTGTTGCTCCCCAGGCGGTTCAGCGTCGGCGCCTCGCCCTCGCGCCCCACGTAGCGGCTGATCTTGTGCAGGCCGTGGATGCTGATGTAGAGCACATCGTTGTTCTTGTAGATCAGGCGGATCAACTCCTGGCTCTTGCCGTCTTTGGTTACCTTCTCCAGGCCGCTGAAGCGTCCCACGCCGTAGTCGATGTGGGTCACGTAGTCGCCGGGCTTCAGTTCGAAGAGCTCCTTGAGCGTCATGGCCTCGTGGCCCGACTGCAGGTTCTTGACCTTGTATTTGTGGTAACGCTCGAAGATCTCGTGGTCGGTGTAGCAGAGCAGCTTTTGGTCGTGGTCGATGAAGCCGTGCGCCAGGTCCATACTCTCCACTTTCCACTTGCCGCTCTCGGTCCCCAGTATCTTCTGCAGGCGCTTCTCCTGGCTCTCGCCGGCCACGGTGATGATGATGCGATAGTCCAGTTCGGCGTAGTGTTGCAGGTTCTCCTGCAGCAGTTCCATCTGCTTGTTCAGCACGGGTTGCGGCTCGCTGTGCACGTCGAGGCGCGTCTCTTGGCTGAAGTAGTGGCTGTTGCCGTACTCCACAGCCTTCATCTTCAGCACCCCCCGCAGCAGTTCCTGGGCGCCGCAGGTGAGCTCTTCGGGCTTGGGCAGGGTGCCGGCTATGGGGTGTGCCGTGTCGGCCAGCCGCCCCTCGTAGGCCTTGCGGCTCTCGTCGAGCAGGGCATCCATGCGCTGCAGCACCAGCATCAGGCTGGGGGTCCACACCACGTCGGTCGAGGCGAGGTAGTCCAGCAGGCTCACACGGCCCTCCGACCGTACCTCTGCACTTGGGGCGCTACCCTCCGACAGGTCGGGCACGATGTCCACACGGTCCAGCTGTTTGACGCTGAGCTGGGTGCCGGCGTCGTAGGTGCGGATCGATTCTACGCTGTCGTCGAAGAACTCCATGCGGTAGGGCAGGTCGGAGGCGTAGCTGTAGACGTCGACGATGCCGCCGCGCACGGCGTACTGGCCCGGCTCCACGACGAAGTCTTCGCGCTCGAAGCCCAGCTCCTGCAGCCGCTCCACGACGTCCCACATGTCGCGCCGCTCGCCGACCGTCACCCGCAGCGTGTTGGCCAGCAGGGTGCGGTTGCCCACCACCTTCTCGCTCAGCGCCTCGGGGTAGGTCACCACCACGCAGGGCGTTCCCCCGCCCAGCTCTTTCACCACCTCGGTGCGCATCAGCACGTTGGCGTTCTCGGTCGCCTCGTCGCCGTAGTGGTAGGTTTTGCGATAGCTCGAGGGGAAGAGCATGGCGTCCAGATCGCCCGCCATGTAGAAGGCGTCCTCTTTGTTGGGTACCACGACGAGGTGGCTCGTCGTGGGGTGGGTCTGGGCGTAGGCGGCGATGACGGCGGCGGGCAGCGAGCCCGTCATGCCGTCCACGTGTACCCGCGCTTCGGCCTCACCAAGCGCCGTGTCGAGCTGCCGCACGATGGCGCTCTCTTTGTAGATATCGATGATTTCTTGGTTCAAAGGCTTCGGTTTTGTCCACTATTTCGGCTGCAGCATCACGAAGGGCACCAGCGTCTCTTCGAGCGAGATGCCGCCGTGTTGCAGCGTCGAGGTGTAGAGTTGCACGTATTGGTTGTAGTTGTTGGGGTAGGCGAAGAAGTCGTTGGCGCGGGCGAAGATGTAGGGCGAGCTGACGTGGCGCCGCGGCAGGAAGAGCTTGGCGGGGTCTTTCACCTCGAACACCTCGCGCGGGTTGTAGTCGAGCAGGCGCCCCTGCTTGTAGCGCAGGTTGACGCTCACGTCGCGGTCGCCGCGCACCCGCACGGGCCGCTCCACACGTGTCGACCCGTGGTCGGTGGTGATGATCACCCGCACCGGCCGCTCGGCCAGGGCTTGCAGCAGCTCCAGCAGGGGCGAGTGCTCCATCCAGCTGCGCGTCAGCGAGCGGTAGGCGCTGTCGCTGTCGGCCAGCTGGCGCACCACGTCGCTGTCGGTCGTCGAGTGCGACAGCATGTCGACGAAGTTGAAGATCACCACGTTCAGCGGCGACCGCATCAGCTCCGGCACGCGATCCACCAAGCGGCGGCCGTACTGCGCGTTGAGCACCTTGTTGTAGGTGTGCTTGATGTTCAGCCCGTGCCGCCGCAGGTTCTCCTCCAGCAGCTGGTCCTCGTACTGGTTCTTGTAGCCCTGCTCGTCCTCGTTGACCCAGTATTGCGGGTACTTGCGCTCGATCTCGCTCGGCATCAGGCCGGCAAACATGGCGTTGCGCGCAAACTGTGTGGTGGTGGGCAGGATGGTGTAGTACATCTCGTCGCGCTCCACGCGGTAGAGCGGCTCGAGCAGCGGCTGCACGTAGCGCCACTGGTCGTAGCGGAAGTTGTCGATCACGATGAGGAACGTGGACAGCGGGCTGTCGGCAGTGGCTGGCGCCTGGCCCCGGGCGCTTTCCGCTCCGCGCTCGGCACTCTCCGCCATCTTCAGCAGGGGGATCAGGCGCTCCTGGAGCACGGTGTGGCTCATCAGGGGCTTCTCCTCGCGGCCGCTGATCCAGTCGAGGTAGTGCTCCTCGTAGAAGCGGCAGTACTGCGCGTTGGCCTCGCGCCGCTGCGAGAGGAAGATGTCGTGGATGTTCTCGTCGTCGACGCCGGCCAGCTCGAGGTCCCAGTAGACGAGGCGGCGGTACATCTCCTGCCACTCCTCGGCCGTGCGGCAGTCGCCCAGCTGCATGCCGATCTCGCGAAACTGCTGCTGGTAGCCCATCGTGCTGTGCTCCGTCTGCAGGCGGCGGCGCTCGGTGTGCTTCTTCACCGTCAGCAGCAGCTGGCTCGGGCCCACGGGTTTGATCAGGTAGTCGCTGATCTTGCCCCCGAGGGCGTCCTCCATGATGTGCTCTTCCTCGCTCTTGGTGATCATCACCACCGGCAGCTGCGGCCAGCGTTCCTTGATGGCCTTCAGCGTGTCCAGGCCGCTCAGGCCCGGCATCTGCTCGTCGAGGAACACCATGTCCACCGTCTGCTCCTCCAGCTCGTCGAGGGCGTCGCGGCCCGACGTGACGGGCACCACGGCGTAGCCCTTCTCTTCCAGATACATGATGTGAGGCCGCAGGAGATCGATCTCGTCGTCGGCCCAGAGTATGGTTGCGTTGGTCATAGCGTGGTTGTTCATAAACGTTCTTCTACACATCAAACGCAACCGCCCCGGAATTATTGTGCCGCACCCCCTCTTTTTTGCCTTCCGACCCCCCTGAAACCCTGTCTGCTCCCTGATGGCTCCCTGATGACTCCCTGATGACTCTCTTAAAACCAGGGCAAAATCCTTGCCCTGTCAGCGTTTTGCGAGTTTTCCAGCATGGTTTGCACACTTCCGGAAGGCTAGAGGTCTCGTTCTGAAATAGTTAAATGTGCAAATTAGATCGTGCACGATCTAATTTTTTAACCTAATTTTACTTAATTTTGATAAAATGGCGAATGACTCGAATTACTCGAACTGAGGTCAGCGACATTATGGAGCTAAGCTACGCAGGTCAATTCCGGGCGAATTGCTCTAAGCTACGCAGTCTGGCGTGTCGGCAGGCTGCCGGCAGAGGTTTCTCCCTCCAACCCCAGCCGCCCGTCCGCTGCCCCGATGGGGCGTGTCGCTTCCCTCTCCTGCAACCCGCATCGCCCTCTGCTACTGATAGTTGTAGCATATTTCGTTTTTTCTTTTGCCGATTTCAAATTTTTGTGTATCTTTGCATTTTGAATGCCGTGTGGACTCCTTTGCGAAAGAGCCTATGCCGGCGTATATTGAGTAAAAAACTAAACAATAGAGAGACTATGAAAAAGATACTGATGGTTTTGGTGGCAGTGTTTGCCATGGGGTCGGCCGTGGGCCAGCCGGCGCTGACCAAGGGCCTGGAAAGCAAGCGCCTGTCGGTGGAGGACCTGCTGCATGGCCGCTATGTGGGCACGTTGGACAATATGGACGCCTGGATCTTCGAGGGCAAGAAGCACGTGAAGCAGCTGGTGCTGACCGACGTGAACCTGGAGACGGTGACCGTCATTCCTCTGCCCAAGAGCGGCAACATGGAGGTGCTGGCCGCAGGCGTGAAGAACGGCCGCGCGGGCGTGATGCTCACCGACGGGTCGGACAGCCGGCGGACGGTCGTCTACTCGTGTGCGGTCGACGTACAGAGCCAGTCGCTCGTGGGCGGTGGCTATGACACGCTGGTCACCTTCGACTACGGCAAGAAGGACAACTGCATGGTGTGGGGCGCCTCGTCGCCTTCGGGCGCCTACATCGCCCTGGCGATGGTGGTGCAGATGAACGAGAAGCAGCAGTACCGCACCTATGTGGCCCTCTTCGACGGCGAGATGCATCGCGTGTGGGACCGCGAGTACGCCCTGGAGACGATGCACGACATGCTGGTGAGCGACGAGGGCCGCGTGGTCACCCTCGGCATGGAGCCCGACGGCGAGGAGACCCGCTTCGTGTTCAACATCCTCGACCTCGGGCGGGCCAACACCTACGGTGTGACCCTCAAGTGCGACCCCGTGATCGAGATGCACCTGGCCGGTTTGGTGGGCTCGACGGCCGTCGCCCTGGGCACCTATCGGCCGCTCGAGATGCGCAAGGCCGAGCGCTACGTCAACGGTGTGGTGGGCATGGCTTTCGATGTCGACCGCGCCGAGCTCAAGGGCTTCACCATGCGCCCCTTCCAAAACGAGGACATGAACATCTTTCTGAACAAGAAGACCAAGAAGATACAGAAGGACCAGTTCACCGACTATGCGCGTGTGCTGGGTGTGACGGCCACGCCCTACGGCGGCGCCATCGCCCTGGGCCGCGTGATGGAGGTGGAGAAGACGTCGGCCAGCGGCGCTGTGAGCCGCGAGAGCTATGCCGTGGGCCTGCATGTGGTGGCGGTGGATACGACCGGACATGTGCGCTGGACGCGCAACATGCGGCGCAACGATATCGACAAGGAGGGCGGTGTGCTGGACCGCGTGGCCATGACGGTGGTCGGCGACAAGGTGTGCCTCGTGCGTTCGGAGCACAAGAAGTCGCCCACGATCTACGACATCGCCAACGACGTCAAGGAGTACAAGGTGGGCGACAAGTGCAACGTGAACCTCTACACCATCGGCGCCGACGGCAGCACGCAGAAGCTGATGCTGGAGGCCAAGGCCAAACAGCACGTGGTGCGGGCGCTCACCCGTGCCGACGGCACCCTGCTCTACTATAGCGGCCGTGGCAACAAGACGCGCATGGCCGAGCTCAGATTCCGCTATTGACAGGAATGGACTACATCGAAATCAAAGGCGCTCGCGCCAACAACCTGAAGAATATCGACCTGAAACTGCCGCAAGGCAGGCTGATCGTGGTGACTGGTCTCAGCGGCAGCGGCAAGTCAAGCCTGGCCTTCGACACCCTCTTTGCCGAAGGGCAGCGGCGCTACGTGGAGAGCATGAGCTCCTACGCCCGCCAGTTCCTGGGCCGCATGTCCAAGCCCGAGGTGGACTACATCCACGGCTTGGCCCCCGCTGTGGCCATCGAGCAGAAGACCGGTACCGGCAATCCCCGCTCGACGGTGGGCACCCAGACCGAAATCTACGAGTACCTCAAGCTCCTCTTCGCCCGCATCGGGCGCACCTTCTCGCCCGTGAGTGGCGTCGAGGTGAAGCGCCACTCGGTGAGCGATGTGGTGGACTACATCGAAAGCGAGTGCCAGGGGCGGGTGATGATCCTGGCTCCGCTGGAGGACAGCCGCGAGCGGCCCTTGCGACAGCAGATCGACATCCTGCACCAGGAGGGCTATCAGCGCGTGATGGTGAAGGGAACGGTGGTGCGCATCGACGACCTGGAGGGCGTGGAACTCGACGGCGACGTCTACCTGGTGGTGGACCGCGTCGAGGTGAAACCCGGCGACGACGGGCTGGCAGCCCGGGTGGCCGAGAGCGTTCAGAGTGCCTTCTTCGAGGGGCGCGGCAGCTGTTGTATCGCCGACGAGGGTCCCGAAGGCCAGCAGTTGGCCAACTTCTCCAACCGTTTCGAGGCCGATGGCATCACCTTCGAGAAGCCCAACCCCAACTTCTTCTCGTTCAACAACCCCTATGGGGCTTGCCCCACCTGTCAGGGCTACGGCCACATCATCGGCATCGACGAGAATCTGGTGGTGCCCAACAAGAGCCGCTCGGTCTACGACAACGCCGTCGTCTGCTGGAATGGCGACAAGATGCAGGACGTCAAGCGCGAGTTCATCCGCCATGCAGCGGTGATCAACTTCCCGATACACAAGCCCTACTACGACCTGACGCAGGCCGAGAAGGACATCCTCTGGCACGGCGACGGGGTGTGGGAAGGCATCGAAGGCTTCTTCAAGTGGGTCGAAAGCCAGGCCTACAAGATACAATACCGGGTGATGCTCAGCCGCTACCGGGGCCGGACGGTGTGCCCAGACTGCCATGGGCACCGCCTGCGCAAGGATGCAGAGTATGTCAAGGTGGGGGAGAAGTCGATCAGCGAGCTGGTCGATATGCCCGTTGAACGTCTGGTGCAGTGGTTCTCCGACCTGGACGACCGCTTGACTCCCACAGAGCTTAAGACCACTGACCGCATATGTACCGAGCTGAAACACCGCCTGGGCTACCTGATGGATGTGGGCCTGGGCTATCTCACCCTGAGCCGCATGAGCAACACGCTGAGCGGTGGCGAGACGCAACGCATCAATCTGGCCACCTCGCTCGGCAGTTCACTGGTGGGTTCAATGTACATTCTGGACGAGCCTTCCATAGGCCTCCACAGCCGCGACACGGCCCAGCTGATCGGGGTCCTCAAGCAACTCCGCGACCTGGGCAACACCGTCATTGTCGTTGAACACGACGAGGACATCATCCGTTCGGCCGACTGGCTGGTGGACATCGGCCCCGGCGCCGGGCGTCTGGGCGGCGAGGTGGTCTTCAGCGGCAAGCCGTCCGACCTGAAGAAGGCCCGGCGGTCGCTGACGGCAGACTACCTCCTCGGCCGACGTTCCATCGAAGTGCCCAAGGAACGCCGCCACTGGCGCGACCGCATCTGCATCCATGGCGCCTACGCCAATAACCTCAAGCACATTGACGTCGACATTCCCCTGGGGGTGTTGACGGTGGTGACGGGCGTCAGCGGCTCGGGCAAGAGCACCCTGATCCGGAGGGTACTCTACGACGTGATGCAGCATCGCCTCGACGGCAACGCCGACTATGTGGGCTCTTGTGTGGCCCTCGACGGCGATGTGCGCCGGGTGGCCGCCGTCGAAATGGTCGACCAGAACCCCATCGGCCGCTCCACACGCTCCAATCCCGCCACCTACATGAAGGTCTTTGACGAGGTGCGCCAGCTCTACGCCCAGCAGCCGCTGGCCAAAGCGCGGGGCTACAAGAGCGGCTTCTTCTCCTTCAACGTCGAGGGCGGCCGCTGCGAGACCTGCGAAGGCGAGGGCTATGTAACCGTCAGCATGCAGTTCATGAGCGATGTGCACCTGGTCTGCGACGAATGTCACGGCTCGCGCTACAAGGACGAGGCCCTCGAGGTGCTCTACAAAGGCAAGACCATCAGCGACGTGCTCGACATGACGGTCGACCAAGCCTGCGACTTCTTCGACGCCGACGAGACCCGTTCGGTCTACACCCGTCTCAAGCCTCTGCAGGATGTAGGCCTGGGCTACCTCAAGCTTGGCCAGTCCTCTTCGTCGCTCAGCGGCGGCGAAGCCCAGCGCATCAAGCTAGCCTCTTACCTGGTGCATGGCGACGCCGACGACAAGCCCATCCTCTTTATCTTCGACGAGCCCTCCACCGGTCTCCACTTCCACGACGTGCAGAAGCTCCTCGCGTCCTTCGACCGGCTGATCGAGCGGGGCCATTCTGTCGTCGTCATCGAACACCACCACGACATCATCAAGTGCGCCGACTGGGTGATCGACCTCGGCCCCGAAGGGGGCGAGCGGGGAGGTCGCGTAGTCTTCGCCGGCACGCCGGAGGATCTGCTGCAGTGCCAAGAATCCTACACAGCCAAATATCTCAAGCTATGACACAATACATCAAGACCATACAGCGCACCTCGCGCATCGGCCTCTGGGGCTCGGTGGCCGCGGTGCTGCTCACCGTCGTCTTCATCTACGCCAGCCCCTACCGCTTCTACCAGAGCGACTACACCGCCCGCTGGATGCTCATCGCCGGCAGCGTGCTGGCCGTGCTGGCCGTCAGCATGACCCTCCTCACCGTGCGCCGGCAGGTGCCCCTGCTGCGACAAACCGAGGGGCTCGAGCCCAAGCTCAAGGGCTATGCCGCCCACGTGCGCTCGCTCTACCTCACCATGCTGGCCGTCGTCGTGCTGCTCTGCCTCTTCACGGTCCTCAGCGGCCGCAATGTGCTCCTGATGCTCATCCTCGTCACCACCCTGGTGCTCTTCCTCAACTACCCCAACATGTACAAGATGAAGGTCGACCTGGGACTCACCGACGACGAGATGCGCTCACTCTTTGGCGACCGTTACATCAGCGGCGGAGACCATGCAGCCGAGTGATACCATCGTAGCCATCGCCACCCCCGCCGGGGTGGGCGGCATCGCCGTCGTACGTCTCAGCGGCCCCGACGCCCTTTCCATCGCCCTGGCCCACCTCTCGGTCAGTGCCCTGCCGCCGCGCCGCGCCGTCTATTGCCGCTTCCTCCAGTCCGCCGACCCTGCTGAACGCGAGAGTTACCTCGACGACGGCATCGCCATCTACTACCCCTGCGGCTACACTGGCGAGCCCACCGTCGAACTCTCCTGCCACGGTTCGCGCTACGTGCAGCAGGCCCTCGTCCAGGCCCTCGTCGACTCCGGCGCCCGTCTGGCCGAGCCGGGCGAGTACACCCTGCGCGCCTTCCTCCACGGGCGCCTCAACCTCTCGCAGGCCGAAGCCGTCGCCGACCTCATCGACGCCGTCACCCCCGCCCAGCACCGCCTGGCTGTCAGCCAGCTGCGCGGTGGCTATGCCGACAGGCTCCGCCTCCTCCGGCAGCAGCTCCTCGACCTCACCTCGCTCCTCGAGCTCGAGCTCGACTTCTCGCAGGAAGACGTCGAGTTTGCCGACCGCCACGAGCTGCGCCGACTCCTGGCTACCCTCGACCGCCAGCTCGCCACCCTCATCGACTCCTTTGCCGCCGGCAACGCCCTCAAACAGGGGGTGCCCGTGGCCATCGTCGGCGCCCCCAACGCCGGCAAATCGTCGCTCCTCAACGCCCTGCTCGGCGACGACCGCGCCATCGTCAGCGACGTTCCCGGCACCACGCGCGACACCATCGAGGAACTCCTCACCCTCGACGGCATCACCTTCCGCTTCATCGACACCGCCGGCCTGCGCCGCACCGCCGACGCCGTCGAGGCCCAGGGCGTCGAGCGCTCGCTCCGGGCCCTCCGCCAGGCCCGCCTCGTGCTCTACGTGCACGACGCATCCACCCCCTGGCGCGAGCCGCAGCTCGACCTCCAAGGGCAGCAGTTGATTGTGGTGCTCAACAAGAGCGACCTGGCCCTCCCCGACGGCCCCGCCGGCGCCCTCGCCGTCTCGGCACGCACCGGCGACGGGCTCGACCGCCTGCGCGACGCCATGCTCCAAGCTGTGCGCCGTGCGCTGCCCCAAGGCGACGAGGTGCTGCTGAGCAACGTGCGCCACCGCGACGCCCTCCTGCGCGTGCAGGAAGCCCTCCGTCAGGCCGACGACGGGCTGCAGGGCGGCATGCCTGCCGACCTCGTTGCCGTCGACCTCCGCGACGCCCTCTACCACCTTGGCACCATCACCGGCGAGGTGGCCACCGACGACGTGCTGGGCAACATCTTCTCCCGTTTCTGCATCGGCAAATAGTACATTTAAGTTAATTTAAGTCAAAAAATTTGATCGTGCACGATCTAATTTGCACATTCAACTATTTCTAAACGAGACGTTTGGCCTTCCAGAGGTGTGCAAACCATGCTGGAAAACTCGCAAAACGCTGACAGGGCAAGGATTTTGCCCTGGTTTTAAGAGAGTCATCAGGGAGTCATCAGGGAGTCATCACGGAGGCACCTAGGAACCATGGGCGTTTCGGAGGGGTCGACGGGGAGGGAAAATAGACGGCCGTCCGGGGGCGGGTGCGTAAAAATCATAAATAATGTTAAAGAATGACCCATCCGACCCCTTCGGAGCGTCTTATAGGGGTCGTGCGAACAATAATTAAATCGGATCTACGTTAACGAAAATTGTATGAAAGCAATGAAAAGAATGGCACTCTGTGCCGCGCTGCTGGTGCTGTCGCTGGGTGCGGCGGCCAAGGGGGGCTACCGGTTCACCCTGCAGGTGGATGGCAGCAAGGACTCGATGCTCATTGTGGGCTACTACTATGCCGAGAGTCTGCGCGTGCTCGACACGGCGTTCAATAACGGCCGCGGCAAGTTCGTCTTCGAGGGTGATCGCGAGCTCCAGCCCGGCATGTACTACTTCACCGACGGCCGGGGCCGCTTCGTCGACTTTGTGGTCTACCGCGAGAAACCCGTCTTCAAGTTCCACACCGACGATCGCGACTGGAAGCGCAACATGGAGGTGAGCGGCTCGCAGCAGAACACGCTTTTCTTCAACTTCAACCGTTCGACCGAGGCGCTCTACGCCCAGATCGACGCGGCGCAGGCCGAGATGGACTCGGCGGCCTTCCTCGACTTCCGCAACCGGACCCTGAAGCGTGTCGACACGGTGCGGCTCGACTTCATCGCCCGCCACCCCGATGCCATGCTGTCGCGCCTGATGAAGGCCACCAAGGACCCCGACATGCCGCCCGACAGCCTGAAGGGCAACGACCGCTACTTCCACTTCATGCACCACTACTTCGACAACGTGCCGCTCGACGATGACTTCATCATCCGTACCCCCCGCATGGTGTTCTACAACCGGGTGAACGACTACGTGGAGAAGCACATGCAGGGCCTCTCGCCCGAGATGGCCATCCCGCTGCTCGATACGCTGATCGACCGGTCGCAACCGGCCCAGGAGGTCTACAAGTGGCTCGTGCTGCGGCTGACGGAGAAGTACCTGCAGAGCCACATCATGGTCTACGACGAGATCTACGTGCACCTGGTGCAGCGCTACTTCGCCACCGGCAAGGTGCCGTTCCTCTCGCCGTCGGTGATCGACGAGCAGGTGACGCGGGCCACCAAGTGGGAGCGACTGCTGGTGGGTCGCGAGGCGCCGGAGCTCATCCTCTTCGACACCACCCGGCGCGTGTGGTCGCTGCACCACATGCCGGGCCGCTACACGCTGCTCCTCTTCTGGAGCCCCACCTGCGGCCACTGCCGCACGATCATCCCCGAGATCTACAAGGTCTTCGAGCGGATGGCCGACTCGGTCGACATGACGGCCTTCGCCATCCTCAGCGAACCCGAGGAGCACACCATCGAGAAGTGGAAGAAATTCCTGGTCGACCACGGCATGACCCACCCGCGGTGGATCAACCTCAACGGCGGCGAGGCCAACGTCGACTGGCGCGAGGTCTACGACATCGAGACCACACCCCAGATATACCTCATCGAAAACGAAACCCATAAGTTCATCGCCAAGAAGCTCGACGCCGCGCTTCTGGAGACCATCTGTAAACAATTATAAACAATGAAACGTACATTAATCGTCGCTGCCGCAGCCCTCGTGCTGGCGGCTGGCTGCAAAGACAAAAAGACAATGGAAAACCCCTTCTTCAGCGAGTGGAACACTCCCTACGAAATCCCCGACTTCTCCCGCATCAAGACCGAACACTACCTGCCCGCCTTCGAGGAGGGTATGCGCCGCCAGAAGGCCGAGATCGACAGCATCGTCAACAACCCCGAGGCGCCGACCTTCGAGAACACCGTCCTCGCCTACGAGTACAGTGGCCAGCTGCTGCAGGACGTCAGCGGCGTCTTCTTCAACCTCTCCGAGTGCGAAAACAGCCCTGAGATGGAAGCAATAGCCGAGGAGGTGACCCCGATGCTCTCGGCCCACGAGGACGACATCGCCCTCAACGCGGCCCTCTTCGCCCGCATCAAGGCCGTCTACGACCAGCGCGAGGGCCTCAACCTTAGCCCTGAGCAGCGTCGCCTGCTCGAGGAACACTACAAAGGCTTCGTCCGTGGCGGCGCCAATGTGCCCGAAGCGCAGCAGGCACGCTTCCGCGAACTCAACGAACAGATTGCCTCGCTCACCCTCCGCTTCGCGCAGAACGTGCTCAAGGCCACCAACGCCTATGCCAAGGAGCTGCCCGACGGCAGCAAGGTGACCCTCGACGTCCCCACCTGGGAGCCCTTCATGCAGAGCTGCACCGACCGCAAGCTGCGCGAGGAGGTGTGGCACGCCTACGCCGACCGCTGCTGCGAGGGCGAGTTTGACAACACCAAGATCATCGACACCCTGGTCAACCTCCGCCTCGAGCGCGCCAATATTCTCGGCTTCCCCACCCATGCCGACTGGGTGCTCGACGACTGCCTGGCCAAGACGCCCGCCAACGTCTACAGCTGTCTGATGGACATCTGGGAGCCGGCCCTCAAGGTGGCCAAGCAAGAACGCGACATCTACCAGAAGATGCTTGAGAAAGACGAGCCCGGTGCCAAGCTCCAGCCCTGGGACTGGCGCTACTACGCCGAGAAGTATCGCGTGGAGAAATATGCCATCGACGACGCCGAGGTCCGTCCCTACTTTGCCCTCGACAGCGTCCGCGAGGGCGCCTTCATGGTGGCCAACAAGCTGTATGGTTTGACCTTCAAGGAGCGTACCGACCTGCCTACCTACGACAAGGAGGCCCGCTGCTTCGAGGTGATGGAGGGTGACTCCACCGTGGGCATCCTCTACATGGACTTCCACCCCCGCGCCAGCAAACGCAGCGGCGCCTGGATGACCGAGTTCCGCGGCCAGCATCGCACCCTTGACGGCCGGAACGTCATGCCCATCATCCAGGTGGTGTGCAACTTCACCAAGCCCACCGCCGACCGTCCGTCGCTGCTGAACTTCGACGAGAGCGAGACCCTCTTCCACGAGTTTGGCCACGCCCTCCACGGCTTGCTCTCCAACTGCACCTACCCCTCGCTGGCCGGAACCAACGTGCCCCGCGACTTTGTGGAGCTTCCTTCGCAGGTGATGGAGAACTGGTGCCGCCATCCGCAGGTGATGAAGATGTATGCGCACCACTATCAGACCGGCGAGGCCATCCCCGACGCCCTGATTGAGAAGATTGCCGCCGCCCAGACCTACGGCCAGGGCTTCATGACCACCGAACTGCTGGCCGCCTCGCTGCTCGACATGGACTACTATTCCATCAAGGAGAAGCAGGCCATCGACCCGCTGCAGTTCGAGGAGCATGCCATGCAGAAAATCGGCCTCATCCCCGAGATCATCAGCCGTTATCGCAGCCCCTACTTCCAGCACATCTTCACTACCGGCTACGACGCGGGCTACTACTCCTACACCTGGACGGCCATCCTCGACGCCGACGCCTTCAGCGCCTTCGCCGAGAGCGGCGACCTCTTCAACCCCGAACTGGCCCGCAAGTTCCGCCACCTGCTGGCGAGCGGCAACACCGTCGAGCCGATGGAGCTCTACCGCCAGTTCCGCGGCCAGGATCCCAGCCCGAAGGCCCTGCTGGTACGCAAAGGGTTTGTTCCTGCAAAGTAACCATCAAACAATAGTCCTGTCCTATGGAAAACAACACCTATCGCCGCCTGACCCGTAGCACCACCGACCGCCGCATCGCCGGCGTCTGTGGCGGCCTGGCCAAGTATCTCAACGTGGATCCCACTGTGATCCGCATCCTCTTCCTCGTCGCCCTCCTCTGTGGAAGCCTCGGCTTCTGGGCCTACCTGATTGTCTGGATCGCCGCCCCGGAGGACAACCGGATAGAAAATCAGTAAAACAAGAAAGCCCCGCCATCCGGCGGGGCTTTCTTGTTTATGTAGCTGTTTAGATCTGCTGCATCACCTGCTGGGCCAGCTCGTTGGCGCCTGCCTCGTTGGCGGCCTCGGAGTAGATGCGGATGATGGGCTCGGTGTTGCTCTTGCGCAGGTGCACCCAGCCGTCGGCGAAGTCGATCTTCACACCGTCGATGGTGGTCACCTTCTCCACGCCGGCCATGCCGCTGTAGAGCTTGGCCACCTTGGCCAGCAGGGCGTCGACGTCCATGTCGGGCGTCAGGTCCTTGCGGTTCTTCGAGATGATGTATTCGGGGTAGGTTTTGCGGAGTTCGCTCACCTTCTTGCCGCTCTTGGCCAGGAGGGTGAGGAAGAGGGCCACGCCCACCAGGGCGTCGCGGCCGTAGTGCAGGGCGGGGTAGATGACGCCGCCGTTGCCCTCGCCGCCGATGACGGCGCCGGTCTGGCGCATCAGCGTCGTTACGTTCACCTCGCCCACGGCGGCGGCGTTGTACTCGCAACCCGCGTAGCGGCGCGTCACGTCGCGCAGCGCACGGCTCGACGAGAGGTTGCTCACCGTGTTGCCCGGCGTGTGCTGCAGCACGTAGTCGGCCACCGAGACCAGTGTGTACTCCTCGCCGAACATCTCGCCCGTTTCGCACACCAGGGCCAGACGGTCCACGTCGGGGTCGACCACCACGCCCAGGTCGCAGCCGTTCTGCCGCACGCAGTCGCTGATCTGGGTGAGGTTCTGCGGGATGGGTTCGGGGTTGTGGGCGAAGTGGCCCGTGGGCTCGCAGTTGAGCTCCACCACCTCCTTCACGCCCAGGCGGCGCAGCAGGCGCGGGATGGCCAGGCCGCCGGTCGAGTTGACGGCGTCCACCGCCACCTTGAAGCCCGCCTTGCGGATGGCCTCCACGTCGACCAGCTCCAGGCCGAGCACGCGCTCGATGTGGCGGTCGATCCAGTCTTCCTCCACCGTCACCTGTCCCAGGTCGTCCACCTCGGCGTAGTTGACCTCGCCGCTCTCGGCCAGGCGCAGCACCTCCTTGCCCTCGGCGTCGGAGATGAACTCGCCCCGCGCGTTGAGCAGCTTGAGGGCGTTCCAGTGCATGGGATTGTGGCTGGCGGTGATGATGATGCCGCCGTCGCAGTGGCCGTCGATGACGGTCATCTCGGTGGTCGGCGTGGTGCTCAGGCCGGTCTCCAGCACGTCGACCCCCATGCCTTGCAGGGTGGCGACGACCAGGCGGTCCACCATGGCACCGCTCAGGCGGGCGTCGCGGCCCACAGCCAGGCGCAGGCGGCGTCCGGGATGGGCGCCCTTGAGGAAGGTGGCAAAAGCCGAAGTGAATTTCACAACGTCGAGGGGTGTCAGGCCCTCGCCTGCCGGTCCGCCGATGGTGCCGCGGATGCCGGAAATGGATTTGATGAGACTCATGTTAGTATCTTTTTTATTTGTATTACGCGCATATTTCGCCTTATAACGCACGCCGGGCCCGAATATTGTGCGATGCGGAAGAAAAAGATTGACGGTGCATAAACCAGGGTGCGATGCCTGGATGATGCCTAGTTGATGCCTAGATGATGCCTAGATGATGCCTAGTTGATGCCTGGATGATGCCTGGATGATGCAGAGATGATGCAGAGGGGATGCAGAGGGGATGCAGAGGGGATGGCGCCGCGACGAGCGGCCCGGGCGGGGAGAAAAGGATGCCAATTTGCAAATATTTTTTGCCAGATGAGAAAAAAGTTGTATCTTTGCATTTCGTCAGTAGAACGACAAATTGTAATAACTAACTAAAAAACAAACAATTATGCCTGCAAGAATTAGACTGCAACGTCATGGTAAAAAGAATCAACCTTTCTACCACATCGTTGTTGCGGATGGTCGTGCACCTCGCGATGGAAGATTTATCGAGAAACTGGGCACCTACAATCCGCTGACCAACCCCGCCACCATCGATCTCAACTTCGACCGCGCTGTCGAATGGGTGAAGAATGGTGCTCAACCGAGCGACACCGTTCGCCACATCCTCTCCTACAAGGGTGTCCTGCTGCGCCGCCACCTCCAGGTGGGCGTCGAGAAGGGTGCCATCAGCCAGGAGACGGCCGATGTGCGCTTCAACGAGTGGCTCCAGGCCAAAGAGGCCAAGATCAACAGCAAGAAGAGCAACGTCGAGAACGACGCCCGCAACACCCGCAAGGCTCGCCTCGAGGCCGAGAAGAAGGCCAACGAGACGAAGGCTGCCGCCGTCGCCGCCAAGCGTCAGGCTGCCGCCGAGGCCGCCGCTGCCGCCAAGGCCGAGGCCGAAGCCGCCGAGAATGCCGAGCCTGCCGCCGAGACCGAAGCTCCCGCCGAGGCCTGAGGCCTGTCGATCGACATGCATATTCTGAAGGAAGCGCCCGCAAGCGCTTCCTTCTTTTTTGCCCTCGCGCAATAAAACGGCCCGAACGGCGTTCTGTGTGAAAACGAATGTTATGAAAATCGACGACTGCTTCTATCTGGGCCGCATCAGCAAACCCTGGGGGGTGAAGGGACAGGTGCAACTCTTCCTCGACGTGGACAGCCCCGAGGAGTACAGCGAACTCGACTCGGCTTTTGTCGAGATCAAGGGCCAGCTGGTGCCGCACTTCTTCCATATCGACCAGCTCAACGGCAACCGGGCCGTGGTCACCTTCGACGAACTCAGCCCCGACGAGGCCCTGGCTCTCGTGGGCCGCGAGCTCTACCTGCCGCTCGACCTGTTGCCCAAGCTCGAAGGCAACCGCTTCTACTACCACGAGGTGGTCGGCTTCCGGGTGGTGGACAGCGTGCATGGCGACATCGGCATCCTCGACCAGGTGCTCGAATACCCCGCACAACCCCTCTTCCGAGTGTTGAAAAACGGCACCGAGATACTCATCCCCGTCATCGATCAGGTGATCGACCGGGTGGACCGAGTGTTAAAAACCATCTTTATCACGGTTCCTAACGGGTTGATAGAGTTGTATCTGGACGATGTGAACAAATAGTGTTGAAATGTTTTCTGTCTTCATGTCAGAAAAAGTATATAATTTTGCTTCGTTAAAAACCGAAAGACCTATGGAAAAGAAAATCGCCCCCAATGTAGAAAAGAACCGCTACTCGCCCGAAGAGTTGCAGGAATTCAAGGAGTTGATTCTCGACAAGATAGCCAAGGCTGAGAAGGACCTGGAACTGCTGCAGCAGGCTGTGGCCGGCAATGAGAACGAGGCCTCCGACACGGCCCCCACCTTCAAGACCCTCGAAGAGGGGAGCAACGTGCTCCTGAAAGAGGAAAACCAGAAGCTTGCCGCCCGCCAGCAGAAGTTCATCCGTGACCTCAGGGCCGCCCTGATCCGTATCGAAAACGGCACCTACGGCATCTGCCAGGCCACGGGCAAGCTCATTCCCAAGGAGCGTCTGCGCATCGTGCCCCATGCCACCATGACCGTCGAGGCCAAGGAGGCCAGCAAGAAGCGCCGCTAGATGCGCGGAATGGCGTCGAGCAACGTGCGAGTATAGTCCGTCTGCGGACGGTTGAAGAGGTCGTCGGGAGTACCGCTCTCGACGACCTTCCCTTTTTGCATCACCAGGATCCGGTCGGCCATGTAGTGCACAACGCTCAGGTCGTGGGTGATGAAGAGGTAGGTGAAGCGGTAGTGTTCCTTGAGGTCGTTGAGCAGGTTGAGCACCTGGGCCTGCACGCTCACGTCGAGTGCCGAGACGCTCTCGTCGCACACCACCAGCTCGGGCCTCAGAATCAGGGCGCGGGCTATGCAGACACGCTGGCGTTGTCCGCCGCTCAGCTCGTGCGGATAGCGGCTGTACCAGTCGGCTTTCAGCCCCACTTGTTCCATCAGGTCCATCACCTGCCGCTCCCTTTCCGTGCGGCTGGCGCCCGACGAGTGCACCCGCAGCGGTTCGCTGATGGCTTCGCCGACGGTGATCCTGGGGTTGAGCGAGGAGTAAGGGTCCTGGAAGATGATCTGGAGCCGCGGCCTCAGGGCGCGCATCTGCCGGCTGCTGAGGCGGTCGAGCGGGGTGCCGCGGTAGCTGACGCTGCCGCTGGAGTGGTCGATGAGGCGCAGGAGGGCGCGCCCGAGGGTCGACTTGCCGCAGCCGCTCTCGCCCACCAGGCCGAGGGTTTCGCCCTCGCGGATGTCGAACGTCAGGCTGTCGACGGCCCGCAGGGTTTGCAGCGGCCGCCCGAAGAGGCTGCGTTTGAGGGTGTAGTCCACCGAGAGGTCACGCACAGAGATGAGGGGAGCCTGCGCGTTGTCGGGCCGGACGGGGGGCTGATCCTCCGCTTTCCCGGCCGCACGCTCCCCGCTGAGGTACTCCTCTACCGTGGGCAGACGGTGCGGATGGCTGTCGAGCGGCGGGCGGCAGGCCAGCAGCCCCTGTGTGTAGGGCTGCTGCGGATGGTGCAGCACCTGGTCGGCAGGCCCTTGTTCCACCATCCGACCCCGGTACATCACCAGTATCTCGTCGGCCACCTGGCCGATGACGCCCAGGTCGTGGGTGATGAAGATGATGCTTGTGCCATGCTTTTGCTGGAGCGAGCGCAGCAGGTCGAGGATGGTTTTCTGCACCGTCACGTCGAGGGCGGTGGTGGGTTCGTCGGCGATGATGATGTCGGGATGGTTGATGAGGGCCATGGCGATCATGACGCGTTGCTTCTGTCCGCCGCTGATCTCGTGGGGGTAGGCGTCGAAGATCTTTTCGGGGCGGGGGAGGAGCACCTCGCGGAAGAGCTCGATCACCCGCTCGCGACCGGCAGCGCGGTCCTCGTGCTGCGAGCGGATCATCTCCAGCACCTGCTCGCCGCAACGCTGCACAGGGTTGAGGCTCGTCATGGGCTCCTGGAAGATCATGCTGATGCGCTGGCCGCGGATGGCGCGCATCTGCTCCTCGTCGAGGGTCAGCAACTCGGTGTCGCCCAGCCGGGCGCTGCCGCCGACGGTGGCCTGTTTGGGCAGCAGTCCCATCAGTGCCAGCGAGCTGACGCTCTTGCCCGAGCCGCTTTCGCCCACGATGCCCAGTGTGCGGCCGCGCTGAAGGGTGTAGCTGAGGCGGTCGACTACCGTGTTGTTGCCGAAGGAGACCGTGAGGTCCCGCACTTCGAGTAGGGTGTTTCCGCTCATGATCTATTTGCGATTCTTGCCTTTCAGCTCGCGAACGATGGCGTAGGGGGCCTCGTCGGTGAGGGTGATCTGGTACTGATGCTTGCCGTCTTTGCTTTGCGTGTAGCGCAGGTTGCCCTCGCAGTAGGGGGCCAGGGGGCGGGTGCCGTAGATGGCGTGGCCGTTTTTGTCCAGCCAGCGGCCCATCTCTTCCATGCGTTGCAGGGCCTCAGGGGGCAGGTTGCCGTCGGGGTCGGGGCCCACGTTGAGGAGGAGGTTGCCGCCTTTGGCCACCACGTCGCAGAGCATGTGGATGAGGGTCTTGACGCTCTTGTAGTTGTCACCCGGCACATAGCTCCAGCTGTCGCCCATGGTCATGCAGGTCTCCCAGGGGTAGGGGAGGAGGGTGTCCGGCACCTGCTTCTCGGGGGTGCGGTAGTTCTCATACTTGCCTCCCACCGAGCGGTCGACGATGATCGTCCGGGGATTGCGCTCGCGGGCGATGGATGCCAGGCGGTGCATGTCCAGTTCCTGCACCTGTCCGCTGCAGCCCAGCCAGGGGCGGGTCTCGTCGTTGACGCTCCACTCCGGGCGCACCCAGCCGCCGTCGAGCCAGAGGATGTCCACCTGGCCGTAGTTATGCGTCAGTTCCCGTATCTGATTGTAGGTGAACTCCTGGTAGCGACGCCAGCGGTCGGGGTGGTCGGCGATGGTGTAGTTCACGTTGCGGTCCGCCGTGGCCCACTCGTGGGCCCAGTAGTCGTCGCAGTGCCAGTCGGGTTTGCTGAAGTAGAGCCCGATCCAGAAGCTCTGGTTGCGGAAGGCGTCGACGATGCCTCGGGTGAAGTCGGTCTGGGCCGGACAGTCGGGTCCGGTGCTGCTGTAGTCGGTGTAGCGCGAGTCGAACATGCAGAACCCGTCGTGGTGCTTGGTGGTGAAGACGAGGTACTTCATGCCTGCCCCTTTGGCGGCGGCGGCCCAGGCCTGCGGGTCGAAGTGCTGCGGGCGGAAGGTGCGGTTCAGCGCCTGGTAGGCCTGCTTGTACTGGTAGTAGTCGCCGTCCTTGGTACCCTTGATCGGCCGGCCGTCGGCGCCCAGGCGCTCGCGGGTGATCCAGCTCTCGTTGCAGATGCTCCAGCTCTCCACCACGCCCCATTGGGCGTAGATGCCCCAGTGCATCATGAAGCCGAACTTCAGGTCTTGCCACTCGTCGATGCGCTGCACGATCAGCGGGTCGCTCTCCGGTATCGAGTCGTGCTGGGCCAGTGCAAACTGGAAGTGGATGGTTGAAAGTGTAATGATGGCTGCCGCCAGAAGTGTCTTTTTCATTTTCTGTTGTGGTATGTGAATGGTATGTCGGTCAAGTCGCGGTCGTCGCTGCTGAAGCCCACCTGGAGAGTGAAGCGGGTGCCGTCGGCGGGCTCTTCCATCTGGCCGGTGGCGGGGTTGAACTGCCGGAACCAGAAGGGATCGAGCTGGATGGTGAAGGGCAGCAGGGGCTGCTCCGTGGTCGGCGCGAGCGAGAGGGTGCCGATCAGCTGTTTGACGGGGGCCTTGGGGTCGTTCTCGTCTTTGAGGTAGACTTGCACCGCGGTACGGTGCCTCGCGGCCTGCGGGGCGTCGGTGTTGCAGAGGCTCAGGGTGCCGCTGACGGTGAAGTCAGCCTCGCTCGCGCGGGGCTCTTTGATGGAGAAGAAGCTGTAGCTGTAGCCGAAGCCGAAGGGGAACTCCACCTTCGAGCGGTCGGCGTAGCGGTAGGTGCGGCCCTGCATGTCGTAGTCGTCGAAGGGGGGCAGGTCGGCCGTGGAGCGGTAGACGGTGACGGGCAGGTGCCCGAAGTCGTCGCGCTCGCCGTAGAGCAACTGGCGGACGGCGGTGCCCATGTCCTGGCCACCGTACCAGGCCAGCAGCACGGCGTCGCAGTCGTCGATCACCTCCTCGAGCGAGACGGCGCTGCCGGCGCAAAGCACCAGCACCACGCTGTAGCCCCGCTTCTTGTAGTCTTTGATGGCCTCCACCTGCTCGCGCGGCAGCTCCACCCGTGTGCGGTCGCCGCGGAAGAAGCCCTCCTTCTCCACCGGCAGCTCCTCGCCCTCCAGCTGTGGGTTGAGGCCGCCGCAGTAGACGACGGTGGGCATGGCGGAGCTGAGGGGGCTCTTTTTGAGGTCTCCTTGCAGGGCTTCGCCGATGGTGACGCAGTGCAAGGGGGTGCCGTTGTAGTTTCCGAGGGGCATCAGGCTGTCGTAGGCGTTGGGACCGTCAAGGATGAGATTGGGCAGGCCGCGTAGCGGAAGCACACCGTTGTTCTTCAGCAGCACCATGGTCCGGGCCGCGACGTCGGTGGAGCTGGTCGGACTGGTCAGACTGGTCGGGCCGGTCGGACTGTTCTGTGTGGTCACCGCCAGGCGCACCCGCAGCAGGCGGCGCACATGCTCGTCGATTTTGCTCTCCGGCACGTAGCCGTAGGCGACGGCCTTCCGCAGCCCCGGGAGGCCGCTGCCGCACTCGAGGTCCACCTCGCGCCCGAAGGCGTCGCCGTAGGCCAGGGCCGCCGAGGCGTGGGTCTTGTGGCGCGGAATGACGGTGTCGCGCTCGTAGGCGTCGTTCAGCGCCCAGCAGTCGGTGACCAAGATGCCGTCGTACTGCCACTCATGGCGCAGTATGTCAAACAGTTCGCGATTGGTGCAGCAGGGCTCGCCGTTCAGGCGGTTGTAGCCGCACATCACCTGCGCCACGTTGCTGTTGCGGATGATGTACTCGAAGGCCGGCAGATAGGTGGTGCGCAGGTCGCGCTCGCCGACCTGGCTGTCGAACTCGTGGCGCACGCCCTCGGGGCCGCTGTGTACGGCGTAGTGCTTCAGGCAGGCGGCGGTGTTGCCCCCATGCAGCCCTTCGACGCAGGCGAGGCCCATGCGTGCGGTGAGGTAGGGGTCCTCGCCGTAGGTCTCCATGCCGCGGCCCCAGCGCGGGTCGCGGAAGATGTTGATATTCGGCGTGAAGAAGGTGAGGCCCGTGTAGTCGCCCGTGCCGCCGGTATCCTGCGCCTGCAGGTACTTGATGCGCGCCTCGCGGGCCACGGTGCTGAACACATCGCGCACCAGCGCGGGGTCGAACGTCGCCGCCAGCGCGATGGGCATGGGGTAGACCGTGGCCAGGCCCGCGCGGCCCACGCCGTGCAGCGCCTCGTTCCACCAGCTGTAGGCCGGCAGGCCCACCCGCGGGATGGCGGGGTTCTGGTGCACCATGAGGCTCAGCTTCTCGTCGAGCGTCAGGTTGCCCACAAGCCATTCCACCCGCTCGTCGAGGCTGCGAGTGCTGTCCTGCCAGGGGTGGCGTTGGGCCTGTGCGGCGCCGAAGTATAACAGTATCAAACCCGTAAGCAGGGTTCGTACCGTGTTGCGCAGTCGTATTTTCATGGTGCAAAGATACGCAAAATAATTGATTTGCGCGCACGCGAAGGGAAGAAAACTGCCACCGCCGTCCGGAGCGCGCCGGCCGAGACCTCGCCATCGCCGCCGGCCGGGGTGTCCGCTCCTGTCGCTTGGCGGACACCGTGTCCGCCCAAGTCGCCTCACAGCGGACACCCCTTCCAACGCTCTCACTCAGTTACTTACACCCCTTTCTCCCTACCTGCTCCCTGATGACTCCCTGATGACTCCCTGATGACTCTCTTAAAACCAGGGCAAAACCCTTGCCCTGTCAGCGTTTTGCGAGTTTTCCAGCATGGTTTGCACACTTCCGGAAGGTCAAATGTCTCGTACAGAAATAGTTAAATGTGCAAATTAGATCGTGCACGATCTAATTTTTTGACATAAATTAACTTAAAATAAAGAAAACGGCGAATTACTCGAATTACGCGAAGCTACGCAGGTCGCTATGTTATCTTTTTGTTTTGCGAATTACTCGAATGATTGCGCAGACCATTCGAGTAATTCGCATAATTCGCCGTTATTATCAGTCTGTTGCCCTTCGGTTGCCGGCCTCAGTCGGCGAGCAGGGGGAGCAGTTCGCGCTCGAAGATGTCGCGCCTGACGATGCGATAATGAGGTGCGTAGGCGGCCTTGAAGGCGGCGCTGTGGCTCATGACGTACTTGTGGTCGGGCGAGGCGATGCCCTGGGCGCTGCGCATCACGGCCGAGGTCAGTTGCTCAACGCTCAGCGTGCCCTGGCGCACCAGGCGCAGGTTGACGCGGACGAAGTTGCCCTCGCAGCGGGTGTACTCGTAGTCCGGGAGACCGTTGCTGTCGGGCATCGAGGAGAGCTCGTCGTTGATGTAGTGGGCGCAGGCGGCGCTGTCGGTCAGCAGGTGGCCCGGGCCGTAGAGGTCCTGGAAGACAAGCTTGTAGAGGTCTTGCGGCTCGGCGGCGGGATACTGTTCGGCGTAGGCCATCAGGGCGTCGGCACAGGGCTCTTCGGACGGCTCGGGGGCCGCAGGGCGGCAGCTGGCCAGCAGTACGACGGCCAGCAGGAGGGGTAGGTGTTTCATTTTTCTACGTGTTTGACTATCAATATGCTGACCTCCCACAGGAGGTAGATCGGCAGGCTGACCAGGGCCAGCGTGAAGGGGTCGCCGGTGGGGGTGATGACGGCGCCGAGGATGAGGATGACCACCACGGCGTGGCGGCGGTAGCGGCGCATGAACTGCGCCCGGAGCACCCCGATCTTGGCCAGCAGCCAGCAGAGGACCGGCAGCTCGAAGACCACGCCCAGCACCAGGCTCATCACGCCGAGCACGTCGATGTAGCTCGAGAGGGTGATGGTGTTCTGCACGTCGGGGCTCACCTGGTAGCCGCCCAGAAAGCGGGCGGTGAAAGGAAAGATGATGAAGTAGTTGAGCGCCACGCCGGCGAGGAAGAGCAGGTAGCCCGCCGCCACGGCGCGGAGGGTCGCCCGCCGTTCGACGGCGTAGAGGCCCGGCGCCACGAAGGCGAAGAACTGGTAGAGGACGTAGGGCGACACCACGATGAGGCCGGCCCAGAGGGCCACTCGCATGTGGATGAGGAACTGCTGGGTGAGTTCAACGTTGATGAGCACCATGTCGGCCGGCTTGGGCCGGAGGATGATGGCGAAGAGCGGCTCTTTGAAACAAAAGCACGCCACAGCCGCCACCAGTGTGGCCAGCAGCACATACCACAGCCGGCGGCGCAGCTCGTCGAGGTGCTCCCAGAAGGTCATCAGGCCTTGTCGGACTTTTCGGACTTGTCAGACGTATCTGTCTCTATGCCGTTCACACCGTCTTTGAAGCTCTTGACCCCTTTGCCGAGGCCTTTCATCAGTTCGGGGATCTTCTTGCCGCCGAAGAGCAGCAGCACCACGAGGGCTATGATCAGTATTTCCCAACCGCCTAATCTCATACTAAGGAATCTTTAAGTTTGTTTGTATATTCTTCTATCATGTGCATCTTGTCGGGGATGGCGATGTGCTGGGGGCAGTGCTTGAGGCACTCGCCGCACCCGATGCAGTGGTCGGCCTGGCGCAGACGCTCGATGCTCTTGTCGTAGGTGGTGAGGAAGGCGCGGCGGGCGCGGCGGTATTCGCGCTGTTCCACGGTGCCCTCGGTGGCGATGTTGCCCTCGGCAAGGCTCTTGTTGTAGAACGAGAAGATGCCCGGGATGTCGAGCCCGTAGGGGCAGGGCATGCAGTACTGGCAGGTGGTGCAGGGGATGACGGGGAAGTGGGCGTACTCGTCGGCCACGCGGTCCAGCAGGGCCATCTGGTCGTCGGCCAGCGGCGTGCAGGGGCAGTGGCTGCGCACGTTGTCCTCCACGTGCTCCATGGCGCTCATGCCGCTGAGCGAGGTCATGATGCGGGGGAACATGCCGAGGTAGCGGAAGGCCCACGAGGCCAGGCTGCGCTCGGGTTCGCGCTCCTTCAGCTTGCGGGCCAGGGCGTCGTTGAGGGTGGCCAGGCGGCCGCCCAGCAGGGGTTCCATGATGACGATGGGTATCTCGCGCTGGTCCAGCTCGCCGTAGAGGTAGTTGGCGTTGACGTTCTCCTCCTCGATCTCGTGGGCGTAGAGCCAGTCGACATAGTTCATCTGGATCTGGGCAAAGTCCCAGTGGTACTTCTCGTGCAGGGCCACCACCTTGTCGAACTCCGACTGCTGGCCGTGGAACGACCAGCCCAGGTTGCGGATGCGGCCTGCCTCGCGTTCCTTCACGAGGAAGTCGAGCATGCCGTTGTTGACGAAGCGCTTCTCGAAGTCGCTCGTGCCGTCGGGGTCCACGCCGCCGAAGGAGTGGAGCAGGTAGTAGTCGATATGGTCGACCTGCAGCTTCTCGAAACTCTCGCGGTACATCTTCAGACTGGCCTCAGGGGTCCAGTTGCGGAAGTTGCTCATCTTGGTGGCGATGAGCCATTTGTCGCGCGGATGGCGTTTGAGGGCGATACCGGTGGCCTCTTCCGACATGCCGCGGAGATAGACCGGGGCAGTGTCGAAGTAGTTGACACCGTGCTCGATGGCGTAGTCCACCATGCGGTTGATGAGCTCCTGGTCCAACTTGGCGTCGGGGTTGTCGCGCAGGCTTCCGCCCCCTTCGACGGGGAGGCGCATCATGCCGAAGCCCAGCAGGCTCACCTGCTGGCCGTGGGCATCGGTGCGATAGGTCATCTGGTCCAGCGGCACCTCGCCGTTCTGGAAGCCTTCGGCCGGTTGGCTGTTGGGGTTCTTGCACCCTGCCGCCACGGCGGCTCCGGCCACAGCCCCTCCGGCCATCACTTTCAAGAAGTTTCGTCTGTCCATGTTTATTCTTTGCTATTGACTAATCGCTCATCTCTGTTCACCCACTACTCGTTACTATCGCTTGTCGTTCTGCTCTTTGAGCTGCTTGCGCTTCTTGCCGCTCGACCAGAGGCCGTAGACCTCGCTGACGTTGCCGGCGGTGGAGAAGGCGTCGATCTTCTCGTCCTTCATCCAGGCAAGGATCTTGCTGAACTCGTCTTTGTTGAGCAGCACCTCCAGTTCGATGCTCTTCTCGCCGCTGTAGCCGCCGGTGACCTCGTAGAGGGTGCAGCCGCGGTGCAGCGTGCCGATGATGTATTGGCGGATGCGCTCATAGTCTTTCGACACGATGCAGAGGCGCTTGTGGTTGTTGAGCGACGCGGTGAAGTAGTCGACCACCAGACCGTTGATCCAGGTGCCGATGAGGCCGATGATGACCATGCGGAAGGGGTTGATGAAGAAGGCCGTGCAGCAGATGACGGCGCCGGCGATGGAGACCGAGGTGCCGATGTCGAAGTGCAGGTACTTGTTCACGATCTTGGCCAGGATGTCCAGGCCGCCGGTGGAGGCGTTGATGCTGAACATCAGGGCCTGCGAGGCCGAGAGGAGCAGCACGAAGCAGCAGAGGTCGAGCCACGGGTCGCCCATGACGCTCGGGGTGCCGGTCACGGGGTTGGGGTTGGCGATGCGCTCCCAGGGGAAGACGGCGTCCCAGAAGTTGGTCAGCGGGCCCAGAATGAGGGCCGTGTAGACGGTCTTGGCGCCGAATTCTTTGTTGATCAGCAGGAAGGCCATGATCAGCAGCACGATGTTGATGCCCATGATCCAGTTGCCCAGGTTGCCGCCGAAGATGTTGACCAGCACGATCGAGAGACCGCTGATGGTGCCGATGATCAGCTTGCTGGGCACCAAGAAGTAGTAGACGGCGGCCGCCGTGACGGCCATGCCGAGGGTCATGATGATCAGTTCTTTCCAGAATTTCCAAGTACCCATGTACTTGACAAAGTCGATAAGTGTTTGTTTGATGTTCATTATTATTGTTGTTGTTTGTTTTTTTTCCATAGAATGGGGGACGGGCCTTTCAAATCTCCGTGTGAATGGCGCGGGCTGCGACGTGGATGGCCGTTACGGGGCGGGCGGGGCAGTAGTACTCGCAGGCGCCGCAGCCGAGGCAGCGTGCCTCGTTGACAGCCGGCACCGGATGCCCCTGCTCGTTGGTCACCATGCTGATGGCCGCTGTCGGGCAGTGGCGCGCACAGGCACCGCACTGATCCTTGCCGGTGGCCGACAGACAGTTGCCCTTCGCCACCAGGGCCACACCGATGCTGATGGCCGTCTTCTCCTCCTTGGTCAGGGGGAGTATGGCTCCCGAGGGGCACACCTCGCTGCAGCGGGTGCAGGACGTGCGGCAGTAGCCGTCGATGTAGCTCATCTCGGGTTGCAGCAGGGTCTCCAGCCGGGTCGAGGGGCGCAGAACATGCTCGGGGCACTGGCTGACGCAGAGCTGACAGCTGGTGCAGTGGGACGAGAAGTACTTGATGCCCTTGGCCCCGAAGGGTTTGAGAGGTATCAGGCGCTCGGGTACCGTCCTGCCGACGATGGCCGCCAGGCCGCCGTCGAGCTTCTGCTCCTGGGCCTGCACCGCCATCGTGGCACCCACGGCAGCCGTGGTGGCTAGGAATTTGCGGCGGCTCGAGTCGACGCTCTCGGCATCGGAGGTGGTGTGGCTGCGGTCCTTGTGGCTTTTATGGCTGATGCGGTCCAGGCTGATGGCACCCACCTTGCACTCGCCGAGGCAGTTCCAGCAGTCGACGCAGCGCGAGTGGTCCACCCGCTTGTGCTCGATGTCGATACACATGGACTTGCAGCCGTGCTCGCACTTGTGGCAGCCGACGCACTTCTGCTCGTCGATCTTGATGCCGAACAGGCGGTAGCGGCTCACCAGGCTCAGCAGCGAGCCCACGGGGCAGACGGTGTTGCACCAGAGGCGTCCCATCGTGAAGCTCAGCAGACCGATGACCACCAGCGTGATGATGGCCACCCACTGGATGGTGCCGCTGGCGTGCAGTCCGGTGACCATGCGGGCATAGGCGCTGTAGGGCGCTATCAGTACGACCATGCCGTTCAGGCACATGTTCACGCCTCCCACCATGAGCAGCGCGAAGAGCACCATCACCGTGTAGCGCAGCATGTTGGAAGGCTTGCGGTAGTGGAAGGGGCGTTTGCGGCCGAAGATGAGTTTGTGCATCCAGATGAAGATGTCCTGGAAGACTCCCATGGGGCACACCACGGCGCAGTAGAAGCGGCCGATGACCAGCGTGACCACCAGCATGGCAGCCACCAGGAGGAAGTTGCCGGCCAGCAGGGCCGGCAGCAGCTGCACCTTGGGCATCCAGCCCAGCCAGTGGCGCAGCACTCCCGTGGTGTCGAGCAGCAGGGCGGTGATTCCCAGCAGCATCAGCGCTGCCAGCACAATGCGAACGTATTTCAGTACTTTCATAAGCTATTATTTCTTGACTTTTAACTCTTGACTCTTAATTCTTCTTCAGCATCGCGTACACTGCCAGGCCGGCCACGCTCTTGATGCCGGTCTTGCGGGTGATGCTCTTGCGGTGGGTGTTGACGGTGTTGACGGCGATCGAGAGGCGCTGGGCGATCTCTTTGCTCGAGAGGCCTTGGGCCACCAGCTCGAGCACCTCCTGTTCGCGTTCGCTCAGGGCGTATTCTTCGGGCGGCAGCAGCAGCATCTCCTCGATGGCGGCGTGCTTCTCCAGGTCGCGGCTCAGCTGCAGTATGTCGAACACCAGCTCCATCATCTCCTCGTTCAGCCGCTCGCCGGGGATGTACTTGTAGATGATCTGCGTCAGGTCCGAGAGCTTGTCCTTGATGTTGTCGTGGCTCTTTTGGTAGTGTTCGGTGACGGCGCGGCTGCGGCTCTCGCTGTCGTCCAGGCTCTCGATCATCTGTATCAGGTTGCGCTCCTCGCGGCGCACATGGTCGCGCACCTCGCGGCAGTAGTCGGCAAAGTACTTCTTCAGGATGGTCGCCGACTGGTCGCCGACGTGCTCCACGATGTGGTCCAGGTGGTGTTGCAGGTGCGGCAGGCGCTCGTCGATGTAGTAGCGGTGGCTGGCCCGCAGGTGTTCGGCCACCATGCGGCGGTCGATGGCAGCCAGTTCCTCGTCGTCCGGTTGGAAGTCGTCGAAAGTGTAAATATTGCACACCGTCAGGAAGAAATTGTCATCCACGCCGCACTCGCGACAGACCTCTTTGACGCTCTTGTCGCCAAAGCCAAGAGGTATGCCAAACCTAGGCAGCATAAGGATTAGGTCGTAGTTCGACGCTATCATGTCGGCCATCTTCATACGGCCAGTGAACATGCTTCGTTTCATGCGGCAAAAATAGCAAAAAAAAATGATATAAGAATAAAAAGGTGAAATCATCCTCCCGCAGGGCCCCACGATGAGCCCTTTCGGGCTTCCGCCATCGGCGGACCGACACCCCATCCGCGATGCATTTATGCCTAGTTGATGCCTAGATGATGCCTAGTTGATGCCTGGAGGATGCCTGGATGATGCAGAGATGATGCAGAGGGGATGCAGAGGGGATGCAGAGGGGATGGACGGCGCGGAGGGGGTGGAAATGCTTTTTTTCGGCGGTTACATCTTTTTTTTGTACTTTTGCACCGCAAAATGATTAATAGATAGAAACTATATGAAACGACTTCTCTTCTCGCTGCTGGCCGCGGCGGTGCTGCTGTGCGGCTGCGCACGGCCGGCCGAAAAAGGCCCCAAGAACGTGATTCTCATTGTCGGCGACGGCATGGGCGTGGCCCAGGTCTACGCTTCGGTGGTGGCCGCCGGGGCCGACAACTCGGCTTTCCTGCGCTTCCCGGTGACGGGTTTCTCGCGCACCTACTCGCTCGACAAGTACCGCACCGACTCGTCGGCCGGCGGCACGGCCCTCACCACCGGCAGCAAGGTGGAGAACTACCACGTCAACTGGGCGCCCGACTCCACCCGCCACCGCACCCTCTTCGACGACGCGGCCGACGCCGGCCTCTCCACCGGCTTCGTGGTGACCAGCGACGCCATGGACGCCACCCCCGCCTCGACCTACGGCCACGTGCCCTATCGCAAGATGTACGACACGCTGAGCCTCCAGCTCGCCCAGTGCCGCCACGAGGTGATGATCGGCGGGGGCTACAAGTATTTCCTGCCCGAGAACCGCAAGGACGGCCTGGCGCCGCTCGACACGCTGGCGCGCCGCGGCTACACCGTGGCCCGCTCGCTCGACAGCGTCCTGGCCTTCGGCGGCGACCGCCTGGTGGGGCTCCTCTACGACGGCGACCCGCTGCCCGAGCCCGAGCGCGGCGATGTGCTGCGCCCCTGCTCGATGAAGGCCATCGAATTGCTGGGCCGCAACCCCAAGGGCTTCGCCATGATGATCGAGGGCTCGCAGATCGACTGGGCCTGCCACAACAACGACTCGGCCTACATGCGCGCCGAGCTGGCCGACTTCGAGCTGATGCTCCACGCCGTGCTCGACTGGGCCGAGCAGGACGGCCAGACCCTCGTCGTGGTCACCGCCGACCACGAGACCGGCGGCCTCACCCTGCCCGACGGCGACATCGAGGCCGGCACCAACGACGTGCGCTACCTCTGGGGCAGCCACACCGGCTGCATGGTCCCCGTGCTGGCCTTCGGCCCCGGCGCCGAACGCTTCACCGGCATCCAGCAGAACACCGACATCCCCCGCAAGATCCGCCAGCTCATGGGCTGGGCCCTCTAGTCACTAATCACCCATCACTAATCGCTAATGATTAAATTCTGCGTCCGACTGGTGCAGCGATGGCTGCCCGAACCCTTCATTTTTGCCATCGTACTCACCTTTGTGGCCGCCCTGCTGGCCATGCCCATCTGCCGTCAGACCCCGCTCGAGGTGGTCGAACACTGGGGCGGTGGCGTGTGGAACCTGCTGGCCTTCGCCATGCAGATGGCCCTGGTGCTGGTCTGCGGCTCCACGCTGGCCTCGGCGCCGGCCATCAAACGGGCCATCACGGCCCTGGCGCGCGTGCCGCGCACCCCGGCGGCCGCCATCGCACTGGTCACCGTCACCTCCGCCGTCGCCTGCTGGCTCAACTGGGGCTTCGGCCTCATCGTGGGCGTCATCTTTGCCAAGGAGATCGCCCGCCAGATGCAAGGCGTCGACTATCGCCTGCTCATCGCCTCGGCCTACAGCGGCTTCGTCGTGTGGCACGCCGGCCTCTCCGGCTCCATCCCCCTCACCATGGCCACCCCCGGCGAGGCCCTCGCCGTCGCCACCAACGGCGCCCTCACCGCCCCGGTGCCCGTGGCGCAGACCATCCTCGACCCGCACAACCTCGTCATGGTGCTTCTCACCATCGTCGGCATCACCCTCGCCAACACCCTGATGCACCCCAAGAAGGACGTCTTCGTGGTGAACCCCGACCTGCTGTCCGACGCGTCGGACGTGTCCGATCCGTCCATCCCGACCGACAAGCCCACCCCCGCCCAGCGCCTGGAGCGGAGTCCGCTGCTCTCATGGCTCATCGCCCTGATGTTCATCGTCTTCCTCGTGGTTCGATTGGGCTTCCGGGGCGGCAGCCTCGACCTTGGGGCGGTCATCATGATCTTCCTCGCTCTGGGCCTCTTGCTGCACGGCACGCCGGTGGCCTACGTGCGCGCCTTCGGCAAAGCCGCCTCCGGCGCCAGCGGCATCATCCTCCAGTTCCCCTTCTACGCCGGCATCATGGGCATCATCACCGGCATCGGTGCCAGCGGCATCTGCATGGGCACGGTGATCGCCGACGCCTGCATCCGCATCTCCAACCCCACCACCTACCCGCTGCTCACCTTCCTTTGTGCAGCCTTGCTCAACCTCTTCGTGCCCAGCGGCGGCGGCCATTGGGCCATCCAGGCCCCCATCATGTTCACCGCCGGGGCCGACCTCGGGGTCGATCCGGGCCTCACAGGCACCGCCATCGCCTGGGGCGACGCCTGGACTAACCTCATCCAGCCCTTCTGGGCCCTGCCGGCCCTGGCCATCGCCAAGCTCAGCGCCAAGGACATCATGGGCTACTGCCTGATCGACCTCCTGGTCAGCGGCGCCGTCATCTGCGGCGGATTGGTGATTTGGGCCCTATAGGTCTTGATAGCTTTAGAAAACAAAACAACCACGCTATATGTTCGAGAGTATCATCAAGCACTACCCTGATTTCCCCAAGCCGGGGATTGACTTCATCGATGTGTTGCCGTTCCTGAACGACAAGAAGGCCTTTGGCGAGGCCATCGCCCAGATCGACCGCTGGTGCACCGCCCCGACGGTGGCCACGGTCGAGGCCCGTGGCTTCCTCTTCGCCGCCCCCTTGCTGGCCGTGAGCGACCACGTGCAGACCATCGTCCCCTTCCGTAAGAAGGGCAAACTGCCCTTTGCCGAGGGCGACTTGGTTCGGGTGGAGATAGAGAAGGAGTACGGAAGCGACGAGCTCTTCTACCGTCGGAGCGACTTGGCGGCAGCCCCCGCCAGCGGCGACTGCATCGAGGTGACCGTCCTCGACGACCTGCTGGCCACCGGCGGCACCGTGCGTGGCATCGTCGACTCGCTGCAGCAGCAGACCATCGGCGGCCGTCGCATCCGCGTCAAGGAGTTCGTCTTCCTGGTCGAACTGCCCGCGCTGGGCGGCCGACGGGTGATCGAGCCCATCGCTCCGGTGCATTCGCTGATGAGCCTCGAGGGGGTGGAGTAGCCCGCTAGAGCAGTTTGACGGCCACGAAGACCAGCAGCACCACGCAGTAGACCACCTTCACCACGATGCCTGCCATCATGCCGAGGAACGATCCCACGGCGGCACGCAGCGCGGGCTGAAGGTCTTGCTGTTTGATCATCTCGCCCACGAAGGCCCCCGCGAAGGGCCAGAAGAAGACGCCCAGCAGGCCCGTGGGCCCGAAGGGGAGGCCTACGACGGCCAGCACCAGGCCCACCATGCAGCCCCAGACGCCATATTTCGAGCCGCCGAAGCGCCGCGTGGTGAGCAGCGGAAAGACGTAGTCGAGCACCATCAGCACCACGCCGACCACGGCGCTCCAGATGAGCCAGCCGTTGCTCACGTCGGCATAGCCGCTCAGGCGCGCCAGCAGCAGGCCCAGCCACGCCACCGGCACCGCCGGCGGCACCGGCAGAAAGACGGCCACCACGGCCACCAACAGGCACACAAAGGCCAGAATGATCAATGCTGTATTCATGTTTGGTTCAAGGTTTAAGGTTTAAAGTTTAAGGTTTAAAGCGGAGGGGCGGAGCGCGTCGAAGAGCGTGTCGAAGAGGGTGCGCAGGCGATCGCGGTCGGCGATCAGGGCGCGCAGCTCGGCCAGGGGGGCGGCGTTGGGCGAGGTGAGCCCGCCCGAGGCCGCCGTGCCGTCGAGCCACAGCCGGATGTAGCCCCCCTCGGCATACTTCTCGTGCAGGTGCTCCAGCGTGCGCTGCCAGTGGCCCTCGCGGTCGAGGGTGGGGTAGTGGGTGAGGCCGTACTCCACCGTGCGGCGCACGATGCGCTCGGGCTCCACGTCGCGGTCGGCCTCGGCCACGACGCGCCCCAGGAGCGACCGCGGCTCGCCGGTGGCCGAGGCGCGGTGGTCCTCGGCGGCCTGGGCGATGAGCTCCACGTCGCTCTCCGAGAACCATCGCCGCAGCTCGCGGCATTGCCTGACGATGCGGCCCGAGGCGCGGTGGTGCTCCTCGCGCCCCTCGGCCAGGCCCAGGTCGTGCATCGCCGCCGCCACATAGGTGGCCGCCGAGGGCAGCAGCAGCATGGCGCGAGCCACGACGCGGCGTGCGTGGTCGGTGCGGTGGGCCGCGTCGAAGGCCTCGTAGCGCGGCAGCACCTCGCTCTCCACCCACTCCTGCAGGTCGGCCCCCACCTCGTCCCATCGCCACCACTCGTAGGCCAGCCGCTCGGTGCCGTCGGCCATGTAGACCGTGCCGCAGTGCACAAAGCCCGCCGCCGCCACGAGGTGCCGCATGGTGCGGTTGCTCTCGTGCGTGTCGATGCGGAGGTGGCGGTGGCGCCGCTTGGCGAAGTCGAACATCGCCGCCGCCACGCCGTGGGCCCCGTCGACCTTGGCCATGCGGTGCAGCGTGGCGTAGGGGCTCGACGGGTCGAGCCAGCGCCCGTGATCGATGCGGCCGTAGGTGGGTTCCGCGCCGGCCACCAGGGCGAAGGTGCCCACCGGCCGGTGGCCGTCGAGGACCAAAAACGAGCTCCGACCTCTCATGTCGGCCTGCAGCTGCTCGCGCGTGGGGTAGCCCACCCACTGGGTGCTGTTGCCCTCGGCGCGCATCAGGGCGCGCGAGTGGTCGTACATCGCCATCACGGCATCGACGTCGAGCACCGTAGTCGGGCGTATCTGGTATCGGTTCATGTGGGGCATAACGCAGCGCTCCGCCATTTATTGTGTCGACGCCCGTGCCGACGGTCGACGTCCTGTGTCGTTCTCCACCCCTCCGAAATGCCCATGGTTACTAGGTGGCTCCCTGATGACTCCCTGATGACTCTCTTAAAACCAGGGCAAAACCCTTGCCCTGTCAGCGTTTTGCGAGTTTTCCAGCATGGTTTGCACCCTTCCGAACCCTTAGACGTCTCGTTTAGAAATAGTTAAAGGTGCAAAATAGATCGTGCACGATCTAATTTTTTAACCTAATTTTACTTAATTTTTGTAAAACGGCGAATTACTCGAAGAACTCGAAGCTACGCAGGTCGCTATTAGATCTTCTTGTTTTGCGAATTACTCGAATGCTTGCGCAGACCATTCGAGTAATTCGCTGAAACCAGCCTGCGTAGCATTCGAGTAATTAGCACAATTCGCCGTTATAAAAGCCTGCGTAGCTTCGAGTTCTTCGAGTAATTCGCCGTTAAAATCCTTGTGCGGGGTGGGTCGTTCTCCG
>CAMHDJ010000010.1 GCA_946183915.1 uncultured Bacteroidales bacterium | reverse complement strand
ATGATGCCTAGTTGATGCCTGGATGATGCCTAGTTGATGCCTGGATGATGCCTAGTTGATGCCTGGATGATGCCTAGATGATGCCTGGATGATAGGGGGTGTGTAGCCTCCGGTCGGAGGCTTGTCGGACCGGCAGGGTGGGGGTGGTGTGAAAAAAAAATCTGTAATTTGTAAAAAATGTGTATTTTTGCAGTTCAAATCGAAAGGCTAAATAGTATACTATTGTGATGATAAATATAACATTACCAGATGGTTCGGTGCATCAGCATGAGGCTGGTGTCACCCCGTTGGATATCGCTAAAAGCATCTCCGAGGGGCTTGCACGCAATGTGTTGGCCGCCAAAGTGAACGATAAAGTGACGGAGCTCTACCGCCCCATCAACGAGGACGCCACGGTGCAGTTGCTCACCTGGAACGACGAGGAAGGCAAGGAAACCTTCTGGCACACCTCGGCCCACCTGCTGGCCTCGGCCATCGAACTGCTCTACCCGGGCGTCAAGTTCGGCTTCGGCCCCGCTATCGAGAACGGCTTCTACTACGACATCGACTTCATGGAATACCAGATCTCCAGCGAGGACTTCCCCAAAATCGAGAAGAAGATGATGGAGCTGGTGCAGGCCAAGACCCCCATCACGCGCCGCGAGGTGAGCAAGGCCGAAGCGCTCGACTTCTTCACCAAGAAGGGCGACGAATACAAGTTGGAGCGCATCGGCGAGCTCAACGACGGTGAGATCTCGTTCTACGAGAGCGGCGCCTTCACCGACCTCTGCCGTGGACCGCACCTGGTCGACTTCGGCGCCATCAAGGCCGTGAAGATCCTCAGCCTCGCTGGTGCCTACTGGCGTGGCGACGAGAAGCGCAAGCAGCTGACGCGCGTCTACGCCATCAGTTTCCCCAAGAAGAAAGAACTCGACGAATACCTGACTCTCCTCGAAGAGGCCAAGAAACGCGACCACCGCAAGATCGGCAAGGAGATGGGTCTCTTCATGTTCAGCGACATGGTGGGTAAAGGTCTGCCCATCTGGCTGCCCAAGGGTACCGACCTGCGCCTGCGCCTGCAGGACTTCCTCTCCCGCATCCAGAAGCGCTACGGCTACAAGCAGGTGATGACCCCGCACATCGGTGGCAAGCAGCTCTACGTCACCAGCGGCCACTGGGACCACTACGGCGAGGATTCCTTCCGCCCCATCACCACCCCCGAGGAGGGCGAGGAGTACCTGCTCAAGCCCATGAACTGCCCTCACCACTGCATGATCTTCAAGAACGAGCCCGTGAGCTACAGGGAACTGCCGCTGCGCATCGCCGAGTTCGGCACCGTCTATCGTTACGAGCAGAGTGGCGAGCTGCACGGCCTCACGCGCGTGCGTTCCTTTACTCAGGACGACGCCCACATCTTCTGCCGTCCCGACCAGGTGAAGGAGGAGTTCATCAAGGTGATGGAGATCATCGAGATCATCTTCAAGGCACTGAGTTTCGACAGTTTCGAAGCGCAAATTTCGCTTCGCGACCCCAACAATACCACCAAATACGTCGGCACCGACGAGAACTGGGCCAAGGCCGAGCAGGCCATTGTCGAGGCCTGCCAGGAGAAGGGCCTCAAGGCTCGCGTGGAGCTCGGCGAGGCTGCCTTCTACGGTCCCAAACTCGACTTCATGGTCAAGGATGCCATCGGCCGCCGCTGGCAGCTGGGCACCATCCAGGTGGACTACAACCTGCCCGAGCGCTTCGGCCTCGAGTACATCGGCTCCGACGGCCAGAAGCACCGTCCGGTGATGATCCACCGCGCCCCCTTCGGCTCCATGGAGCGCTTCTGCGCTGTGCTGATCGAGCACACGGGCGGCAAGTTCCCGCTGTGGCTCACACCCGACCAGTTCATCATCCTGCCCGTCAGCGAGAAGTACCTCGACGAGGCCCACGCCATGAAGGCCCGCCTGGAGGACCTCAACCTGCGCGGCACCATCGACGAACGCAGCGAAAAGATCGGCCGCAAGATCCGCGACGCCGAGCTGGCCAAGGTCCCCTTCATGCTCATCCTGGGCGAGAAAGAGGTGGCCGACGGCACCCTCAGCGTGCGCCGTCAGGGCGCTGGCGACCTGGGCACCATGACGCCCGAGGCCTTCGCCAAGATCATCGAAGACGAGATTGCCCAAGTGATGCAGTAAAGCAAACTTAATATAGGAGAACCAAGTTATAGCAACACCGTACAACCCCAGTGGGCTGCAGAACCGCGGCCGAGGGCCCGTCAAGAAAGAGGCGGAGCACCTGATTAACGAACGTATCGACGTGCCGATGGTGCGTGTGGTAGGCGACGGCATGGAGCCCACCATCATGAACACCCGCGAGGCACTCCGCCGCGCTTACGACGAGGGACTCGATCTCGTCATGATCTCGCCCCAGGCCAATCCGCCGGTGTGTAAGATCATCGAGTACCAGAAGTTCCTCTACGAGCAGAAGAAGCGCGAGAAAGAGCGCAAGGCCAACTCGCAGAAGATCGTCATCAAGGAGATCCGGCTCAGCCCGCAGACCGACGATCACGACTTCGAGTTCAAGCTCAACCACGCCATCCGCTTCCTCAAAGAGGGCAACAAGGTGAAGGTCGACGTCTTCTTCCGTGGCCGCTCGATCGTCTACAAAGAGCAGGGCGAGCAGCAGCTGCTGAAGTTCGCCGAGGCCCTGTTGGAGTACGGCAAGCCCGAGCAGATGCCCCGCCTCGAGGGTAAGCGCATGCTCATGGTCATCGCTCCGAAGAAACAGTAAAAGAGAAAGTCCAAACCGTATCAATACAAAGTCTAACTTAAAAAAACAGTAAAGTAATGCCTAGAATGAAAACCAAAGCCGCTGCCAAGAAGCGTTTCACTTTCACCGGCACCGGTAAGATCAAGCGCAAGCATGCTTACCACAGTCACATCCTGACCAAGAAGGAGACGACTCAGAAGCGCAACCTCGACCACACGACCCTCGTGAGCCGTGACGACGAGGCCCGCGTCAAACGTATGTTGCTTGCCTAAACGTGTCAGACGACAAGAAAAACAGGAGTTATTAACCATTGTTCAGCGCCGACAAGAGCAGCAGGTTAGAACCCGAAAGGCACCGCGCTGCCGCCTGGACGAAAAACAAATTAAACTATGCCAAGATCAGTCAACGCTGTTGCTTCAAGAGCACGCAGAAAGAAAATCCTCAACCGCACCAAGGGTTATTGGGGCAGAGGTAAAAACGTATGGACCGTTGCCAAGAACAAATGGGAAAAAGGTCAGACCTACGCTTACCGTGACCGTAAGAACAAGAAGCGCGAGTTCCGCTCGCTGTGGATCAACCGTATCAACGCCGGTTGCCGCATCAACGGTATCTCGTACTCCGTCTTTATGGGCGAACTTCACAAGAACAACATCGAACTTAACCGCAAGGTGCTTGCCGACCTCGCTATGAACAATCCCGAGGCCTTCACCGCTGTTGTCAAGATGGTAAAGAAATAAAGAGTTTAACCACTAAAGAAACTATTAGTCATGGGAAAGAATGAAATAATGCAGTTTGTCGAGACCCTTGTCGAGCGCAAGGAGTTCCCCGAGTTCAAGGCTGGCGATACCATCACCGTCCATTACAAGATCAAAGAAGGAAACAAAGAGAGAATCCAGAACTTCCAGGGCGTTGTCCTGCAGCGCAGTGGAAGCGGAGCCACTGAGACCTTTACTGTCCGCAAGGTCACGAACGGCGTCGGCGTGGAGCGTATTTTCCCCATCGCCAGCCCGTTCATCGAGCAGATCGATGTCAACAAGCACGGTGCTGTGCGCCGCGCCCGCATCTTCTACCTGCGCGACCTCACCGGTAAGAAAGCCCGTATCAAAGAGCGTCGCCGCTAGTCGACCGCCCTTTGGCGATACGGTTCCGGACCCCCGGGCGGCGTGCCATCGGCACGCCGCCCTTCTTTTATCTATGATTTTGCTCTGTTGGAGGGCCTTCAGGCGGTATAGCGGCTGGTGGGGCCGAAGTCGTAGCCGTCGACGAGGAGGCGGCCTTTGGTGGTGCGGCCGAGGAAGCAGCAGTTGAGGCGTGCCTCGTCCATCTTGAGGAGGAACTGGTCGTCGTGTCCTTCGTCTAGGGCCACCAGGTAGCGGCCGGCTTCCTCGCCGAAGAGGAAGGCGTCGAGCCGCACTTCGCGGGGGGTGAGGATGTCGTAGCCCAGCGGGGCGACGAGGCGCAGCAGCGAGCAGAAGAGGCCACCCTGACCAATAGGCAGGGTGGGGGAGCAGACTCCGGCCTCGGCCAGGGCGCCGAGGATGAGCTCGATGTACTGGCAGTCTTCGTCGTGGCCGCCGGCCCCCATGGGCTGGTCGACCAGGTGCAGGCAGCGGCGCGCGTACTCGCTGTCGGCGAACTCGGTGCTGACGTTGCCGACCATGTAGAGCAGGAGACCGGTGGATAGTGGGTAGTGGGTAGTGGGTAGCGCTTGCCCCCGGGTGCTCCCCACTACCCACTTCTCACTATCCACTACCAGCTGCAGCGCGATGTCGAGGCAGTCTTTGACGCGCGGCTCGCGGATGGCGCGGTGGTCGGCGGAGCCGGTGTAGAGGTATTCGTCGCGCTGGACGCTGTGGCGCTGGCCGCGCAGCCAGCCGTAGAGGCTCTGCTGGCGCCCGTTGCTCTCCCACATGGCCAGCAGCGTGGAGAGTTCTTCCATGGTGGGAATGCGCCCCACGATGTCGAGCACCTCGTCGTAGGCCTCGCGCGAGATGCCGAGGGCTTCGACTTGCTCAAAGTCAATCGGTTGCTCGGCCATCAGCTCTCTTTGAGGCTTTCGAAGAGTGCGGCGACGCCGGCGTGGATGTCGTTCCAGGCGGTGCGGAAGTTGCGCGTGTACCAGGGGTCGGCGATCTCCTTGCCGTCGAGCAGCAGGCGCACCTTGCCGTCGGGATCGCTGCCGACGATACGCAAGATGTTGTCGATGTTGGCGTTGTCCATGCCGAGGATAAGGTCGAAGTGCTGGTAGTCGTCGGGCGTGAGCTGGCGGGCGCTGTGGCCGGCGCAGCCGATGCCGTGCATGGCCAGCTCCTGCCGCGCCATGGGGTAGACGGGGTTGCCCAGCTCCTCGGTGCTGGTGGCCGCCGAGGCAATCTCGAAGGCTTCCTCCAGGCCTGCCTGGCGGACCATTTTCTTCATAATAAACTCAGCCATCGGGCTGCGGCAGATGTTGCCGTGACAGACAAAGAGTATTCGTTTCATGGTGCAAAGATACGAAGAAAAGTTGACATGTGCAAAAAAAAATGTTCCGTTTCCTGTTTTCGACCCTCGGGATGCCTTTGTGAACCGGAATGGAATTAAGTTAATTTAAGTCAAAAAATTAGATCGTGCACGATCTAATTTGCATGTTTAAAGTGTTCTAAACGAGACGTCTAGCCTTCCGGAAGTGTGTCAACCATGCTGGAAAACTTGCAAAACGCTGACAGGGCAAGGATTTCACGCTGGTTTTAAGAGAGTCATCAGGGAGTCATCAGGGAGTCATCAGGGAGCCACCTAGTAACCATGGGCATTTCGGGCCGGTCGACCGGGAGGGAAAATATCTTTTTTCGCCGACGGATGAATTAGGTTTGGCCAGTTCAAATTTTATTGTTATATTTGCACGTTGAATATACGATACGATAACAATATAAGAAACTGATAATGAGACCGAACTTTCAAAATGTCGACTTCCGCAAGGTGGAGGGAAAGCAAGAATCCTTCGCCCAATGGGAGCAGGAGAACCATAACGAGAAGAACTGGAAGACGCCGGAGCAGATCGATGTGAAGCCCGCCTACGGCCGCAAGGACCTCGAGGGCATGGAGCACCTGAACTATGCCGCCGGCATCGTGCCCTTCCTGCGCGGTCCGTACTCGACGATGTACGTCATGCGTCCGTGGACCATCCGCCAGTATGCCGGTTTCTCGACCGCCGAGGAGAGCAACGCCTTCTACCGCCGCAACATCGCCGCCGGCCAGAAGGGTCTGAGCTGCGCCTTCGACCTGGCCACTCACCGCGGCTATGACTCGGACCACGAGCGCGTGGTGGGCGATGTGGGCAAGGCCGGTGTGGCCATCGACAGCATCCTCGACATGAAGATCCTTTTCGACCAGATCGACCTCGGCAAGATGTCGGTTTCAATGACCATGAACGGCGCCGTGCTGCCCATCCTGGCCTTCTACATCATCGCCGCCGAGGAGCAGGGTGTGCCGCAGGAGCAGCTGCAGGGCACCATCCAGAACGACATCCTCAAGGAGTTCATGGTGCGCAACACCTACATCTACCCCCCGCTGCCGTCGATGAAGATCATCGCCGACATCTTCGAGTACACCTCGAAGCACATGCCTAAGTTCAATAGCATCAGTATCTCGGGCTACCACATGCAGGAGGCAGGCGCCACGGCCGACATCGAGCTGGCCTACACGCTGGCCGACGGCCTGGAGTACCTGCGCGCCGGCATCTCGGCGGGCATGAGCGTCGACGACTTCGCGCCGCGCCTCTCCTTCTTCTGGGGCGTGGGCATGAACCACTTTATGGAGATCGCCAAGATGCGCGCCGCCCGTATGCTGTGGGCCAAGATCGTCAACCAGTTCAACCCGAAGAACCCCAAGTCGCTCGCCCTGCGTACCCACTCGCAGACCTCCGGCTGGAGCCTCACCGAGCAGGACCCCTTCAACAACGTGGCCCGCACGTGCATCGAGGCCATGGGCGCCGCCCTGGGCCACACCCAGAGCCTCCACACCAACGCCCTCGACGAGGCCATCGCCCTGCCGACCGACTTCAGCGCCCGTATCGCCCGCAACACGCAGATCTACCTGCAGGAGGAGACCAACATCTGCCGCGTCGTCGACCCCTGGGCCGGCTCCTACTATGTGGAGAGCCTCACCCATGAGCTCGCCCACCGCGCCTGGGCCCACATCCAGGAGGTGGAGAAACTGGGCGGCATGGCCAAGGCTATCGAGAGCGGCGTGCCCAAGATGCGCATCGAAGAGGCTTCGGCCCGCAAGCAGAGCCGCATCGACTCCAACATCGACACCATCGTCGGTATCAACAAATACCGCCTCGACCACGAGGATCCCATCGAGACCCTCGAGATCGACAACACCGCCGTGCGCAACGCCCAGATTGAGCGTCTGCACAAGTTGCGCGCCGAGCGCGACAGCCAGGCCGTCGAGGCCGCCCTCGACGCCCTGACCGAGTGCGCCCGCACCGGCAAGGGCAACTTGCTCGAACTCAGCATCGACGCCGCCCGCAAGCGAGCCTCGCTGGGCGAGATCAGCTACGCTCTCGAGAAAGTCTATGGTCGCTACAAGGCCAAAATCAATCTTATCAGCAACGTGTACAGCAGTCAAACCAAAGAAAGCGAAGCCTTCAAGAAGGCTCAGGAGTTGACCGACCGCTTCGCCAAGCTCGAGGGTCGCCGTCCGCGTATCATGGTGGCCAAGATGGGCCAGGACGGTCACGACCGCGGCGCCAAGGTGGTGGCCACCGGCTATGCCGACATGGGCTTCGACGTCGACATGGGTCCTCTCTTCCAGACTCCGGCCGAAGCCGCTAAGCAGGCCGTCGAAAACGACGTCCACATCGTCGGTGCCAGCTCGCTGGCCGCAGGCCACAAGACCCTCCTGCCGCAGCTCATCGAAGAGCTGAAGAAGCTGGGCCGCGAGGACATCATGGTGGTGGCCGGCGGCGTCATCCCCCCGCAGGACTACGACACCCTCTTCAAGGCCGGCGTGGCCGCCATCTTCGGCCCTGGCACCCCCGTCAGCACCTCGGCCATCAAGATGATGGAACTGCTGCTCGCCGCCAGAGAACAAGCCTGATGACGCTATGAAAAAGCTGCTGATCCTTCTCGCCTTCGTCGCCGCAACGGCTGTGGCCAGCGCCTTCAGCTTCAGCGTCGAAGTGCCGTCGGGTCAGACGATCTACCTGACCGTTACCGGAGATGCCGCCGTCAAGGTGGTGTCTCCGGCTGCTTTGAGCTGGTCGGGCTACACCCGCCCCAGCGGACGCCTCGACATTCCGGCCACCGTCTCGCACGAGGGCACCGTCTACAGTGTCACGGCGATCGACCACTTCGCCTTCCAGCAGTGCTACGGCCTCACGGCCGTCAGCATCCCCGGCAGTGTGGTCTACGTGGGACAACGTGCCTTTGCCGAGGACACGATGCTGACCTCGGTCGTCCTGGCCGAAGGGGTGCAGCGTGTCGACCAGATGGCATTCCATATGTGCTCCTCGCTCGACACCATCGTGCTCCCCACCTCGCTGGTCCGCATCGGCGTGTCGGCTTTCGAGAGCACTGCCTATTATTTCAACCCCGACAACTGGATCGACAACGTCATGCTGACGCTCGGTGGCTGGCTGCTCCGCGGCAGCCCCTCGATCGTGGGCGATGTGGCGGTGCCCGAGGGCACCGTTGGCCTGGCCAACAATGCCTTCTACTTCTGCCAGACCATCGCCAAGGTCCAGTTGCCCGCCTCGCTGCTGCATGTCGGCGAGGGCGCCTTCAAGGAGTGCTATGCCCTCGATACGGTCGAGGTCGCGGCCCTGCTGCCGCCGACGCTTGGCGACGACAGCTTCGAAGGAGCGCCTCAGTCGATGACCGTCGTGGTGCCTTGCGGCGCCGGCGATGCCTATAGCGCCCATTCTGGCTGGAGCCGCTATGCCATCGTCGAGGCCTCGTGTGGCGGCGACGAGCCGTGGGTCCCCGTCAATCCTATGCCGCAACCGCTGCCGAACCCGCTGCCGCAGCTGGCTATCGGCGACCTGCCGCCGCTCGTTTCGGTGGCCGTGGTTGGCGACGGCCTGCAGGTATGCCATGCGGAAGGCCTGGAACTGGAGGTCTACGACATGATGGGTCGCCGGCTGATGACGGTCCGTGCGGCTGCCTCGGTGCAGCAACTGCCGCTCCCTGCGGCGGGCCTCTATGTGCTTCGCTTCCCCTCGGTCGGGGCTTCGGTGAAAGTAAGTTATTGTAAGTAAAGCGTATCGCTGCCCTTGTGGGCGGACGTATCCTTGCCCATACTGTGGAATCGCTGTATGATCTGGGTGGCGTTCTCGCTGCTGTTCTTCTCTGGCAACTCGGGGTGACGGCGGTGCACGAGCATCGAGATGATGAGGTAGGCACCGATGCCGATCAGGACCACTCCCACCACTTTGTTGATGATGTTCATCAGTTTGGCCGACATGATGTTCTGCAGCATGGCCGATAGGCGGCATTTGAGGATGCCCACGCCCAACTCGGTCAGCAGTAGGCTGATAAAGAAGATGTAGCGGTCGGCAAGGCTGAGGTTGACCTCGGCGGTGATGAAGGTGATGATGGAGATCCAGTACAGCCAGACGGTGGGGTTGAAGAAGTTGAGCGCGAAGCCCTGCATGGCTAGTTCGCGGCCGCGAGGGATGCCCTCGAAAACAAGCTTCTTGCCCTCCCGCTTGACGGGTTTGCGCAGCAGTGACACGATGCCGAGCACAATGACCACCGTACCGCCGATGGTGGCTACGTAGGGATTGTGCAGGATGTTGCTCAGATCGAAGTTTTTCAGCAGTGTGAGCATCAGGCCCACAATGATGATGTCGCTTCCATTGACACCGATTTCAAAGGCTACTCCCTTGCGGAATCCGTAGTGTATACTGTTCTGTATCAGTGCAAAGAAAGAAGGGCCGATGCTGAAAAACAACGACAAAACCAATCCACACAGTATGCCTATGAGTATCTCCATCTGCGCAAAATTTGCGGTGCAAAGATACAAAATAAAACTGAATTACATAAATAAGAATGTTTTTCGCCTCTATCAGGAGAGAAAAAAACGATCGTTTTGAATATTTTTTTTGCCAGTATGGATTTTCTTCGTATCTTTGCAAACTCAATAGGAGTGTGAAAATGGGTCAGATTGATGATAGAAAGATACACCTCTCCGGCTTGAAATCAGGTGTTTATACCTACCGGATGCAGCTGGATGACGCAGTGCTTGAGGGCTTCAAAAATGAAGAAATCAAGGGCGGAAAGGTTGATTTTGACATCAAGATGGAGAAGAATGAGCGGGTGACGATGCTCACTATTGCCTTCAACGGCGAAGTGAGGACCGAGTGTGACCGGTGTTTGGGAGAGATGATGGTCGCGGTGAGTGGCGACGAGGTGCTGAACATCCGCTTCAGCGACTCGGAGACGAGCGATGATGAAGAGACCGTGATCCTACCCGAGGGCACCGCTGAGTTGGACCTGACGCCGTGGCTGTACGAGTATGTGGCTGTCCGCATCCCGCTTCAGCACTCACACCCCGACGGAGAATGCGACCCGGAGATGACGCGCTACATTGCCGATGGCGAACAGGAACATGCCGATGACTATGTTGATCCTCGCTGGGAAGCCCTGAAGAAGTTGAAATAATAAACAAAAAAAAGTAATAATATGCCACATCCAAAACACAGATTCTCGCAGACCCGTACGGCCAAGAGAAGAACGCACGATGCGTTGGAGAAAGCGCAGTTGACCACTTGCAGCAACTGCGGAGCACAAGTCATGTACCACCACGTTTGCCCTGAGTGCGGCTACTACCGTGGAAAACTCGCCATCGAAAAAGGTGCCGAGGAGTAGTGTGACGGCTTGATGCCAAAGACAAGAGGGCGCCTCAACCGAGTTGAGGCGCCCTCTTTTTATACCGCCATACCGGCAGCGTGGCCGGTGGAGAAGGCCAGCTGCAGGTTGTAGCCCCCCGTATCGGCATCGAGGTCGAGGAGTTCGCCGACCAGATAAAGGCCTTGTACAAGCTTTGATTCCATTGTTTTAGGGTTGACTTCGCTCAGCGCCACGCCCCCTTGGGTGACGATGGCCTCGTTCCAGTCGTGGGTGCCGGTGAGAGGAAATTCCACCCCTTTGAGCCATCGGCCGAGTCGACGGCGCTCCTCGCCGTTGATTTGGTGGAGGCGTTTGTAGTATTCGATGTGTAATTGTTTCAGTGCGAGCGGTATCAACTCGGCCGGAAGCCAGAGTCGCAGGGCGTCGTTGAAGACCCGAGTGCCGTTGGCGGCCAGGTCGGCCTGGAGGCGTCGGTCCAGCTGGTCGGGGGTGAGGCCTGGCTTGAGGTCGAGTCGGGCGGTGAGTGCGGCGCCGGCATGCAGCGGGCGCGAGGCGTAGCGGCTGGCGCTGAGGACGATAGGGCCGGAGAGACCGTCGTTGACAAAGGTCATTTCGCCGATGGGCGACTGGTAGACAACGGCACCGTCGCGCAGGATGGCAAGCTGGACATTCTTCAGTTGGAATCCTACGAGGTCGTCCGGAATGGGGGTGCTGCTGCTGAGTGCCACAAGCGCTGGCACAGGCTCTATCACTGTGTGTCCCAAGTCGCTAGCCATGCGGTAGCCCGCTCCGGTGGAGCCGGTGGTGGGGTAGGAGAGGCCTCCGGTGGCCAAGACGATGTGGCGGCAGGCGATGCGCTCGCCGTTCTGCAGGATGACGGCGGTGGCTTGCGGGCGAGTGCCGGCCTCCTCCGAGGGGACGTTCAGGGTTTCTATCTTCTTGACGGTGCAGTTCTTGCGGATGGTGACGTTGTCGCGTCCCTCAAGGTCGTTGATGAGTGCCAGGAAGATGTCGAGGGCTTTGCCGCTGGCGGGGTAGACGCGGTTGCCGCGTTCCACGGTGAGTTCCACGCCGCGCTGCTCGAAGAAGTCCATCAGTTCGCGGTTGAAGAAGCGGCCGTAGGCGTTACGAACCCAGCGCGAGTCGGATCCGATGTGCGGCAGGGTGTCGCGCAAGGGGTTGGTATTGGTGAGGTTGCAGCGTCCTTTGCCGGTGATTCGCAGCTTGCGTCCGGCCTGGTCCATCTTCTCGAGCAGGAGCACTTGCCGGCCTTGTTCGGCGGCTGTCACGGCGGCCATCAGCCCGGCGGCGCCGGCGCCTACGATAATGACATCGTACACGGCGTCAGACTTTTGCGGCGACGTTGATGTAGTCCTCCGGGTGGATGCAGAGCACGGGGATCTGCGATTTGTGGACCACCTGCTGGGCGTTGGTACCGAGGAAGAACTGCGAGATGAGGCGGTCCTGTTCGGTGTTGATGATCACCAGGTCGGCATTGATCTCGTCGGCGTAGCGCAGCACGGTGTCGCTGTAGGTCGAGTAGGTGTGTATCTCGAAGTGGTAGGGAACACCCTCGCGTTCAAGGAAATCGATGCTTTGGCTGATGTAGGTGCGAAGGGCCGATTCTTCCTCCTTGAGGTCGAGCAGACCGAGGATGTAGACCTCGGAACCGAAGATCTTGGCCATGGCGGCTGCGGGCGGCACCTTCTGGCGCGAATTGGCGTTGACGCGCAGCGGGACCACGATGCGCTCGAGGCGTTTGTGGAAGTCGTAGCCCTGACGTATGGTGATCACCGGGCACGGCGAGTCCTGCACGATGCGGGCGGCCTGGCTGCCGAGGACGAATTTCTCGAAGCCCGACGCACCGTTGGTGCCGATGACGATCAGGGGCGACAGCTCGCGGCGCGCTACGTCGGCGATGGCGGTCGACACCTTGCCGTTCACGATGCGCTGTTCGATGCGGCCGTGCTGCATCATCGGGTTGTATTTCTCGCAGAGGGTGGTTAATTTGTCTTTAGCCAGGTTAGTCAGCATGTCCATCTGTTCGCCGGTGAAGAGCATCTTCTCGCGGCGCACCCAGACCAGCGTGATGCCGCATTGCATGCGGTTGGCTATGTCAATAGCCAGTTCCAGAGCCACATACGAGCCCTCTGAGAAGTCGGTTCCTACTACGATAGATTTCATTATTCGAATGATATTTTAGGTTTGTAACGTATGTTTTATATTAATATTGTGTGGGGTGTGAAAAAACTTCGCCCGGCCGTGGACGGCCCGAAAGGGGGATGAACCCGGCACGTTCGAGGCATGCGGGAGGGGGATATGCCTGGATGATGCCTGGATGATGCCTAGATGATGCCTAGTTGATGCCTAGATGATGCAGAGGGGATGCAGAGGGGATGCAGAGAGGATGCTGAGTAAGTGTGGGTTACGATGGATGGTATATGTGTGCGTGTAAGGTGCTGATTTTCAGTGGTGATGCTATTATTTGGCGGTATATCGGAAAAAATGTGTAATTTTGCACCATGAATGACAATTTGGACAGTCGCAATATTTCGGCCAAAGAGAGGGAGATAGAGCGCGCGTTGCGCCCCTCGGGCTTCGACAGTTTCGCGGGTCAGCAGCAGGTGGTGGAGAACCTCAAGGTCTTTGTGCGCGCCGCCAAAGAGCGCCAAGAGCCGCTGGACCACGTGCTCCTCTACGGCCCTCCGGGTCTGGGCAAGACCACCCTCAGCAATATCATAGCCAACGAGCTGGGCGTCAGCATCAAGACCACCAGCGGCCCGGTGCTCGACAAGCCGGGCGACCTGGCCGGACTGCTCACGTCGCTGCAGCCGAACGATGTGCTTTTCATCGACGAGATCCATCGCCTCTCGCCCGTTGTGGAGGAGTACCTCTACTCGGCGATGGAGGATTTCCGCATCGACATCATGATCGAGTCGGGCCCCGCCGCCCGCTCGGTGCAGCTCAACCTCAAGCCCTTCACCCTCATCGGCGCCACCACCCGCAGCGGCATGCTCACCGCCCCCCTGCGGGCCCGCTTCGGCATCAACTGCCGGCTGGAATACTATGACGCCGAGACGCTTACGAAGATCGTCAACCGCTCGGCCGCACTCCTGCAGGTGAAGATCACCAGCGAGAGCGCCATCGAGATTGCGCGCCGTTCGCGTGGCACCCCTCGTATCGCCAACCGCCTGCTGCGGCGCGTGCGCGATTTCGCGCAGGTCAAGGGCGACGGCACCATCACGCTCGACATAGCCCGCTACGCCCTCCAGGCTCTCAATGTGGATCGCAACGGCCTGGACGACATGGATATCCGCATCCTGACCACTATCATCGACAAGTTCAAGGGCGGCCCCGTGGGCGTCAACACCATCGCCACCGCCGTGGGCGAGGATGCCGGCACGGTGGAGGAGGTCTACGAGCCCTACCTCATCCAGGAAGGCTACCTGATGCGCACGCCCCGCGGCCGCGAGGCCACCATGCTGGCCTACCAGCACCTGGGCAAGATCAAGACCAACGGCAACCAGCAGGAGCTGTTCTGACCCTCGATACACCTTAGAATAGTTTGCAGATCCGGCCGTTCGCTGTGGTCGCCACTGGAGTATTATGTCCGGAGGAGAAGGTTTGTCGGGGAGAAGGGGGAGTTGTAAAAAATGTTAAATTCAAGGGGACGTGCTCTCAGAGGCTAACTTTTTTTCTTGCGGTTCGGAAAAAAATCGTAATTTTGCATTCTAATAATGTAATAGGAAACGATGAGAAAAATATTCGTAATTCTCGTAGTGGCAGCGATTTTCGGCGGCACGTCGGTGGCGCAGGAGAGCGCTTTGCGGAGCAAATACGCCGGGATGAACACGGTGACGGTGTTCGATTCGACGGGCGTCTACATGGAAGAGTCGGGCTTGAGTCATGTGCTCAGCCACCGGCTGGTGCGCGTGATCTCGTGGAAGGGTTCCAAGCAACTGAGCACCATCAAGATGGACTACGACCCGCTGTCGGCTTACTGTGACATCACGCATGTGCTGGTGCACCGCTCGGCCAGCGGCACGGTGGACACGCTGGTGTGGCCTGGCCGCGAGAACAATGTGCCGGTCTACGACTATGTGGCTCCCGCCCGCATGATCTATTGGGGCGCCAGCCAGAAGATGGTCGAGGTGGGGCGCCTGAACCTGGGCGACCAGCTCGAGGTGTGGACCTACAAGAAGGGTTACACTTATGCCCTGCTGGCCGACAACAATCCCGGCCTCAACGGAACCTTTGCCGCTCTGCCTGAGGACGATGCACGCTATGTGCCCCCGATGAAAGGCCACTTCTACGACATCGTGCCCTTCTGGAGCGACCAGCCGGTGGAGCGCAAGGTCTACCAGCTCAATATCATGGACTCGAAGCAGTTGAAATACAAGGCCTACAACGGCGACATCGAGGTGCGCCGCGAGGTGGCCGACGAGGAGGGCCGCAGTCTCTACACCTTCAGCAAGACCAACATCATGCCCCTCAAGCGCGAGCCGCGTGCCTGGGCATCGAACGATATCGAGTGCAAACTGCTCCTCTCCACCAGTCCCGACTGGCAGGCCAAGAGCCGTTGGTTCTATGGCGTGAACGAGGATTACGGCTCGTTTGTCCCCACGCCGGCCATGCAGCAGAAGGTCAACGAGTTGCTCGTCGGTGCCACGGACGAGATGGACAGCATCAGCCGTCTCACCCACTGGGTGGCCGACAATATCCGCTACGCCGGTATCTCGATGGGCGAGGGCGAGGGCTTCACGCTCCACAATGCCGAGATGAACTTCACCGACCGCTGCGGTGTGTGCAAGGACAAGGCGTCGACGCTGATTGCCATGCTGCGTGCCGCGGGCTTCAAGGCCTACGCCGCCATGACGATGGCGGGCGAGCGTATCGACCGCATTCCGGCCGACCAGTTCAACCACTCGGTCTGCGCCGTGCAGCTGCGTGACGGCTCCTTCCGCATGCTCGACCCCACATGGGTGCCCAATGTGCGCGAGCTGTGGAGCAGCGCCGAGCAGCAGCAGGGCTACCTGATCGGCACCGCCGAGGGTTGCGACCTGATGGAGACCCCGATTTCGCCGGCCGAGGACCACTACATTCGCATTACGGGTGAGAGCCGCATCGATGCCGATGGCACCCTCCGCGGCACCCTCACCGTCAGCGCCGAGGGCCAGAGCGATGCCGCCGTGCGCGGCGTGTTCGGCGCCCGCCAGAGCGAGTGGCGCCGCAACCTCGAGTTGGAGCTGCTCCGCATCGCCCCCACGGCACAGATTGAGGACATACAGTACACCGACCCCGACCGCTACCTGGAGCAGCCGGTGAAGATCACCTATCGCTACACCATCGCGAACTACGCCACCGTCACCAAGGACGTCATCGAGTTTGTCCCGCTTTCGGCCCGCAACTTCTACCAGCGCGCCATGGGTCATCTGGGCTTCGACCTCAGCCAGGCCGAGCGCAAGCAGCCCTTCAACGACCGTTGCTCGCGGCTGGTGGACATCCGCGAGACCGTCGAACTGCCCTTCGCGCCCAGCCAGTTGCACTACCCCATGGTGGACGGTGTGGCCGACCCGGCGGCCGCTTTCGGCTGCGGCTTCCAATTGGAAGGCACCAAACTCAGCTTCGGTGAGCAGGTCGTCTTCGGCAAGCGCCGCTACGAGGCCAAGGACTGGCCCGCTTTCCGCGCCAGCGCCATGGCTCAGATGCAGGTGTCGCAGACCCCCGTGATTTTGACTAAGTAACCACATACGTCGAATGAGAGTTATGAAGAAGATTTGCCTTATACTTGCGGGACTGCTCCTTGGCGGTGCCGCATGCGCCCAGAATCCCGATGCAGTCTACAAACTGCTACGCCAAGAGTGGAAAGTCAACGCCGACGGCACTAGCGACTATCACTACCGCCACGAGGTGCAGATACTGCGCAACCGCGCCCTGACGGCCTACGCTGACAAGGGCGAGACGTTCGTTGTCTATAATCCTGACCTGGAAGAACTGACGGTCAACGAGGTGTACACCATCCGGCCCGACGGTAGCCGGGTCGAGATGCCCCAGAATGCCTACGTCTATCAGTTGCCCTCGTCGTGTACCGACTGCGGCCGCTTCAATCACATCCGCGAGCTTGCCATGGTGCACACCGGCATGGAGCTGGGCTGCACGGTGGTGGTCGACTACACCCTCCATCGCCACTATAGCCTCGTCAACGAGAATGTTACCCTGGTGCGTGAGTGCCCTGTGGAGCGCCTTGAGGTGAGTGTCAGCGTGCCTGAGGATCAGGAACTCAACGTGCAGCTGAGCGATCCCGAGGTGATGGTGGTCAAGCCCATCGTCGAACAAGACGCCCACCACCTCAGCTTGAGTGCCCTCAACGTGCCGCAGCGCTACGTGGACTCCTACCTGCCCGCGGATGAGCTGCTCTATCCCATCTTGCATTTCTACAACGGTGTGCCCGAGTTCACGCCTGCCTTCGACGCCCAGCCCTTTAAGGGGGCCCACGTACAGGTGAGTCAGGTGCTTGACACCCGTGACGCTCGCGCCGATATTGTGGCTATTCGCGACTTTGTGTTGGACAACCACCACCTCAACGATATCCATCCGTCCCACCTGGGCTATGCCCACGCCACCCCCGAACAGGTGTGGAAGAGCGGCTGCGGCACGCCGACCGATCTGGCGGTGTTTCTGGCGGCCATCCTCAACAACGAGGGCTTCCAGGCGCGTGTGGTGGGTGACAACGGTGACGAGGTGGGCGTGGTGATCGATACGCTGGAGTACCGTATTGGCGTGCGCTCCAAGAGTCCGCTGGTGTTGGACGGCGAGGCGCGCGACGAAGTGAAGGCCGTGAAGGTCGAGGAAACGGTGGATGCTGTGCTCGACACCATGGTCGACGGCTTCTATCGCCTGGCGTTGCCGGCGGTCAAAGGCGCCCCTGCCGTGCGTGCATCGCGGCTGGCCCTTGTCCGCACTGCCCCGCTCCAGTCGGCAGCCTGCCATCTGGAGAGCGACGTCACCTACCGTCTGCCCAAGGGGGTGAAGCTGCTCAGTGGAGCCATCGAGCGCAAACTGGCCTATGATGGTGTCGGTCAGGTGGAGATCAGCATCAAGCAGAGCGGAAGCAAACTGCGCGTTGTGAGAAAGATACAGCTCGAGCAGACGGTGGTTCCCGTTAGTGACTATGCGCACTATCGCGAGTTGATCGCCCTTTGGCAGAGCATCGACCACGTCACCTTGCAGGCGAAATGAAGGTTGTCGAGGTGCAATAAACCCAATTGAACGAGTACAAAATAAAAAAATAACATAATAGATGAAACGAATTGTCACAACAATCCTGTTGGGAGTCGCACTGATGGCCCCGACGATCACACAAGCCGAGAACCTGACTGCCGATCAGGCACGGGAAGCTGGCGCATACTATATGCGCAGCAACACCACCATGACGCGCCTGACGGCCGACCAACTGACGCTGCTTCGCCAGTGGAACAACGACGAGTTGGGGGTTCCCTCGATGTACCTTTTCTCCAATGGCGCCAACGCATGGATCGTGATGGCTGCCACCACGGCCATCCATCCCGTCGTGTGTGTGTCGGACGAAAGCCCGATTGAGCTTGACAACATGCCCCCGCAGTTGGAGGCCATGCTGCAGCAGTCGAACGAGTGGATCTGCTACGTCCAGACCGTGGACGCAGAGAATGCTCTGCCCGACGACCCCATGTGGACCAAGATGGCCAACAACAAACTGAGCGTCAATACGAAGGCGGCCGCCTACCTGCTGACCACCAAGTGGGATCAGGGCGAAGCTGCCGGCCGCACCTACAACATGCTTTCCCCCAAGATCGGCAACTACTACTGCTACACCGGTTGCGTTGCCACCGCCTTGGCCCAGATCTGCAAGTACTATTCCTACCCGACGGTGGGCAAGAGTCGCATTACCTACACCTGGTACTATACCCAGAACGGGGTACAAAAGTCGAAGCCCATCACGTTGAACTTTGCCGATTCGGCAGCCCTCGACTACAGCCTGATGCCCGCATCGATCAGCATTGCCTCGCCGCTGGCTCGTCGCTATGAGATCTCTCGCCTGGACTACTACGTCGGTGTGGCCATGCAGATGCAGTTCGGCACCGACGATGAGGGCGGCGGAAGTGGCACCACCTCCAACGTTGTGGTCGATGGTATGAAGAAGTACCTCAAGTATCAGGAGGGCTCCTACGTCAACCGCACCACCATCCGGGATACCCACTTCCTCAATAGTGTGAAGCGTGAGCTGGAGTTAAACCGTCCGCTGTACATGAGCGGTGCCAGCTCGACGGGTGGCGATGCCCACTCCGCAGGCCACGCTTGGGTGTGCGACGGCTACCGCGCCAACGACGACACGATGTACCACATGAACTGGGGCTGGGGTGGCTCCGGTAATACCTTCTACAACCTGGCTGCCAACAATATGCCCATCGAAGGCATGGATTACAACTTCAACGCCCGTCGCAGCGGCGTGTACCAGTCGATCATTGTCGGCCTGATTCCCCCGGCCGACAGCACCGACCGCGACGTCTACGTCGGGGTGCGCCAGGTGGAGGACAACACCACCCTTGGCAAGGCCTATCCCAACCCCGCCGCCCTCGAGGTGATGCTGCCCTACAGCAGCGACCGTGCTACCGACCTGCAGGTCTACAGCGTCGACGGCCGCATGGTGCGCAGCCAGCGTGTCGAGGCCGGCGAGGGCGAGTTGACCCTCCGTGTGAGCGGTATGCCTGCCGGTATCTACATCTATCGCATGGGCAACGCCCACGGCAAGTTCGTGGTCCGGTAAGCCTTCTGTTTGAGAAGAAAAGCGACGAGGGGGCCTCTGCATTGCAGAGGCCCCCTCGTCGTATTGTATACCCATTCCGGAAACAAACCAGCATAGAAGCATCAACCCCCGTTTTTCGTTGCATCAAGATGGCATTTATGCCTAGATGATGCCTAGATGATGCCTAGATGATGCCTAGATGATGCCTAGATGATGCAGAGGGGATGCAGAGGGGATGCTTGCCAGGTGGGGGCTTGGTTGGCGCCTTAGGCCGGGAAGCTGACGGTGAAGGTGCTCCCTTGGCCGGGATCGCTCTCGAGCGTGACGGTGGCGTTGTGCAGTTTGGCCACCTGGGCCACGTAGCTCAGGCCGATGCCGAAGCCTTTGACGTTGTGTATGTTGCCGGTCGATACGCGGTAGAACTTCTCGAAGACGTGCTTTTGGTCGGCCTTGCTGATGCCCACTCCGTGGTCTTTGACGGCGATGAGGAAGCGGTTGCCTTCGCGGCGGGTGCTGACAATGATGTGGGGCGTGGTGGGCGAGTATTTAATGCCGTTGTCGACCAGGTTGTAGATCATGTTGGTTATGTGCAGCTCGTCGGCCACCAGTATGGGCGGTTCGGCCGCCAGGTCGGTCTCCAGCCGTCCGTTGCGGTTCGCGAGGGTAAGCGTGAAGCTCTTTGATACCTTGTCGACGATATTGTTGATATTCAGCTCCGAACGCTTGATGCTGAAGTTGGGGTTGGACATCTTGGAGCTCTGCAGGATGGTCTCAACGAGTATTCGCATGCGCTGGTTCTCGTCGGCGATGATGCTGACGAAGTTGGTGCGCGAGGCTTCGTCCTGGGCGATGCTGCTGTCTTGCAGCATCTCGCAAGCCAGCGAGATGGTCGAGATGGGGGTTTTGACCTCGTGGGTCATGTTGCTGATAAACTCGTTCTTCATCTGGTCGAGGCGCCGCTGGTTGGCGATGGTGCGGAGCGAGATGATGAAGAGGGTGGCGATGACCAGCAGCAGGAAGAGGCTCATGTAGAGGTACATGCTGCTGTCGATGCGCGGCAGGTAGTCTTTGGGGAAGGCCAGGATGATGAAGAACTGGTTGGAGGAGACGACGCCGATGGGCTGGAAGCTGTAGCGGTAGGGCGAGACCTCGAGCAGGTCCTCGTGTTGCGGGTCGGAGCTGTAGAGGAACGAGCGCTGCGAGCCGTCGTAGAGGCCCACCACGGGGTGGAGGTCGATGCCGGCCAGGAGCAGTTCCTCGACGATCAGCGAGTCGAGTTCCTGGTAGTTGAAGGCGGCGGCGGGGTGGGTGCCGGTCTGGAACACCTCGCTGTTGAGTTGCGAGATGACCTCGTCCATGGCGCTCGAGACGCTCACGTTGAACATGCTGTCGCTGATGGAGAACGTGCGGCGTGTCTGGATCAACTGGATGACCACCAGACTGACGGCCGCCAGGGTGAAAAGGGTGATGAGTATAACTCTGAACCAACGTTTCATGTCGCTTTGCGGTTGTTGTAAACTCTTATGATAACGAGTGTTAAAAAAAAATAGTATGCCCCGGGGCGCAATTCGTCAAAAAAAGCGTATCTTTGCAGCGTGAAACTCAACAAAATGACAATATAAAAAGCAGCAAGAAATGAAGATTGGAGTCATTATAGCCATGGACATCGAGTACCGTCAGATGCGCGATGCCATCGGAGGCGAAACCGGTCGTCTTGGCAACAACGATATTGTGCTCTGGCGGTGCGGTGTGGGCAAGGTCAATGCGGCTGTCGGCACGATGCGGCTGATCCAGCAGCACCACCCCGATGCCATCATTAGCACCGGTCTGGCCGGTGGTATCGACCCGCAGATGCGTGTGATGGACGTTTTGGCCGCCACGCAGTGCGTCTACCATGATGTGGATTGTGGAGGCATCAGCCAGGACGGCCCCTGTGTGCTGGGGCAGGTGCAAGGTCTGCCGGCCCGTTACGACGCCGATCCCCGTCTGCTCGATGTCGCCCTGCAGGTTCCCGCCACCGACGAACACCTCGTGACGGGCCTCATCTGCACCGGCGACCAGTTCATCACCGACCGCGAGCGGCAGAACATCATCAAACGACACTTCCCCGACGGCCTGGCGTGCGACATGGAGAGCGCCGCCATCGCTCAGACGTGCTACCTGATGAAGGTACCGTTCCTCAGCCTGCGCGTCATCAGCGACACCCCCGGCCGCACCGACGACCACCAGCAGCAATGGGGCGACTTCCTCGCCTCCATGTGCGACCGCTCGTTCCACTTTGTCAAGAAATACCTGGAAATGCTTTAAGCAATGGAAGTTATACAGAGTTTTACCATCGATCACACCCACCTCAAGCCCGGCATCTATGTGTCGCGTGTGGACAAGGGGTTCACCACGTTCGACCTCCGTATCACGGAGCCCAACCAGGAGCCTGCCGTGGCTCCTGCCGCCATGCACAGCCTGGAGCACCTGATGGCCACCTGGTTTCGTAACTCGGAGGCCAAGGACGACGTTGTCTACGTGGGCCCCATGGGCTGCCTGACGGGCATGTACGTCATCATGACGGGGAGTTATACCGCCGAGGACATGCGCCAACTGACCATCCGTTGCCTCGAGTGGATCCTCACGCAGACCGAGGTGCCTGCCACCACGCCCGAGACCTGCGGCAACTATCTACTGCACGATCTGCCCATGTGCCACTGGGAGAGCCGTCGCTACCTCGACCGTCTGCGCAACGATTTCCACAGCGAGTACACCCAGCTGCAGGTCATCCTCAAGGACGGCAAGCAGTTTGCCGACGCCTGATAGCGTGAGGTGGTACAACAAAGGGGGAGGCTGCCGAAGGCAGCCTCCCCCTTGTCTTTTTGTAGTAATTGCTCTTTAGAAGCTGTAGTTGAACCCGATGCGGATGAGGGTGAGGTGTCCCGTGAGGCCCGTCATGAGGTCGGTGGTGCCCACATTCTCGGTGGTGTGGCCGAGCAGGGGTTGGGCGTCCATGTTAGCCATCAGCCCGTAGTTGTGGCTGGTAGTGGTGTTCTCGCTGTCGGTGATGGGGTTCGTGACCGTGGTCGAGGCGTAGTTATAGTACAATCCCAGCAGGTCCACGTAGGCGTCGAATGAGATATGCTCGGTGAGGGCGTAGTTCAGGCCGGGGACCACGTTGAAGGTGAGTCCGAAGGCCCGGGTGTTGCCGTCGCCTTCAGCGCCGGTGGTGTTGTTGTACCACGAGCTCTCGGGTACAAACGACAGGCCGAGTTGCGCTTCGGCAAAGACGGTGAAGTTCCTCCACGAGGTCAGGTTATAGCGGAAGTAGGGCGCCACCTTCCAGGTGAACTGGCTGGCGGAGGCGTAGTGTTCGTTGTCGCCGTCGCCGTCGTAGGCACGCGAGTAGAGGTAGGTGGGGCCGAGTTGCAGTCCGAGCTGCATCTGGTCGTTCAGCCAGTAGCCCACCTTGGGCTGGATGCTGAACGAGGTGGTGGCGTGGTTGTTGAGGTCGTTTGTGGCGGTGCCGTTGTGGTTGAAAGCCACGTTGCCGCCGGCTACCCACTGGGCGTGGGCGCTCACTGCGAATGCCACGAGGGCAAGGGTCAAAAGAATTCTCTTCATGATGTTTGTTTGAATTAGTTTGTATAGTATGTTTTTTGTTGTCCGATTTCTTTGATCTTCCTAAAAACACGCAGGGCCTTCAGACGAAGGCCCCAGCGTGCTATCAAAACCATGAAAACATTATCCGATTACTTGTACTAACTTCGTTAGCCTTGAATCCTCTCTTGTTTCGGTTGCAAAAGTACGACTATTTCGCGACATGGAATTGCGTTTTCTTCCGAAACGTCCCAAATCGTTTCCGAAACGTCAAAAATAGAGGTCGCGTTCGCCATTGCCGATCTTGCAAAGGTTGCCTTCGACGCGCCGTTTGAGCTCCTCCTTCGAGAAAGTTTGGGTCAGTTCCTTCAGCAGGCGCAGACCCTTCTCCTTGGTGGCGGGGCTGGCATAGTCCTCCAGGTACTCGCGGAAGGTGAACATGGCGTTGGGCTTGCAGTACTCCTTGATGAGGCCCGGTTTGGCCAGATCCATGAAGTCGGCGCCCACGCGCCCCTTGCGGTAGCAGCCGGTGCAGAACGAGGGGATGTAGCCGCCGTCGATCATCATGCTGATCACCTCGTCGAGCGAGCGGTGGTCGCCGAGGGTGAACTGGGCACCGGTCGAGCCGGTCTTCTCGTAGGGCTTGGCGGCCGTCTTGTCGCCCTCCTCGTCGTAGCCGCCGGGGTTGGTCTCGCTGGCGGCGCTGATCTGGCTGACGCCGTAGCGCACCAGCTGGTCGCGCAGCTCGGGCCGCTCGCGGGTCGAGATGATGATGCCCGTGTAGGGCATGGCGATACGTATGATGGCGATGATCTTCATGAAGTCCTTGTCCGAGACGGGGTGGGGGATGTTCTCGCGCTGGCTGAAGGGGGTGCCTTCGGCGGGCTCGATGCGAGGGAAGGAGACCGTGTGGGGGCCGCAGCCGTAGTCCTCTTCCAGGTGGCGGGCATGCTCCATGATGGCCAGGATCTCGAAGCGGTAGTCCACCAGTCCGAACAGGGCGCCGATGCCCACGTCGTTGATGCCGCCTTCCTGGGCGCGGTCCATGCAGGTGAGGCGGTAGAGGTAGTCGGCCTTCGGGGTGCCGGCGGGGTGGAACTTGGCGTACTCCACCTCGTCGTAGGTCTCCTGGAAGCAGACGTAGGTGCCAATCTTCTCGGCCTTCAGCTTGGCGTAGTCCTCCACGCTCATGGGGGCCAGCTCGACGTTGATGCGGCGTATGGTGCTGCCCTTCTCGTCCTTGGCGGCATAGGTGCGGCGGATGGCCTCCACCATGTAGTTGGCGTCGTTGCGGGGGCTCTCACCGCAGATCAGCAGGGCCCGCTTGTGGCCCATGCGCAGCAGGTGCAGCGTCTCGGTCTCGATCTCGTCGAGGGTCAGGATCTTGCGTTTCAGCGCCTTGTTGTCGCGGCGGAAACCGCAGTAGACGCAGTTGTTCACGCAGGCGTTGCCCGTGTAGATGGGGGCGAAGAGCACCAGGCGGCGCCCGTAGATCTCGTTCTTGCAGTATTCGGCCGTGTCCAGTATCTTCTGAATGTCGGCCTCGTTCTTGACGTTCAGCAGGTGGGCCACATCCTGCAGGTTGAGCCCTTTCAGCTTGCGTGCCTTGTTCAGGATGTCGTTCAGCTCGCTCTCTGTCGGAGCCGGCTGGTCTATCATGCCGTACAGCTTGTCGCGATCGATGAAATTTTGATGTCTCATGTCTATTCTATATTATAGGATTAATAATTCGTGTGCGGGATGGATCGGGAAGGAAACGTGCAGTGGCCCCTATCGGGTGGGGACGACGACGGCCTTGGAACTGACGCCCTCCAGGCGCCCCAGCGGCCCGGTCAGGGCGTTGATCTCGGCCATCGTCCCCTCGACGATGAGCGAGATAACGGCCACGTCGCGGTCGTGGAAGGGCAGCCCCTGCCGACACAGCACTATCGACGAGTGCCCGGAAATGAGTTCGTTGATTGCCGGCACGTTTTGCCGGTCGTGTATGAGTATCGTGATCGTTCCTATTCTCTTCTCCATCAGGTGTTAGGCTTTTGGATTAGACTTATGGTCAACGGGGCAAAAATACAAAATAAAAACGACTGCGCAAATTTTTTTTCATCCGGACCTGCAGATTCTTTCCTTTCAGCCGAAGATCCGGCCCATATACTTATTATTATATCTTAAGATATAATAATAAAAGGTTGAGTATCAGGTGCCAGTCTGGCGCTGGATGCCCATGGCCATCGCTATACCAACGCTACACCAAGTCTATACCAAGTCTATACCAACTCTATAGTGACTCCCTGATGATACGCTGTTGACGGCCGGTTGCTGCGTAGATGCTGCCGTGGCTGGCACCTGAAAATGAGCGTGTTGGTAGGGTGTTGGTAGGTTGTTGACAGGGTGTTGGCAGGGAGTTGACTGGTTTTTGGTTGGAATTTGGCTGGGCGTTTCCGGCCTGATGGCCGCTGCAAGTGCCTATAAAACAGAAGAGAGATCCTCTCGGATCTCTCTTCAACGGGTGGCATCGACTGGATTTGAACCAGTGACGCAAGGATTTTCAGTCCTTCGCTCTACCAACTGAGCTACGACGCCATCTCTTTCGATTTCGGATGCAAAATTACTAACTTTTCGTAAACTGACCAAATTTTTTTTCACTCTTTTTCTTCCGTTTCCTCTGTTGTGTCTGGTTTTGAGTGCTTTGGCGCTATAAAAAGTTGGTCGATCAGGAGCCATACAACGCCGATGGTGACCGCCGAATCGGCCACGTTGAAGATGGCGCTGAAGAATTCGAAGTGCTCGCCACCCACAAAAGGCATCCAGTTGGGCCAATCGAGCTCAAACAGAGGGAAATAGAACATGTCGACCACGCGGCCTTGCATCAGCGGGGCATAGCCGCCTTCGGGCGGGAAGAGGGTGGCCACGGAGTAGTAGCTCTCGTTGAAGATGAGGCCGTAGAAGCAGCTGTCGATGATGTTGCCCAGGGCGCCGGCGAGGATGAGGGTGAGGCTGAGGATGAGCGACTGCCGCTGCTGCTGCCGGATGTATTTGGCTATGAGCCAGGCGATGAGGCCCGAGGCGGCGATGCGCAGGGTGGTGAGGGCGTACTTGCCCGCCACGCCGCCGATGGTGGTGCCGAAGGCGAAGCCCTCGTTCTCGATGAAGTGGATGTGGAACCAGCTGAGCAGGGCGATGTCTTCGCCGATCTGCATGTGGGTCTTGACGAGGATTTTCACCACCTGGTCGATCACCACGATGGCGCCGATGAGCAGGATGACGAGGCGGGAGAGTTTCTTTTTATCCATTGTTGCGGAGGTTGATTTGTTCGACTAATTCTTGGTACCACTCGCTGCCGAAGCGGCGGATGAGGGGTTCGCGGAGGGCGATGTAGAGGGGCTCGCCGCGATGGCGTGCACAGCGGCAGATGTCCCATTGGTGGTAGTTGACGGCGGTGAACTCGCCGTAGTCTTCGATGCGGATGGGGTAGAGGTGGCAGGAGACGGGCTTGTAGAGGTGCTGGAGTGCGCAGAGGGCGGTGCCGTCGGGGGCGTGGGTGATGTAGGCGCAGGCGCCACCCTCGATGAGTGGGGTGCCGAGGTCGCCGTCGCTGTCGCGCACGGCCACGCCTTGGGCCTCGACGGCGTCGCGCCCTTCGGGGGTCATCAGGGGGAGCGCCTCGGGCAGCACGCGCTGCAGCTCGGCCACCTCGCTTTCCATCAGGGGGGCTCCGCTGTCGCCCTCGACGCAGCAGGCGCCGCGGCACACGGCCAGGTCGCAGCCGAAGCGCTGGTCGGCGATGTCGTCGCTGACGATGGAGTTGCCTACGATGATCATTTCAGTGTCGCTATTATCTTGTCGGCCAGCACGGCGGCCAGTTTGTATTTCGATTCGACGGTCCATCCGGCCACGTGGGGGGTGAGCACGGTACGGTCGCTCTGCATGAGGCGGCGCACCGACGGCGGCACCTGTCCGAGGCTGTCGGACTGCATGTTCTCGTACTCCAGCACGTCGAGTGCGGCGCCCCGGATGCGGCCGCCCTCGAGGGCGTCGGCCAGGGCCTCGGTGTCGACCACGGCGCCGCGCGAGGTGTTGAGCAGGAAGAAGGGCTTGGCCATGGCGTCGATGAAGGCGGGCGAGAGGTAGTGGCGAGTCTCGTCGGTCAGGGGGACGTGGAAACTGACCACGTCGGCCTCGGCCTGGAGATGTTCGAGGCTGACGCGGATGGGGCTTAGGGAACCTATAGGACTTATAGGGCTTATAGGACCTATAGGACTTGTAAGGTACTTGTCGTAGTAGATCACGCGGCAGCCGAATCCGCCGAGGCGGCGGGCGAAGGCCTGGCCCATGTTGCCGAAGCCGATGATGCCCACGGTGAGGTTGCCGAGCTCGAGGCCTCGGTTGGCCTCGCGCAGCCAGTGCCCCTGGCGCACCTGGGCGTCGGCGCGGGCTATGTTGTTGAGCAGTGCCAGCAGCAGACCCACGGTGTGTTCGCCGACGGCGTCGCGGTTGCCCTCGGGGCTGTTGAGGCAGCGGATGCCTCGGCTTTCGGCGTAGACGGTGTCGATGGTCTCCATGCCGGCGCCTACGCGGCCGATGCAGCGCAGCGAGGGGACGGCGTCGATGAAGGCGCGGTCGATATTGACTTTGCTGCGCACCACGAGGGCGTCGCAGCCTTGGGCGGCGTCGGTCAGCGAGCGGTAGTCGTGGTCGGGCTCGACGCTGACGTCGAATCCTGCCTGGCGCAGGCGCTCTTCGAGTACGGGGTGGGTGCGGTCGGAGATGAGAATGCGGGTCATGGGAGGTGGTTAGTGGTGTATGGCATCCTCCTCTTCGTCGAAGTCCTTCTCCATGTCCTCGACCACCTTGAGGGATTTGCGTGTTATCTTGTCCTTGCGGCTCTCGTTGATGGTTTCGCCAGCCACGATGCCCATGGGGACGGCGATGATGGAGTAACCGAGCAGCATGACGAGCACGGCCAGGAAGCGGCCGCCGGCGGTGACGGGCACCACGTCGCCGTAGCCCACCGTGGTGATGGTGACCACGGCCCAGTAGATGCCGCTGAGCACGCTGTCGAAATGGTCGGGGTTGTAGGGCCCTTCGATGGAGTACATCATGGTGCCGAGGATGACGGCTGCCACTAGCATGAAGAGCATGAAGACCATGATGCGCAGGGCGCTGTTCTTAAGGGCGTTGGTGAGCAGTGTGGCGGCGTCTTGGAAGCGCTGCAGGCGGAAGATGCGGAAGATGCGCATCACGCGCAGCAGGCGCAGCACGGTGAGGGCCTGGGTGGTGGGGATGAAGAGGCTGAGGTAGGCCGGGAAGATGGAGAGGAAGTCGATGATGCCCCAGAAGGAGAAGACGTAGCGCAGGGGGCGCTTGAGGCAGTAGATGCGCAGGTAGTACTCGAAGGTGAACAGCAGCGTGAAGCCCCACTCGAGGCCTTTGGTGATCCAGAAGGAGAGGCTCTTGTGGGCTCCGGAGGTCATGGTGCTCGACGAGCCCACGAGGCTGTCGAATATGAGCAGCAGGATGTTGAGGATGATCAGCACCAGCAGCCAGATGTCGAATTTGCGTCCCGCGGGGCTGTCGCTCTTGAAGATGATGTCGAAGATCTGGCGCTTGGTGATGTTGCGGTACTTCTTGGGCAGCAGCACTCCGAAGAGCAATTTGTGCATGATACGCCCGACGAAGTCGATTATCTCGCGGCAGACATGGCGCCAGTTGACGTGTTCGAACCAGTCGACAAAGCGCTCGATCAGCCCTTTCAGTCTTTCTTTTAACTTCATAGCTTTTCGTAATAAAGTCGGTTCTCACGGCATGGGACGAACACCTCGCGTGCAGCCTCGAGCAGGTCGTCGGCAGTGAGGCGGCGGTATTCGTCGGGTTCGCGGTTCACGAGGTCGGTGTCGCCCAGCCAGGTGTAGTGGCAGAGCGCCAGGGCGCGGTCGGCGGCTTTGTACTGCGACAGGACGAAGGTGTTCTCGTACTTGTTCTGCACTTTCTGCAGTTCGTAGTCGCTCACGCGGGTCTCGCATAGCGCCTGAGCCTCGCGGCGCAGGGCTTCGATGGCCTGGTCGGTGGTCACGCCCTGCTGCAGCTTCCCGCTGAGGAGCAGCATTCCGGGACCATCGTCGCCACTGATGCAAGCTTCGGCCTCGACCATCAGCTGCTGTTCGACGACCAGACGGCGGTGCAGGCGGCCGGAGGTGCCGGTGGCCAGAATGTCGCTCAGCAGGTCGCAGGCGCGGAAATGACGCCCCAGCCGGTCGCCCATGGGGTAGGCCAGGTAGACCATCGGGGAGGGAATGTCGCGTTGCACGTGCAGTTCGCGGGCCTCCGTCTGTTCGGGTTCGGCGGGATAGGTGCGCTCGCGAGAGGGGGTGGCGTGTGGGTTCGCGGCCGTCGCGGGGGATTGCCAAGCGGTCTCCACCAGATGCAGCATCTCGCTGTGCGGCAGCGGGGCGGCGATGGCCAGGATGGCGTTGTCGGGTCGGTAGAAGCGGTGGTGGAAGGCCCTCACATCGTCGAGGGTGGCTTCGCTGACATGCTTGATGTCGGCGCCGATGGTGGCCCAGCGGTAGGGGTACGTCTGATAGCAGAGTGGTCTCAGCAGCAGCCAGATATCGCCGTAGGGCTGGTTCATGTAGCGCTGGTTGTATTCCTCGGTGACCACGTGTTGCTGCACCGAGAGCGCCTTGGGGCTGATGTCGAGGTGGGCCATGCGGTCGGCCTCCAGCGCGAGTGCTGTGGCCAGCGCGTCGGCGGGCACGGTGGTATAGTAGTTGGTGTAGTCGCAGGAGGTGAAGGCGTTGTTATCGCCCCCGAGACTGCTCACCACGCCGTCGAAGTCGGGCACCTGAAGGGTGCCGCCAAACATCAGGTGCTCGAAGAGATGGGCGAAGCCTGTGCGGGCGGGATCCTCGTCGCGCGAGCCTACGTTGTAGAGCAGATTCACCGTGGCCAACGGTGTGTCCCACGCCTCGTGGGTCAGCACCGTCAGCCCGTTGTCAAGCCGGTGTTTCTCGTAACTAATCACAGTCTACTTCAGCAGGTTCCCCAGTATGTCGCGGGTCAGGGTGCGGGTGACGCTGCTGGTGGTGTTCTTGACGATCTTCTGCCCGACCGACGTCTTGCTCTTGGTCTTCTTGCCGCTGACGGCGTCGCTGACGGCCGTGCCGGCGGCGGTGGCCAGGGTGGCGGTGGCGGCGGTGAGCACCGACTTCAGGATCTTGCTGGCCAGACCGCCGCCTTTCTTGGCCTCCTTTTTCGGGGCGGCCGGGGCGACTTGGCTGTCCGGAGCGGCTTGCGGGACGGGTGCGGACTGCTCTTCTTCGGCGGCAGCCTCGGCCTCGGCGGCTTCGGCCTGCTTGAGGAGCACCTCGAAGGCACTCTCGCGGTCCACCATGGTGTCGTACTTGCCGTAGATGCGGCTGCTGCGGATGATGGCGCCGCGCTGGCTGTCGGTGATGGCGCCGATCTGGCTCAGCGGGAAGAGCACCTTGGCACGCTGCACGACCGAGGGGGCTCCCTTCTCGTCGAGAAGACTCACCAGCGCCTCGCCGGTCTCGAGGTTCATGATAGCCTCGTCGGTCTTGAAGGCAGGGTTGGGGCGGAAGGTGTCGGCGGCCGTCTTGACGGCCTTCTGATCCTTCGGTGTGTAGGCGCGGAGGGCGTGCTGTACGCGGTTGCCCAACTGGCCCAGTATGTTCTCCGGTATGTCGGTGGGGCTCTGGGTGATGAAGTAGATGCCGACCCCTTTGGAGCGGATCAGGCGGATGACCTGCTCGATCTTGTCCACCAGTGCCTTCGAGGTGTCCTCGAAGAGCATGTGGGCCTCGTCGAAGAAGAACACCAGTCGCGGCAGGTCCTGGTCGCCCACTTCGGGCAGGGTGGAGTAGAGCTCGGAGAGGATCCAGAGGAGGAAGGTGCTGTAGAGCTTGGGCTGGAGCATCAGTTTGTCGGCGGCCAGCACGTTCATCACGCCCTTGCCGCCTTCGGTCTGCAGGAGGTCGAAGATGTCGAACGAGGGTTCGCCGAAGAAGCGGTCGGCCCCCTGGTTGTCCAGCTGCAGCAGCGAGCGCTGGATGGCGCCGATGGTGGCGGTGGAGATGTTGCCGTAGAGGGTGGTGTACTCCTTGGCGTGGCGGGCCACGAAGTCGAGCATGGCGCGCAGGTCCTTCATGTCGAGCAGCAGCAGGCCGTTCTCGTCGGCGATGCGGAAGACGATGTTCAGCACGCCGTCCTGGGTCTCGTTGAGGCCCAGCAGCCGGCTGAGCAGCTGGGGTCCCATCTGGCTCACGGTGGCGCGGATGGGGTGTCCCTGCTCGCCGAAGACGTCGAAGAAGCGCACCGGGCAGGCCTGGAACTCGGGGTTGGGGATACCGAAGGCGTCCTTGCGTTTCTCGATGAAGGAGCTCATCTGGCCAGCCTGGCTGATGCCGCTGAGGTCGCCTTTCATGTCGGCCATGAAGCAGGGCACGCCTGCCTGGCAGAAGGTCTCGGCCATCACCTGGAGGGTGACGGTCTTGCCGGTACCGGTGGCGCCGGCGATCAGTCCATGGCGGTTGGCCATGCGGCCCACGAGCGAGAGGGCTCCCTCGTCGCAGTGGGCGATATACAGTCCTTGATCCTTGGTAAACATGGCTTAACCTTTCCTAGAACGTCCAGTTGAATCCCAGTCGGAGCATGGGACTCTCCCAGCGGAGGGTCTCCATGAGGGTGTTGAGGCCGGCGTAGAGGGTGCGGACGCGGTGGACACGGTTGGCGTAGACGATGTTGCCGTCGGTGTATTCGAGCTCGCCCTCGTTGTCGTATTGGGGCACCTGATGGTCGTCGTAGTCGCGGTGGTCGATGTAGCCGACCGAGAGGAAGTCGAGGCTCAGTTCGGCGCTGAGGTGGCGCGAGAACTCATAGGTCAGCGTGGGCCGCAGGCTGACGCCCCAGCGGAAGGAGCGGATGCTGTCGTCGACGGGTTCGCGCTCCAGGTACTCGCCGTTGTTGCGGAAAGGAGTGTTGAAGCTCTCGTTGAGGGTGGTGTAGCCGGCCTGGGTGTAGGTGCCTTCCAGCAGCAGGTGGAAGTGCATGTTGCCGTACCTCAGGAATTCCCATTTCACCTGGGGCGCTACGGTCCAGGCGGTGTGGGTCGTGGTGAGCAGACGGTTGTCCACCTGGCGGGGCATGCCCTCGAACATGATGCCGCTGTGCAGGTAGAAGGTGTCGGCGCTGAAGCTCTGGTAGTTGCCCGCCACGCCGACATAGAGCGTCGGGGTGACCATGTAGCCGACCTGCAGGCCGCCGAGCCAATCGTTCGACTGGCGGTAGTTCTCCGTGTTGTACGACTGGGTGAGTTTCTGCCAGTGGTAGCCACCCTGAATACCTACCACCACCTGTGCGTTGGCTGCCGACATAAGTGCCACAGCAGCAATGAGAAAGATTATTTTCTTCATCTTTTTTATGATTAGTTACAAAGTGCAAAGATACAAAATATTTTCCAATCAGCAAAAATAATCTTCCATGATCGGCCGAGAACGGCCGGTGCAGGTCGAGCAAACCGATAGCGAAGCGGAGAACGACCCACCCCGCACAAGGATTTTAACGGCGAATTACTCGAATTACTCGAAGCTACGCAGGCTGTTATGCCATCGGATCGTTTAGCGAATTACTCGAAGGGGCTGCGCAAGCATTCGAGTAATTCGCCAAAAATCGACCTGCGTAGCTTCGAGTTCTTCGAGTAATTCGCCGTTATTTAAAATTTAAGTTAATTTAAGTCAAAAAATTAGATCGTGCACGATCTAATTTGCACCTTTAAAACGTTCTAAACGAGACGTCTAGCACTTCGGAAGTGTGCTAACCATGCTGGAAAACTCGCAAAACGCTGACAGGGCAAGGATTTTGCCCTGGTTTTAAGAGAGTCATCAGGGAGTCATCAGGGAGTCATCACGGAGCCACCTAGTAACCATGGGCATTTCGGAGGGGTGGGGGAGGGGGGTATGTCGGCGGGTCGTTTGGGAGAGCTCTGCGGAGGGTTGGGTGAAAAATCTTTTTATTTATTGGATTTTATTTGTATATTTGCACTATTATTCCGTTCTCAGCTTTCGGCCGAGAGGGTTGATTGTGTGTGCAATGCGGTGGTGCTGGAGGAGGACGGCGGACGAAAAACAAACGACAACGACAATGATTGACAAACGATATAGAGGTTCATTCGGGTGCTGGCTGGTCGCGTTGATGGTGTGGCTGCCGTGTGCGACGCTGCACGCCCAGGGGGTGGCGCCGCTGCCCGACAATGTGGACAGCGCCGACTGTGTCTACCTGCCCGAGGCGCAGGAGTGGAGCATCGGGGCGCCGCTTCGTTCGACCAACGAGACGGCCCTGATACTGAGCACTCCGCTGGTGGGCGATGTGGACGACGACGGCGAGACCGAGATCGTCATCACGGCCATGCCCGACGAGGGCAACTGGTGGGATCCGGACTACGACCCCTACGGACGGGCCACGCATATCAACATCTACCGCGCCGACGGCTCGCTGAAGCGCACCTTTGCCGTGGCCCCGGGCAACGTGTACTACACGCCGGGCATGGCCCGTGTGCGCTGGGACGACGGCTCCTACCGCACCATCATCGTCACCTACGCCTCCAACGGCCACTTCTACGCCTACTCCGGCACGGGCACCCAGCTGTGGAGCTCGAACAACACCTTCCATACGCAGACCGGCGAAGAGCATCCGGTGCCGGCCATCTCTTTTGCCGACTTCAACCACGACGGGTGGACCGAGATGTATGCCGGGTCGGAGATCTACGATGCCGCCACGGGCGTGCTCCTCTGCCGCGACAACGCGGGCAACAAGGGCTTCACCGACCGTGCATCGCACAGCGACCGCATCCCCTACATGACCATGGCGGCCGACCTCTGCGGCGACGACCGCCTGGAGCTGGCCGCCGGCAACGAGGTGTACGACGTCAACCTGCAGAGCCGCACCGACATGTCGCAGAATCAGATGACGATGGTACACCATGTGCCCACGGCGGGCATGACCATGGAGGACGGCAGTGCCATCCCGTACCACGACGGCAACACCGCGCTGGTCGACATCAACGAGGACGGGCGCCTGGACGTGCTGGTGATGTACGAGCAGACCACGACGAGGACCATCTTCCTGTATGTCTGGGACGTGCAGGGCGACAGCATCATCTGTTCGCGCAAGATCGGCAATGCGCGCAAGTTCGGCACGCCGCAGATCGGCGACATCGACGCCGACGGCCATCCGGAGGTTTGCTTCGTGGTGGGCACTGTGGAGGGCGTGGTGGCCGGCAGCAACGACAACATCTATGCCCTCAAGCGCAACCCGGCCTCGCGCCAGATGTCTATCTTCTGGACCACCGACCACGCCGACCAGTCGGGCTCGACGGGCTTGACGCTCTTCGACTTTAACCAGGACGGCATCGCCGAGCTGATCTACCGCGACGAGACCCAGATGCGTATCATCAACGGCAGCCTGCGCCACCACGAGACGGGGGCCGCGCTGACCGAGCCCTACAACATGACCACCTACCCCTGCGGCAGCTCGACGGTGATGGAGTACCCGGTGGTGGCCGATGTGGACGGCGACGGCGAGGCCGAGATCGTCGTGCCGGGCTACCCGCCCTCGGCGATGATCACCTCGCAGCGCACGGGCTACATCTACATCTTCAAGTCGGGCGGTGCCCGGTGGGCCCCGGCGCGACCGGTTTGGAACCAGTACATGTACAACGTCACGTGCGTCAACCGCGACCTGACGGTGCCGCAATACCTCTACAACAACGCCGCCTCCTTTACGGCCTCGGACGGCACGGTGAGCCGGCCGTTCAACAACTTCCTGCAGCAGGCCACCACCATCGACGTGCACGGCCAGCCCTTCAGCGCCGTGGCCGACGTGTCGGCCGACAGCATGACGGTGGAGTATGGCAGCGAGGCCCTCGGCGTCACCCTCTACTACTGCAACCACGGCTCGATACCGTTGGCGGCACCCTACCGCGTGACGGTCTTCGGCGAGGTGCAGGGCGGCGCGGCAGCTGCGGTGGCCACTGTCGGTCAGCCGCTGCCGGTCGACAGCTGTACCAGCCTTCAGATCACCATTCCCTACACCGACCTCAACGGGGTGACCAATCTGGTGGTGGCCGTCAACTGTGCCGGGGGCGGCATCGCCCAGAACGGAGGCCAGGCGGCCGAGTGCGACACCACCAACAACACCGTGAGCCAGATGATCGGGGCACACTACTTCTACGACACCGTGGTCTGCGCCAACCAGTTGCCCACGGTGTGGCACGGCATGGCTGTCACCACCGACAGCCTCTACATGGATTCGCTGACGGCGGCCAACGGCATGGACAGCATCGTGATGATGCACTTCGTGGTGCACGACGTCTTCGAAGGGGTCGACTCGGTGGTCATCTGCCCGGGTATGCCCTTCACCTACCACGGCGTCGACTACGGCGGCCCCACCTCCTTCGACCTGCCCCTCCTGACCCGTGCGGGCTGCGACAGCCTGGTGCACGTCACCCTCTACGAGCGCGACAGCAACTATCGCGTCATGCCCTTCTACCGGCTGGACAGCCTCGAATGGCTTGTGCCGGACAGCGTGCTGACCGTCTGCGCACCGGCCACCCTCGACCTGCGCGACGGCACGCCCGAGGCGGTGGCGCGCGACTGGCGCTGCAACATGGCCGACAGCCTCCTTCAGTCGGCCGATACGTCGGTCAGTTACCGCTTTGAGGAAGGCATGCTGCGGCCCACGGCCTATGTGAGCCTCGTGGTCACCGACCCCTGGGGCTGCACCGACACGCTGGGGTGGCCGGTGGTGACGCTGCCCAAGCCCCAGCCTGAGTTCCGCTGGGAGCGCGACGTGCCCGCCATCGACAACCCCGAGGCCACGCTGATCAACCTCTCGCAGCCCGACGGGGCGGAATACCTCTGGCGCATCCAGAACGCGGTGGGCGGCTCGTTCGACACCACCTCCGAGCGCTCGCCGCTCTACCACTGGGGCGAGCCGGGCGACAACATGGAGGGCGAGTACACCGTGCGGCTGCTGGCCGGTTGGGAGCACCAGGTGGCTGCCTTCTCCACCGACACCCTCTTCGCCCTGAGCGACCCGCGCCTGGGCCACACCCTCATCGAGGCTTTCACGTACACCTGCGTCGACTCGGTCGAACATGTGATCTATATCACCAACGACTACCTGCAGTTCCCCAACCTGGTCACCCCCAACGACGACGGCGTCAACGACGTCTGGATGGTGAAGAACCTGCTCGAGTACGGCAATTTCTCGATGAACGAGCTCTGGATCTACGACCGCACCGGCGCCCTGGTCTACCACGCGAGAAACATCATCCGGCCGGACCAGTTCTGGGATCCCAACGCCACACGCAGCCCCGACGGCACCTACTTCTACCGCTTCATGGGCGAGGGCGAGTACGGTCTAGTGAAGTGCGACGGTCTGATCGAAGTGCTGCGATAACGAAAGCTATGCCTATTCAAAAGATACTGGTGGTCGACGACGAGTTCGACATTTGCGAGATACTGCGGTTCAACCTGGAGTCGGAGGGATATGCCGTCGACACCGCCCTCAGCGCCGAGGAGGCCTTGGCGATGATCGACGCGCGGGAGGCGAAGTATGACCTCCTGATGCTCGACGTGATGATGGACCGCATGTCGGGCTTCGAGATGGCCGAACGGCTCCGCTCGCAGGGCGACCAGACCCCCATCATCTTCCTCACCGCGCTGGCCGGCCACGACGACCAGCTGCACGGTTTCACCGTCGGGGCCGACGACTACATCGCCAAACCCTTCTCGTTCGACACCGTGCTGGCCCGTGTGCGCGCCGTGTTGCGCCGTTCGGTGACGGTCAGCCCGGCGGGTCCCTCCAGTCTGACCAAGCGCGAGCACCTCATCCTCGACCTCTTCCAGCACCATCCCGGCCGCTTCTTCTCCCGCGAGGAGATCATTGAGGCCGTATGGCCCGACGACGCCCTGGTGGGTGAGCGCTCGGTCGACGTGCACATCGCCCGCCTGCGCAAGAAGATGGGGCCCGACGGCAACCGCATCGTGAACAAATCTGGTTTCGGCTATGGACTGGTCTGACTGGGCGGTGTGGGTGGCCCTGGGCACCCTGTTGGTGGCCGTGTGGCTGATGATCAGGCTGATGCGCAAGAACAGCCGTCTGCACCAGATGGCCGACGAGGCCACGCGTCTGCGCCAGGAGGCCGAGGCCACCGAACAGCGCAACCGGCAGCTGAAGCAGGAGATGACCAACAACATCGCCCACGAGCTGAAGACGCCGGTCAGTTCCATCCGTGGCTACCTGGAGATCCTGCTCGGCGACCGGCCCGTCGACGAGGAGCGCCGCCGCTACTACCTCGACCGCTGCTACAGCCAGACGCTGCGCCTGAGCGACCTCATCGCCGACGTCTCCATCATCAACAAGCTGGAGGAGAGCGCCGACCTCTTCCCCATGCATGAGGTCGACGGGGCGGCCATAGCCGCCGAGGCCATCGACGAGCTGCACGACAAGGCCGTCGCCAGCCGCATCGCGGTCGACAACCGCCTGCCCGAGGCCATGCCCCTGAAGGGCAACCACGAGCTGCTCTACTGCATCTTCCGCAACCTGCTGGAGAACAGCATTGCCCATGCCGGCGAGGGGGTGAAGGTGGTGCTGGAGACCTATCAGCTGGCTTCCGACCACTACTATATACATTATTATGACAATGGCGCCGGGGTGCCCGACGAGTACCTGAGCCGACTCTTCGACCGCTTTGTGCGCATCGACGAGGGTCGCTCGCGTCGCCACGGCGGTACGGGCCTGGGCCTGAGCATCGTCAAACATGCCGTCCTCTTCCACGGCGGCGAGATCTACGCCAAGAACCGCCCCGAGGGCGGCCTTGAGTTCTTCTTCTCCTTAAGGAAATAACAATCAACACACTATGCACACTACACCGATACAGATACGCTTCAACGACGTGGACCAGATGGGGCACGTCAACAACGCCGTCATCATGGAATACCTCGACCTGGGCAAGGACGCCTTCTTCTCGTCCCACGGCCTGCCGCCCACCAAGGGCGACTTCACCGTCATGGTGGTGCACTACGAGGTCGACTTCAAGCGGCAGATCCACTACCACGACACCATCCACGTGGAGAACGAGCTTGAGAAGCTGGGCAACAAAAGCCTGACCATGATGCAGCGTGTGGTGGACAGCGAGAGCGGCGAGGTATGCGTCGTGTGCCGCACGGTGATGGCCGGCTATCGCCGCAGCACCTCGCAGTCCGAGGTCATTCCCGACGAGGTTCGCCAGTGGCTCCAGCGCTGAATCCGGACCGCATATATGCAGACATGATGCAGAGGGGATGCATGGTTGATGCCTAGATGATGCCTAGATGATGCCTGGATGATGCCTGGATGATGCCTGGATGATGCCTGGCGGAGGGTGCGGAGCGGGGGGCTATCGGCGGGCGTTTTTCATGGCGTCGAGTTCCTCTTTGAGGTAGCGGCCGGTGAAATTGTCCTTCTGTTTGGCCAGCTGCTCGGGGGTGCCGTTGAAGGTGATCTGTCCGCCGGCGCGGCCGCCGTCGGGCCCGAGGTCGATGATCCAGTCGGCCACCTTGATGACGTCCATATTGTGCTCGATGACGAGTACGGTGTTTCCCTTGTCGACCAGCTGTTGCAGCACGCCGAGCAGTATGCGTATGTCCTCGAAGTGGAGGCCCGTGGTGGGCTCGTCGAGGATGTAGAGGGTGCGGCCGGTGTCGGTCTTGCTGAGCTCGGTGGCCAGTTTGATGCGCTGGGCTTCGCCGCCGCTGAGGGTGGTGCTCTGCTGGCCGAGGGTGATGTAGCCCAGGCCGACGTCCTGGAGGGTCTTCAGTTTGCGGTGCAGTTTGGGCATCGAGGCGAAGAAGTCGACGGCTTCGTTGATGGTCATGTCCAGCACGTCGCTGATCGACTTGCCGCGGTAGCGGATCTCGAGGGTCTCGCGGTTGTAGCGCTTGCCGCCGCACACCTCGCACTGCACGTACACGTCGGGCAGGAAGTTCATCTCGATGGTGCGCAGACCGGCCCCTTTGCAGTGCTCGCAGCGGCCGCCGCTGACGTTGAACGAGAAGCGGCCGGCCTTGTAGCCCCGGATGCGGGCCGAGGGCAGCTCGGCGAAGAGGCGCCGTATGTCGTCGAAGAGGCCCACGTAGGTGGCGGGGTTGGAGCGCGGCGTGCGCCCGATGGGCGACTGGTCGATCTGGATGACTTTGTCGATGTGCTCGATGCCTTCGATCGACGTGTAGGGCAGCGGCGCCCGCAGCGAGTGGTAGAAGTGCTGGCTGAGGATGGGCTGGAGGGTGTCGTTGATGAGGGTGGACTTGCCCGAACCGCTGACGCCGGTGACGCATACCAGCAGGCCCAGCGGCAGGTCGAGGTCGACGCCCTTGAGGTTGTTGCCGGTGGCGCCTTTCAATAGTATATGCTCGCGGTCTTTGACGCTGCGGCGTTTGGGCAGCTCGATGTCGCGCTTTCTTGTGAGATAGTCCAGCGTCAGGCTGCCTGCCTTGGCCGCGGAAGTGTCGCTGCTTACGGGACCGGCGAAGAGCACCTTGCCGCCGTGCACGCCGGCGCCGGGGCCGATGTCGACCAGAAAGTCGGCCGAGAGCATCATGTCGCGGTCGTGTTCGACGACGATGATGGAGTTGCCGAGGTCGCGCAACTGCTTGAGGCTGTCGATCAGACGGCGGTTGTCGCGCTGGTGCAGGCCGATGGAGGGCTCGTCGAGGATGTAGAGCACGTTGACCAGCTGGGAGCCGATCTGGGTGGCGAGGCGTATGCGCTGGGCCTCGCCGCCGCTGAGGGTGCGGGCGCTGCGGTTCATGCTGAGGTAGCCTACGCCCACGTTGTTGAGGAAGGTGAGGCGTTTGAGGATCTCGGTCAGCACGTCGTGGGCCACGGCGCGGTCGCGCTCGTCGAGCTGCGGTTCGAGGGCGGTGAGCCACTCCTGCAGCTCCAGCAGGTCCATGTCGGCCAGGTCGCCGATGTTCTTGTCCAGTATGCGGAAGGCGAGGCTCTCGGGCTTCAGCCGGTGGCCGTGGCATTCGGGGCAGGGGACGGTGTTCATGAACGAGGCGGCCCACTTCTGCAGGCTCGAGGGCGAGTCTTCGTTGCTGAGGTTGGCGATGTAGTTGACGATGCCGGGGAAGCCGCTGAGGAAGCTGGGGTCTTCGGGGTCCTCGATGCCGGTGAAGCCGGCGGTGCCATAGAGGATGGCGTTCATGGCCTCCTCACTGATCTTCTCGATGGGGTCGTCGAGCGTGAAGTCGTAGTGCTTGCCCATCAGCTCCAGCTTGCGGTAGACGTAGTTGGTGGGCGAATACTTGCCCAGCACCTCGATGCCGCCGTCGCGGATGCTCTTCTTGGCGTTGGGGATGAGCTTCTTCATGTCGATCTGGGCCACCTCGCCCAGGCCGTTGCAGTGGGGGCAGGCGCCGTAGGGCGAGTTGAAAGAGAAGGTGTTGGGCTCGGGCTCGGGGTAGGAGAGGCCCGTGTCGGGGTCCATGAGCATCTTGCTGAAGTAGCGGATGGCACCCTGATTGTCGTTGTCGAGCACCATGAGAATGCCCTTGCCCTGGCGGAAGGCGGTCTGCACGGCCTCGCGCAGGCGTGTCTGGTTGCCGCTGGCGCGCAGGCGGTCCACCACCAGCTCGATGTCGTGCACCTTGTAGCGGTCCACCTGCATCTTGTAGGTGATTTCCTTGATTTCGCCGTCCACCCTCACTTTGAGGAAGCCTTTTTTGGCCACCTGCTCGAAGAGCTCGCGGTAGTGGCCCTTGCGACCTTTGACCAGGGGCGCCAGCACCACGATGTCGTGCGAGCCGTAGTTCTCCTTGAGAAGTTCGATGATCTTCTCCTCGCTGTACTTGACCATCGGTTTGCCGCTGTCGAGGCTGTAGGCCTTGCCGATGCGGGCGTAAAGGAGGCGCAGGAAGTCGTAGGTGTCGGTGATGGTGCCCACGGTGGAGCGCGGGTTGTTGTTGGTGCTTTTCTGCTCGATGGCGATGACGGGCGAGAGGCCTTCGATGAGGTCCACGTCGGGCCGCTCCATGTTGCCGATGAAGTGGCGCGCGTAGGCCGAGAAGGTCTCCATGTAGCGGCGCTGCCCCTCGGCGTGGATGGTGTCGAAGGCAAGCGAGGACTTGCCGCTGCCGCTCAGTCCGGTGAACACCACCAGCTTGTTGCGGGGTATCTCTAAGTCTATATTTTGTAGGTTGTGCTCGCGCGCGCCTAATATCTTGATTTTCTCTTCGTCCATATCAGATGCTTTCGATCACTGTCGTGTCGTGCTTGCCCTTCACGATGGTGTTGTATTCGGTCCCTTTCTTGACGGGTATCTTTACCTTGTAGGTCTTTCCGGCCTTGTTCTTCAGGGTGCTGGAGGTAAGCCAGGGGTTGAGCGAGCGCAGCACCTTGTAGGTGGTGCCGTGCTCGGTGGCGAAGTCCACCAGGTCGACCTCCTGTCCGCCGAGGTCCACCTCGGTGGTGGGAACTTCGGGGTAGGTGTCGCAGCGGCGCACGTAGAAGCCGTAGTCCTGCGGGTGCTGCATGATGAGCTTCAGGGCCAGGATGCGGTAGACGTAGCGCTGGGTCTCCTGGTTGAGCAGCAACTCGTAGTAGCTGTCCTGACGCTGGGCCACGAGGCGCTTGTTGAGGCCGCCCTCGCCGCAGTTGTAGGCCGCGGCGGCCGAGGTCCAGCTGCCGAAGCGCCGCTTGAGGTCCTTCAGGTATTTGCATGCCGCCACCGTCGAGGCCTCCAGGTGGTTGCGCATGTCGATGTCGTCGCCCACTTCGAGGCCGTATTTCTGCCCGGTGGTCTTCATGAACTGCCACCAGCCCTGGGCCCCGGCGGGCGAGGTGACGCACTGCAGGCCGCTCTCGATGACGCAGAGGTACTTGAAGTCCTCCGGAACTCCCTGCTCTTTCAGGATACGCTCGATGGTGGGGAAGACGCGCGTGGCGCGCTTGATGTTGAAGAGGGTGTTCGACTGGTAGTACATGTTGCTCACCAGTTCGCGGTCGAGGCTTTCGCGCACATAGTACTGGTTCAGCGGCACCCGCTCGCCGGCAAAGCTGAGGGTGTCCGGTATCGAGGGGGCGTAGATGCGGTAGTCGGCACGGATGGCGCGCTGGTGCACCGCCTCGCTCTCCTCCTTGCGGGTGGCAAAAATAAAGGCTTCTCCGGCAATAGCCAAAGAGGCCAGTAGGATGGCGACGACAGAAAGCTTCTTCATGACGTGACTGTGTTGACGATTAGACGGGCGATCTCCTGCTTGCTCAGCAGGGGGCTCTCCTCGCGGCTGCCGTCGGCGCCGAGGATGGTCACCTTGTTGGTGTCCACACCGAAGCCGGCTCCGGCGTCGCGCAGCGAGTTCATGACGATGTAGTCCAGGTGTTTGCGCTCCAGTTTTCCCTGGGCGTTCTCCAGTTCGTGGTCGGTCTCGAGGGCGAAGCCCACCAGGCGTTGCCCGGCGTTCTTCATGCCGCCGAGGGTGGCCAGGATGTCGGGGTTCTGCACCAGGCGGAGGGTCATGCCCTCGTCGCCCTGCTTCTTGAGCTTGTGGTCGGCGCAGCTCTCGGGGCGGTAGTCGGCCACGGCGGCCGAGAGAATGGCCCCGCGGCAGGCGGGGAAGGCCTCGACGGCGGCGGCGTACATCTCGCGGGCGCTCTCCACGCGCACCAGATGCACCCGCGGGTGGCGGCAGTCGAGGTGGGTGGGGCCGCTGACGAGCTCCACGTCGGCCCCGGCGCCGGCCAGGGCGTCGGCCAGGGCAAAGCCCATCTTGCCGCTGCTGTAGTTGCCGATGAAGCGCACCGAGTCGATGCGCTCGTAGGTAGGCCCGGCGGTCACCAGCCAGCGCTGTCCGGCCAATGGTTCTGCATGTTGCAACAGTGTTGCAACCTGCCCGACGATCTCCTCCGGCTCGGCCATGCGTCCCACGCCCGAGGTGCCGCAGGCCAGCTCGCCCTCGGCGGGCCCCACGGTGTGGATGCCCCACGAGCGGAGGGTGGCCAGGTTGCGTTGCACGGCCGGGTGGGCCCACATGAGGCTGTTCATGGCCGGGGCCATCAGGACCGGTTTGCCCGAGAAGGCCAGCAGCAGTGTCGACAAGGCGTCGTCGGCGATGCCGGAGGCCACCTTGCCGATGATGTTGGCCGTGGCCGGTGCCACCACCAGCATGTCGCCCCAGTCCTTGAGCGAGATGTGCTCTGTGCCGCCCGAGGCGAAGAGGTCGCTGTAGAGCGGCGCCCCGCTGACGGTCTCGAGGGTGACGCGCGTGACGAACTGCAGCGCGTGCTCCGTAGCGGCGCAGCGCACCGTGTGGCCCGCCTTCACCAGCTGTCGCACCAGTTCGGGCGCCTTGTAGGCCGCAATGCCTCCCGTGATTCCGACGACGATGTGCATTTACTGCTCGTTGATGACCTGTTCCTCCAGCTCCTCGAGGTGCTTCTTCTGCTGGTCCTCCTTGGCGGGGTTGCGGTAGTAGATCTTGCCTTCGAGGTACTCCTCCGTGGCCTCCAGGCTCGGTTTGGGCTGCTGCTCGTAGCGGCGCACGATCTCCACCTGCTCGCGGTTCTCGAAGATCTCGTCCACGCTGTCGTTGTTGCTCTTGAAGTCGTCGATCTTGCTGTGCAGCTCTTTCTTCTCCTCGGCGGCGATCTGGTTGGCGCGCTTGGTGAGCACGGCCACCGTCTCGTAGATATTGCCGGTCATATTGCTGAACTCAGCCGTGTTGCGCGTGATGGTGGTGTTGATTACCTTTTTCTTCTTTTCTTCCATGATGTATGAGTGTTTTTTCTTTGTTCTTCAATCGGTTGTGCCGCCCTGCTCGAGGGAGGTCAGGGCCGCGCGGGCCTTGGTGTAGATGTTCTGCGCCGCGGCCAGCCGCTTCGAGCCCGCAAAGCTGCTGCTGAACTTCTCGAAGTCGTTGACCACCAGCTGCAGGCGCTCGCGCTGCTTGTCCTCGCGGCTGTTGATGGCGAAGCGGTAGCCCGCGTCGAGCTGGTAGAACATGGCCTCCTCGCGCTGCTCCGACTCGGGGTAGAGGTTCAGGAAGCGGCGGAACGACTCGTAGGCCGCGTGGTACTCCTCCGTGAAGTAGTAGCCGTAGGCGAGCTCAAAGTCCTTCTTCATCAGCTTGGCGCGCATCTCGTCCAGGCAGCGGTTCACCTCCGGCATCCGCGTGCTCCGCGGCCACCGCTCGGCGAAGCCCTCCATCTCCGCGATGGCCTCGCGCGTCGTCTTCTGGTCCAGCGCATAGTCGGGCGAATCGAGATACTTGCAGTAGGCCGACATGAAGGCCGCCTCCTCCAGCCGCTGGCTGTAGGGGAACTGCCGCGTGAAGCGCTGGAACTGGTAGGCCGCCGTGAAGTAGTCCTTCTCCTTGTAGAGGCACTGCGCGTAGTACCACGCAATCTCCTCGGCGTTCTCCTTGCCGCGGTAGTGGAGCGTCAGGTTCTCGAACAGCTGGATGGCCCGCGAGTAGCTGTTGTCGTTGTAGTAGCGCATCGCCGCCTCGTACTTGGCCTCGTAATTGTTGCTGTTCAGCAACTTCTCGTAGCCATTGCATGACACTAGGACTAAGCACGTTGCGCAAATTCCTATGATGGTTTTTACATTTTTCATAGCGTGCAAAGATACGCCTTTTTTTTTAATTACGCGAAAAAAAATTCCACCCCGCCCTTCGGAGCCCGATTCCGTCCGTTTTTTCCGCCTCTCCAACCCCCTGTCTCCCTGCCAGCTACCTGATGGCTCCCTGATGACTCCCTGATGACTCTCTTAAAACCAGGGTGAAATCCTTGCCCTGTCAGCGTTTTGCTCGATCGCCAGCGTGGTTGACCCTCTTTTTTCGCTCCAACAATCTCATCCTCGCCCGCTTGCGACGATCCATTAAAGCCACGCTTTACCTGGTTATGTTAAATAGAAATCCGCCCCGGTGGCTGATCTTTTTGTTCGGCTACAGCCGGTTGAAGGGGCAGGCGAGCTGGCAGAGGTCGCAGCCGAGGGTGTAGCCGCGGGCGTCGAGGCCGTCGGGGAGGGGGCGGGGGTGGTGGGTGGTGTAGTAGGCTGTGCAGCGGGCGGCGTCGATCATGGGCGGCCCGTCGGGGGCGATGGCGCCGCCCGGGCAGGCGTCGACGCACAGGCGGCAATCGGCGCAGCGGTTGCTCACGGGGCTGTCGTAGCGGTCGCACTCCTCAGTGGTCACCAGCTCGCCCAGGTTGACCCACGTGCCCCAGCGGGGCGTCACCAGCAGCGTGTGGCGTCCGATCCAGCCCAGCCCCGCGCGGGCGGCCCAGTGCTTGTCGCTGATGGGAGCCGTGTCGCAGCAGGCCTTGGCCTCGATGGCCAGGCGCTGGCGCAGGGCGAAGAGCATCTGCTTGATGTCGGTGTGGTAGTCGCGGTGGCGGGCATAGGCGGCGATGCCGCCGGCGCTGTCGGGCGGCGGGTAGGCGCTCACGCAGCAGATCACCGTCCGCGCCCCCTCGACGAGCCGTCTGGGGTCGAGCCGCTTGTCGACGTTGCGTTCCATGTACTGCAGCTCGGCGTGCCAGCCGCGTGCCAGCCACTGGCGCAGGGGGTACTCGCTGTCGGTCAGCGCCTCGGCGCGGGCTATGCCGCAGGCGTCGAAGCCCGCCGCGAGGGCCAGCCGTTTGACCTCGTCGCTACTCAGCATCCGCGGCCTGGTACTTGCCCTTCTTCGAGCCCTCGTAGAGTTCGAACTTCAGGAAGCGGCAGTCGAGCGAGCCGTTCTGCACCGGAATCTTGCGCGAGGGGTGCAGGCCGATGTGCTTCATGGCCTCGAAGTCGGAGGTGATGAGCCACACCTCGCAGTCCTTGCCGTAGCGCTGCTTGAAGGTGTCGCCCAGTTTCTCGTAGAGGGCGTTGAGGTCTTCCACCTTGATGCGCTCGCCGTAGGGCGGGTTGGTGACGATGAGGGTGCGCCCCGCGGGCGGCTCCTGCTCGGCGAAGTCGCCGATGTGGAGCATCACGTCGTGGTGCAGCTTGGTGAATTCGAGGTTCTTCTCGCACTGTTCGATCACCTGCGGGTCGATGTCGTTGCCCCAGATCTCGCCTTCGAAGTCGAGGCTGCCGATCTTGCGGTCCTCTTCGGCCTTGACACTCTTCCACTCGCCCAGGTTAAACTCCTTCCAGCGCATGAAGCCGAAGCGGTTGCCGCGGTAGTACTGTGCGGGGATGGTGTTGGCCATCATGGCGGCCTCGATCAGGAGGGTGCCGCTGCCGCACATGGGGTCGTAGAAATTGGTCGTGCAGTCCCAGCCGGCGATCTTCAGCAGGCCGGCGGCCAGCACCTCGTTGATCGGCGCCACGCCGACGCCCTGGCGGTAGCCGCGCTTGTGCAGCGAGTCGCCACTCGAGTTCATCAGCAGGGTGACGTGGTTGTCGCGGATGTGGAGGTTGAACTTGTAGTCCGGCTGCTCGGTGTCGATCGACGGGCGCTTGCCGAAGTTGCGGCGGAAGCGGTCGACGATGGCGTCCTTGGTCTTCAGGGCGGCGTAGTAGCTGTGGGTGAACACCTCGCCGCTGGTCGTGGAGTCGATCATGAAGGTGCAGTCCACATCCAGAATCTTCTCCCAGCGTATCTTGTACACCTGGTCGTAGAGCTCCTGGTCGTCGTTGGCGTCGAATTCGGCGAACGGTTTGAGGATGGCCAGGGCCGTGCGGCAGCAGTAGTTGGCGCGGTAGAGCAGGCGCATGTCGCCCTCGAACTCGACGGCGCGCGTGGTGGGCGTCACGTTCTCGGCGCCCAGGGCGCGCAGCTCGTCGGCGAGCACTTCTTCCAGGTTGACCATCGTCTTGGCCACCATCTTGAATCGTTCGCGGGGGGTGCCGCTATCGGTCACCACCTTCCCGTGGTTCTTCTGTATAATCATTGCGTAGGTTTTGGATGCGTTGTTTGAATTCGCGGCGCGAGTCGCGGTTCTTTTTGATGATGCTGCCGTTGTAGATGCTGATGTTCAGCTCGTAGCCCACCAGCAGCACGATGCAGTTGAACCTCACCCAGAACATGATCATCAGCAGGGTGCCGATGGAGCCGTAGACGAGGTTGTAGTTGCTGAAGTTGTTGAGGTAGAGGCCCAGGCCCCAGCTGAGGACGAGGAACATGCCCGTGGCCAGCACCGAGCCGGCGCTGAAGAAGCCCACCTGCTGCTTCTTGGCGGGGGCCCAGTAGTAGATGAGCGAGATGACCGTCAGCAGGGCCATCACGATCAGCACCCAGCGGCCGATGTTGAAAATGACAGTGCTCGTCTTGGTGGGCGGCAGCCAGCCCTGGGCGAAGATGAGCTGCAGCAGCAGTTTGTGCCCCATCAGCAGCGCCACGGTCAGCACGACGACCACGTAGATGAAGAACACCAGCATGATGCTCAGCAGGTAGCGTTGCACGTAGGGGCGCTTCTCGACCGAGTGGTTGGCAAAGTTGAGCGAGGTGATCATGCCCATCAAGCCGTTGGCGGCCAGGATGATGGAGCTGGCGAAGCCGATGCTCAGCAGGGTGCTGTGGCGGTGGCCCATGATGTCGTTGACGGTGTTGGAGAGGGTGCCCATGATCTTCTCGGGGATGATGGTGCCCAGCTCGCCGAGCAGTTCGTCCTGCACGCCGTCGACCGGGAAGTAGGCCACCAGGGTGAAGAAGAAGATCAGCAGCGGGGGCAGGGCGGTCAGGAAGCTGTAGGCCAACCCCTTGGCCCGCTGGTTGAGGTCGCCGTTGAAGATGCTCCGCAGGAAGAACCGCAGCACGTCGTAGAGCGGCACGCCGCGGTTGCCCGGCAGCGAGAAGTGCTGCAGGAAGTAGAGGATCGACCGCACGGGCCTCCAGTAGAGGACTTTGCGGCGCAGCTGGCTCACCTTGGCGGTGGCCAGGCGGAGGTATGCTTTCCAGTTGGGCATCGAGGGGTTACTTCTTCACGAGCGAGATGTCGAGACTCTTGATGTGGTGTGTCAGCGCGCCGACGCTGATGAAGTCCACCCCCGTCTCGGCGTAGGGGCGCAGGGTGAGGTCGGTGATGCCGCCGCTGGCCTCGGTCTCGTAGCGCACGGGCCAGGCCTTGATGCGCCGCACCGCCTCGGCCAGGGTGGGGATGTCGAAGTTGTCGAGCATGATGCGGTCCACGCCGCCGTGGTCGAGCACGCGCTGCAGCTCGTCGAGCGAGCGCACCTCGATCTCGATGCGGAGGTCTTTCCCCTTGTCTTTCAGGTACTGCCGGGTGCGGTCGATGGCCTGCTCGATGCCGCCGGCGAAGTCGATGTGGTTGTCCTTGAGCATCACCATGTCGTAGAGGCCGATGCGGTGGTTGGTGCCGCCGCCGCAGGCCACGGCATACTTCTCCAGCAGGCGCATGTTGGGCGTGGTCTTGCGGGTGTCGAGCAGGCGGGTCTCCAGCCCGTCGAGCATCCGCACCATGCGGTGGGTCTCGGTGGCGATGCCCGAGAGGCGCTGCATGAAGTTGAGCGCCGTGCGTTCGGCCGTCAGGATGGAGCCGCTGGGACCTTCGACGGTCATGATGATATCGCCTTTGGCCACGGGGTCGCCGTCGTGGCGCAGGAGGCTGACCGCCAGGCGGCTGTCGACCAGGTGGAAGACACGCTCGCCCACCTCGGCACCGCAGAGGATGCCCTCCTGCTTGGCCACCATCTTGGCCGTGCCGGTGGCCGTGGGCGGAATGCAGGCCAGGGTGGAGTGGTCGCCGTCGCCCACATCCTCGCGCAGGGCCATTTTGATCAGTTCGTCAAGGTTCTCGATAGTCGTCATAACTGTCTGTATTTTTGCATTATACAATACTTCCCCACACCCTTGAGGGGACTCTTTTGATGCTGCAAATATACACTTTTTTTCTGACATACAGGCTCTTCGGTCAAATATTTGCCCGCTTTCACCCCCCGTCATAGCCCCATCCCCCAGGCATCCCCTAGGCATCATCTAGGCATCATCTAGGCATCAACTAGGCATCATCCAGGCATCCCCTCTGCATCCCCTCTGCATCATCTCTGCATGCAAGGCTTCCGGATGCATCCCTGCTGCCGGCTGAAAGCGTGTCGGTTAGGGCCTTTTTTTCGACGGATGGCATTTTTATTGTCTTTGTTTTAAAAAAAATGTGTATCTTTGCCCGATTGAAACAACTGTTGTAGATTAATCATGTCGCTCTTTTTCAATAAGAAAACGCGCGACATGGGAAAGGAAAAAGTGTATGCAGATAGCAATCTCGGGCAATATAGGAGCCGGCAAGACGGAGCTCACCAAGCTCCTCTCGCGCCATTATGGCTACCGCGCCATCTTCGGTCCGTCGGAGGAGAATCCCTACCTCAACAGCTTCTATGAGGACATGCGGCGCTGGTCGTTCAACATGATGGTGTACACGCTCTATGCCAACATCAAGCAACTGGCCGAGCTGCAGCAGAGCGGCGAGAGTTTCATCCGCGACCGCTCGCTCTTCGACGATGCCGCCATCTTTGCCCCCAACCTGCAGAGCATGGGCCTGATGACCACCCGCGACCTGACGACCTACACCAAGCTCTTCGAGATGACCTACTCGCTGCTGCCCAAGCCCGACCTGCTGATCTATGTGCGCGGCGACGTGCCCACCCTGATACGCCACATCCAGAAGCGCGGCCGCGCCCTCGAGAGCAGCATCCGGCTGGACTACCTGACCAACCTCAACAACCGCTACGAGCAGTGGGCCGAGCAGTACGAGGGCAAAATGCTGGTGGTGGACACCGACGAGCTCGACTTTGTGGAGCGTCGCGAGGACCTGGGTCATATTATCGAGAAAATCGACGCCGAGTTCAACAGCCTCTTCGCGTCGCATAATGAGGAATCAGCACAATGAAAGTACTAGCCATCATACCGGCGCGCTATGCGTCGAGCCGTTTCCCCGGCAAGCCGCTGGCCTCGCTCGGCGGCGAGAGCATCATCAGCCGAGTCTACCACCGTGTGCGCCGCTGCGACGCCATTGAGGACGTGGTGGTGGCCACCGACAGCGAGGACATCTGCGACCACGTGGAGTCGTTTGCCGAAGAGGGCACCGTCATGATGACCTCCGACCAGCACCGTTCCGGCACCGACCGCTGCGGCGAGGTGGTGCAGCGCCTCGACAGTCAGGGCTACTCCTACGACGTCATCCTCAACGTGCAGGGCGACGAACCCTTCGTCGATCCCGCCCAGCTGCAGGCTTTGATCGACTGCTTCGCCGATCCGGAGGTGCAAATCGCCACCCTCGTCACCCGCATCATGTCGGCCGACGAGCTCTGCTCGCCCAACAACGTCAAGGTGGTCTGCACTGCCGACGGGCGGGCGCTCTACTTCAGCCGCCAGCCGATCCCCTTCCGCCGCGACGTCGATCCCAAGCGGTGGGTCGACGAGGGGCTCTACTTCAAGCATGTGGGCATCTACGCTTTCCGCGCCCAGGTGCTGCCCACCCTCTGCCAGCTGGCCCCGAGTTCCCTCGAAGAGGCCGAGAAGCTGGAGCAGCTGCGCTGGCTCGAGGCGGGCTTCCCCATCCATGTGGCCCTCACCGACCACGCCAACATCGGCATCGACACCCCCGCCGACCTGGCCGCTGCCGAGAAATACCTGAAACAGATTAAAAGATAGAACAAGCTATGAATATAACAGACCTCATTGTAGAACTGCTGCAGCAAGGCAAGCAAGTCGAACTCACCGGCATGGGAACCTTCGGCAGCGAGATGCAGCCCCCCTACCACGACCCCGCTTCGGGCACCTACTATCCCGCCCGTCGCACCCTCACCTTCAGTACCGCCACCAGCGGCGACGAGAGCATCGTGCAGGCGCTGGCCCAGCGCGAGTGTGTCGGTGAGAACGTGGCCCGCCAGATGTGGAGGAACTATGTCGACGCGCTGACCGACAAGCTGCAGCGTACCGGCAGCCATGCCTTTGGCGATCTGGGAACCCTCAGCTACAGCGCCGCCGGCGGCTATGCTTTCGCCGGCGCTCCCGGGGTGGCCCTGACCACCGGCGACGAGAAGCCGCTGGAGAACGTCCGCACCTACTCCCACGAGGGTGAGGCCGACCCCTTCGCGCAGTTTGAAGATAACGGTGCCGCCGAAGCCGCCCGCCTGGAGGCCGAACGCGCCGAGGCTGTCCGCCTGGAAGCCGAGCGTCAGGCCGCCGAAGCTGCCCGCGTGGAGGCCGAACGTCAGGCCGCCGAGCAGGCCCGCCTGGAGGCTGAACGCGCCGAAGCCGCCCGCAGGGAGGCCGAACGCCAGGAGGCCGAGCGTGCCGAGGCTGCCCGTGTGGAAGCCGAACGCCAGGCCGCCGAGGCTGCACGCCTGGAGGCTGAGCGTGCCGAAGCCGCCCGTAGGGCGGCCGAGCGTAAATCGGAGGAGGAAATGATGGCTGCGCTGACGGCCCTCGACCCGGTACACGCGGTCAAAGAGGTTCTCGCCGAACCGGACGGTGTCTCACCCAAGCAGACGGACAAGAAGGTTGAGAAGAAGAAGCGCCGCTTCCCGTGGTGGATCCTGCTGGTGCTGCTGCTGTTGCTCCTCCTGGGCGGTGCCGCCTACTACTACTTCAAGATCTACAAGCCTGCCCACGAGAATACTCCGCAGGTCGCCACGGCCACCCACCTGGGTGATGTCCCCGTGGTCACCGACCTCAGCTACAATACCGACCTGCTCCAGTACGACCGTCGCGACATCGAGCAGAACAGTGGCCGCATCTGCCGCTACATGGAGGACTACATCTACAGCTTCCTGGCCTACCGCCACTACGCTGGTGCCCACAGTCAGATGATGGAGCGCGTGCGTCAATACGCCAACGACCGCCTCGCCACCCTGTTGGACGACCGCTTCGCTGTGCAGCGTCTCTACCCGTTCCACGACTACGTCTATCAGCAGAACGAGCCTTACCTGCGCCAGAAGTTCGCCGCTGCCCAGCGGGTGACCGTGCAGGGCGAGCTGCTCGACATGCGCACCCTCGACGGCATCCTCGACCAGATGGTGACCGAACTGGGCCTTGAGCCCGACGCCGGTGCTCCGCGCACCGCCGCTCCGGTGGCTGCTGCCCCGGCCAAGCCGGCCCCCAAACCGACCCAGGCAACGACCGAGGAGGCCCCTGTGCGCGTCAATATGGAGCAGGAAAGCCGTCAAGGCTTCGACATCATTGCCGGTTTCTACCTCGACCGCGCCACCGCAGCCCGCCTCACAGCCCGTCTGCACGAACTCGGTAGCGACGCCTACATCATCGAGAAGAACAACATGTACTACGTCAGCATGGGCAGTGCCAAGAACCGTACGGCGGCCGAGGCCCTCTTCAAGCACATCAAGGGCTGGTACGACGGCGATATTGCCATCAAACAGTGGTAGTCTTTCGGCGGTAGAAGTATGGGCCATCACAAGCTGCAACGTTTCGCTGAGAACCTGACGTTCCCCAACCTCTTCCAGGTAGGCTTCGAGCAGTTGGAGCAGGAGGGGTTTGCCTTGCGTGGCCGCTGGTCGGAGCACTTCGGCAACAACCACCCCATCACCCTCGAGCTGGGCTGCGGCAAGGGCGACTATACGCTGGCTTTGGCCCGCATTCACCCCGACCGAAACTACATCGGAATCGACATCAAGGGGGCCCGTCTGTGGCGTGGTGCCAAGACCGCCCTCGAGGAGCCGCTGCCCAATGTGGCCTTCATCCGCACCCGTATCGAGCTTGTGGACCGCTTCTTCGCCCCGGGTGAGGTGGACGAAGTCTGGATCACCTTCTGCGATCCGCAGCCTAAGAAGCCCAACAAGCGCCTCACAGCGCCCCGTTTTCTCGACACCTACGCCCGCATCCTGGCGCCTCAAAGCACCCTCCACCTCAAGACCGACTCGCAGGAGCTCTACGACTACACCCTGAACGAGGTGCTACCCAACCGCGATGTGGAGGTGTTGGCCAGCACCAACGACCTCTATCACTCGGCCTACGAGGGCGAAGCCAAGCTGACGCAGACCTACTATGAGCGCCTTTTCCTAGCCGAAGGCAAGCCCATCACATACATCCAGTGGAAAACAATACAAATAAATCAGTAATAACAAATAAAAAGTCATCATTATGTCAGGACACAACAAATGGTCAAAGATTAAGAGAGCCAAAGGTGCAGCCGATGCCAAGCGCTCGAAACAGTGGAGCAACATCTTGAAGCAGGTCGCCATCGCCGTGCGCGAAGGCGGTCCCGATCCCGACAGCAACCCCCGCCTGCGCCTGCTCGTGCAGAACGCCCGCGGCTGCAACATGCCCAAGGACACCCTGCAGCGCACCATCAACAAGGCCAACGACAAGGACGCCGCCCAGATGATGGAGCTCACCTTCGAGTGCCATGTCAACCATGGTATTGCCCTCTTCATCGAGGCCCTTTCGGACAACAACAACCGCACCGTCGCCAACATCAAGAGCATCATGAACAAGAACGGCGGCACGCTGGAGACCAACGGCAGCCTGGCCTTCCTCTTCACCCGCAAGGGCGTCTTTGTGGTGCCCCGCAAGCCGGAGATGGATGTCGAGGAGCTCGAGATGGAGCTCATCGACGGCGGCCTCGAGGAGATGGAGGTCGACGACGATTACCTCACCCTCTACACCGCCTACGAGGACTTCGGCAACATGGTGAAGATGCTCGAGGAGAAGGGTATCGAGGTGGAGAGCGCCGAACTGCAGCGCATCCCCAACACCACCCGTCAGGTCGACGAGGAGACCATCCGCAAGGTGATGAAGATCATCGGCATCCTCGAAGAGGATGAGGACGTCACCAACGTCTACCACGACATGGAGATCCCCGACGACTTCGAGGAGGAGTGATTTTGAGTTATTAGTGGATAGTGTGTAGTGGGTAGCACACGACAACGAATGCTACCCACTACCCACTACCCACTACCCACTAAGATATAATGAAGTTATACCTTGTACCGACCCCGGTGGGGAACCTCGGCGACATGACCTATCGTGGCGTCGAGGTGCTCCGTTCGGTCGACCTCATCCTGGCCGAAGACACGCGCACCTCGCGGGTGTTGCTGCAGCACTACGGCATCGAGACCCCGCTTCAGAGCTACCATATCTTCAACGAGCACCAGACTGTCGGCTCGTTGGTGGAGCGCTTGAAGGGGGGTGCGACGATGGCGGTGGTGACCGATGCGGGCACGCCCGGCATCAGCGACCCCGGCTTCCTGCTGGTGCGCGAGGCCGTCAAGGCCGGCATCGAGGTGGAATGCCTGCCGGGGGCCACGGCCTTTGTGCCGGCGCTGATCGACAGCGGCCTGCCGTGCGACCGCTTTGTCTTCCTGGGTTTCCTGCCCCACAAGAAGGGACGCCAGACGGCCCTGCAGGCTCTGGCTGACGAAGAGCGCACGATGATCATCTACGAAAGCCCCTACCGGCTGGTGAAGCTGCTGGAGCAGCTGGCCGAGGTGGTGGGAGCGGAGCGCCAGATCAGCGTCAGCCGTGAGATCAGCAAGCTCCACGCCGAGACGGCCCGCGGCAGCGTGGCCGAGGTGCTGGCCCATTTCTCGCAGCAGGAGGTCAAGGGCGAGATCGTCGTTGTCCTTGCCGGCAAACCCACATGATCACCCATCATCAACCCACAGCCATGCCACTCAACATCTTCATTTTCCGTCTTGCCACGGCCTTGGTGGCCGGCATGATCATCGGTGCGCAGCGCGAAATACGCCAGCGCCAGGCGGGCCTGACCACCAACTCGCTGGTGGCCGTCGGTGCCTGCATCTTCATCCTCATCAGCGAGAGCGTCATCATGCGCGCCATGGCGGCCGGAGGTCCGGTGAACAACGACAACCTGCGCGTGCTCAGCCAGGTGGTCACGGGCATCGGTTTCCTGGGTGCAGGCGTCATCATGAAGAACGGTGTCACGATCCACGGCCTCTCGTCGGCCGCCACCATCTGGTGTTCGGCTGCGGTCGGTTGCCTCTGCGGCTACGGCATGTGGCGCGAGGCGCTCATCGCCGTGGCGGTGGTCATCGGCATCAACTGGGGCCTTAAATCAATAGAAATATATATAAAAAAGAAACTCGGCAAGGGCGAGGACTAGAACAGCTGGTAGCGCATGGCGGCGTAGAGGGCCTCGGTGATGTTGGTCACGCGCAGCTTCTCGAACACCCGCCGGCGGTAGAGCTTCACCGTGTCGACCGAGCGCTCCAGCGCCTGGGCGATGTCTTCCAGCGTATAGCCCCGGGCCGAGAGGATAAGCATGCGGCGTTCGTTGCGCGTTAGGTCGAGGTTGACCGACGACAGCGGGTGCCACGAGTGGCTCTCGAAGTCGTACTCCATCCATTTGCCGTTGGCGATGTAGATGAAGTTGCCCGGCTCGCGGTAGATGGCCGGCTGGCGGAGCGACAGCACATAGTGCAGCACTCCATTGTCGTCGTAGCTGATCGGCGTGACGAAGTGGGTGAGCAGTTGCTCCTCGCCGTCGACGATCGAGTGGAGGCTGAACGAGAATGCCACCGTGTGGTTCTTCCTCAGATCCAACTCATTGCCTACAGCGAAGCATTGGCTCACAATCTCTCGGTAGAGGTCGCGCTCGCGGTCCACCACCGTGTCCATCACCTTCTTGTAGTCCTGCGGCGCGATGCTCTTCAGGACGTTGTCGGGTTGCCAGTTGGGGATTTCCCAGGTGCGCTGGGTCTGGATGTCTGAGATATAGACTTGCTGATAGATCAGCCGGGAAAAAGCGGCAGCCGTGGCGAGGGTTGCATGCCTGACGAGTTCCTCCTCCTTCTTTGTTTCCATGGAGTCGATGCGGTGTTGGGGGGTGGGTGATGGGCTTATTTCGACTTGTACCACTGGTGGTTGCCGCCGTTGGGGCAACCGATGGGGTTGGGGGTCTCCTCGGTGCGCACCGTCAGTCCGCACTTGCGGCACTGGTGGTTCACGGGGCCGATCTTGCCCAGGCGGTTCCACTGGTGGTTGCCGCTGGCCGGGCAGCCCTGCACGTTGGGCTCCCAGCGGCTCTCCACGTTGACGCGGCACTTCATGCACTGGTAGTTCATGGCGCCCACAGGGCCCAGCTCCTGCCACAGGTGGCCGCCCTCGTCGGCCCGGCAGCCCATGGCCGGCGGCACGTTCTCGGAGCGCACCAGCAGGGCGCACTTGCGACACTGGTAGTTCTTCAGCCCGGCGTTGCCCACGCCCGAGGCGCTGAACAGCACCCCCGCGAGCAACAGCACGGCAACCCATAATGACTTCTTCATAGACGTATGTTTTTGGTCTTAATTGTCTTGTTTACTTTTGTTTATGGGGATTTGTCCCCGGTTCATGTCATGCAAAGATACACAAAATTCGCGATATAGAGCCATGTCCGATAAAAAAAAACAGCAAAATGTATGCTTCCATGCCTAGTTGATGCCTAGATGATGCCTAGATGATGCCTGGATGATGCCTGGGAGACGACTGCCAAAATGGCAGATGCCCCCCTCTCACCTCCGCATCATGTCCGCGTCATGTCCGACTCAACTCCGCGGATGGTCCGACTGCGGTCGGAGAAACCGCGGTTTTGACACTGACAAAATGGCAGGAGGGTGGGGTGGTGGCACGGTAGTTGCGCCGGGAGAAGGCAGTAGAATAAAACAACAACAGATATGGAAGGCAAATTGAACGTACAGACCGAGAACATCTTTCCGGTCATCAAGAAGTTCCTGTATTCGGACCACGAGATTTTCCTGCGCGAGCTCATCAGCAACGCCGTCGACGCCACGCAGAAGCTGAAAACGCTGAGCACCCGCGGCGAGTTCAAGGGCGAGTTGGGCGACCTCACCATCGACGTGAAGCTCGACCCCAAGAAGAAGACCCTCACCGTCAGCGACCGCGGCATCGGCATGACGGCCGACGAGGTGGAGAAATACATCAACCAGATAGCCTTCAGCGGCGTCACCGACTTCATGGAGAAGTACAAGGACAGCCACGAGCCGCTCATCGGCCACTTCGGCTTGGGCTTCTACAGCGCCTTCATGGTCAGCGACAAGGTGGAGATTTTCACCAAGAGCTGGAAGGACGAGCCGGCCCAGCACTGGAGCTGCGAGGGCAATCCGGAGTTCACGATGGAGGAGGACAAGAAGCACACCGACCGCGGCACCGACATCGTGCTGCACATCGCCGACGACTGCAAGGAGTTCCTCGAGGAGGGCACCGTGCTGCAGCTGCTGAAGAAATACTGCCGCTTCATGCCCGTGGCCATCCGCTTCGGCGAGGAGAGCGTGTGGGTGGACAGCGAGACGGAGTGCGACAAGGACGGCAAGCCCAAGCGCGTGGAGAAGAAGCAGCCCCGCATCATCAACGACCCGGAGCCGGCCTGGAAGAAAAGCCCGTCGTCTCTGACAGATGAGGATTATAAAAAATTCTACCACGAGTTGTTCCCCATGAACTTCGAGGAGCCGCTGTTCCAGATACACCTCAACGTGGACTACCCCTTCAACCTGACGGGCATCCTCTACTTCCCGAAGGTGCGCAAGACCATCGACCCCAACCGCAACAAGATACAGCTCTACTGCAACCAAGTGTTCGTCACCGACCAGGTCGAGGGCGTGGTGCCGGACTACCTGATGCTGCTGCACGGCGTGCTCGACAGCCCCGACATCCCGCTGAACGTCAGCCGCAGCTACCTGCAGAGCGACGGCAACGTGAAGAAAATCTCCCAGCACATCAGCAAGAAAGTGGCCGACAAGCTGGAGGAGATGTCGAAGAAAAAGGAAGGCGAGGAGAAGAGCGCCTTGGAGGAGAAGTGGGACGACATCAAGATCTTCGTCCAGTACGGTATGCTGACAGATGAAAAATTCTGCGAGCGCGCCATGAAGTTCTACCTGCTCAAGGGTGTGGACGGCACGTACTACACGCTCGACAGCTACCGCGAGAAAATCAAGGCCCTGCAGACCGACAAGGACAAGACCGTCTGCTACCTCTACGCCAGCGACGCCGAGGAGGAGCACGCCTACATCGAGAAAGCCAAGGCCAAAGGCTACGACGTGCTGCTGATGGACTCGCCCCTGGAGAGCCACTTCATCAACCTGCTGGAGCAGAAGCTCGAGAAGAGCCGCTTCGTGCGCGTGGACAGCGACACCGTCGAGAAGCTCATCCCCCACGACGACGCCATCCCCGAGAAGCTCAGCAAGGAGGAGAAAGAGAAGCTGCAGCCCATCATCGAGGGCGAGGTGGACAAGCAGAAGTTCACCGTGCAGCTGGAGAGCCTCGAGGAGAGCGACGCGCCGATGCAGGTGACGCAGAGCGAGTTCATGCGCCGCTACCGCGAGATGGCGCAGACCTCCGGCGGCGGCATGGGCTTCTACGGCGAGCTGCCGGAGAGCTACAACCTCGTCGTCAACATCAACCACCCCCTCATCAGCCGCGTGCTGAACGAGACCGACGCCGAGAAACAGAAAGACCTCGTCCACCAGCTCACCGACCTGGCCCTGCTGGCCAACGGCCTGCTCAAAGGCGAAGCCCTCAGCAAATTCCTCCAGCGCTCGGTGCAGATGATTTAAGCCTGCAAGGCATACACCACAACACTGCGAGGGGGCATCCTGACGAATGCCCCCTCGCAGCCTTTTCATGCGGCATCACAAGCGGTAGCGCCCCACGTCGCCCTTCTGCCGCAGCTGGCGGCGACGCTCGCCGGGCGTGAGGTCGTACTCGCGGCGGTACGACTGGTTGAGGTTCAGCGGCGAGCCGATGCCGCTCCGCTTCGCCACCTCCGCCAGCGTCATCCGCGTGTAGCGCATCAGGTCGTCGGCCATCCGCATCTGGTACGTCAGGCGGAAATCCTCGCCGCTCATCCCCGTCAGGCAGAACACCAGCCCGCCGAGGTCGTTGTAGCTCAGCCCGCGCTTTTCGCAGAACTGCGCCACCGTCCCCGGCGCCCCGGCGTCGAGCCACGCCAGCAGCTCGTCCAGCATCCGCACGCCCGACCGCTGCGGCTCCCGCTCTATCGGGAAATACCGCGCCGCGCCCGACTGCGTGTCGAACTCCCTCCGCTCCGCGAACGGCATCCTATACAACTCCTCCAACCCGAACTGCGGCTCGCACAGCAGCCGCTTCTCCGGCCTCGGCCGACGCCGTTTCAGGTCGCCGTACCATCTGTCCTGTCTCGGTCTCTTCATAATCGTCAAAATTTTTGCAAAAATACAAAGTTTTTCTCGACCGGCCAAATCTTTTTTCGCCAAAATATTCTCCCTACAAATACTCGGAGAATATTTCACCATCAAAATATTCTCCCTATAAATAAAAGGAGAATCTCGCACCATAACAATATTCTCCGCATAAATAAAGGGAGAATATTGCACCATTACAATATTCTCCCTACAAATAATCGGAGAATAAAACGACTCATTTCCGCACCGTTTCAATTCCGGTTGACCCTATCGAAGACCTTTTCAACACCAAACCATTTCGGTTTCTCATGCCACCGTGCCACGACGGCTTATGCCCAAATATAATCGTGGGCGGAATTCAGTGATTACCGCCCACAAAAGAATAAAAAAACATGCAAAACTACCGTGCAGCCTCTCTTTCTTTCTCAATTTCTTCTTTAGTTATGACATCCATTATGTGTACGGTATAGACGAATTTCATCCCTGCTCCTTTTTCATACGAAGCGGGCATTTTCTCCTGTCCCATCGCTTGGCATAGCATATCTGCATCCACCTCGAATGTGGCACGGTCGCCAACGTGCATCATTAACAATCCTTCCTCAAAGTCACCTTTGTCGGATTCATGCACGATTGCAATCATATCGGGTTTCAGTTGCTGGTACAATGTCTCTTCATTGAAAGTTATAGTAAGTGTCCCCACAACACAATCTCCCGCGTTTACCTGTCGGTTGTTTTCATACAGTTCTGTAAATTTGTATCGCAACCCACTTTGGGCAGTATTGAACTCCGATTTTTGCGGTATTGTTTTGCTCTTTTCCTTGTCTTTTGTCCATATTGTGGAAAGGTTGCTCATTCCTCCTTTTATGTGGTCGCCTTCGATGATGCCAAAATAGTTTCCAAATTCGACGATATTGTCTCCAATGGCCCTACGAGTCTCTCCTGTTTTAATGACCATCATATTCTTGTCGTCAATAATACCGGTATAGTTGTATGTAATGTCACCCAGAGGAGATTCTTCCGTCAGACGTGCAGTCCAGGTCTTGTCGGAATAGACAATCACCTCGTTTCCGTTTCCATCGGTGTAGTAACCAGCAGGACCCGTATCAGAGGAGCCACAACTGCAGGCAATGGTGGAAATTAGAAATGCTATTACGAAGAAGATGCGGCTTGTTTTCATTGCATGCCTCCTTCCCCTTCATAATAAGCGCGGCACAACGCTGGCACATTCGGGCGATAGTTTCGATTGGTGCCCGGAATAGGTTCGTTGGCATAGATGCTCACCGTCTCAGCATCCGCTCCAGCCACAAGCAGACCGCGCATGAATGCGCAGACAAGTTCCCATTCACGCTCTTTCATGGGTCTGCCTTTCTCGTCGTTGTCGCCGTAGATAAGGATTGTTTCCTTGTCGGGGCATGTGCAAAAGAAATGACACACCTCTCCGCCCTTCTTGTTACGACCGAGTTTGTCAATTCGCACTCGCCCCCCTTTTTTCTGCAACCATTCTACAATGGTCTTGAATGGAATAGGTTTTACCATATTCAGTTGTTTTATTGTGCTCTTCCGCGCCCCCGTCGAGCAAATAAATAAAACAAGAAGCGTGGCGCCGTATACCACCTCTCCTAGTGGAGGCCGTGAGAATTGCCCTGAAATGAAGATATGGAAACAGTCCACGCTAATACACGCAAACCGTCATACCATCCTTGCATTTCATAGAAATTTCTCACGTTTCCACTAGCAAGACGAAGATATAACGCTTCGACGATTTCCTATTGAAATCGGATGCAAAGATACGCACTTTTTCCGACGCGGCCAAATTTATTTTGCCAGTTCGCGGAATTGTCGTATTTTTGCAGCCCGAAAAAAGATACAACCGATGAAACACACCATTCTCACCCTGGCTGCGGCGGCCGTGCTCTTCGCCGCCTGCGGCACCAAACAGGAGAACAACACCAACGAAGAACAAACTGAAAACAACATCACCACTATGGAATTCAAGAATGTGAACGAGCGCGTCAACATGGGCGCCAAACTGTACGTAACGCCGCAGCCGGCGCTGATGATCGCCACCTACGACGCCGAGGGCAACCCCGACGTGATGATGGCCGCCTGGGGTGGCCAGTACGAGGGCAACCAGGTCTGCTTCCAGCTCAGCAGCCACAAGACCACCGAGAATATCCGCCTCAACAAGGCCTTCACCCTCAGCTTCGCCGACGCCCGCACGGTGGCCGAGAGCGACTACTTCGGCATCGCAAGCGGCCGCGACGTGAAGGACAAGGTGGCCCACGTGGGCTTCCACTGCACCAAAAGCCAGAACGTCAACGCCCCCATCATCGACGAGTACCCCCTCGCCATGGAGTGCAAGGTGGTCGAGCTCATCGAGCGTGAGAACGACGGCGCCTTCGTCGTGGGCGAAATCGTCAACGCCGTGGCCGACCCCGCCATCCTCACCGACGGCAAGATCGACATCAAGAAGCTCAACCCCCTCGTCTGGGACGGCTCGAGCCTCAACTACTTCACCCTCGCCGACAGCGTGGGCAAGGCTTGGAACAGCGGTATGGCCCTCAAGTAAGAGATGGCGTCACTGAAAGAATACATGAAAAGCCTTCACGAGGCAGGCGGGACAGGAAAGATCGGTTCCTGCCCCGAACTGATGGAGTGCATCCAGACGGTGGGGTTCCTTCCCCTGCTGGAGAGCGGCATCCGGGGCTTCAGTGCCGAGGCGTTGGTGAGCGACGACTGCCGCTATGTGACCTATGAAGACGGCGGCTGGGACTGGCCGCTGTGGAAGTGGAAGGGTCCCGTGGTGACCGATGGCGACTGCGTCTATGGCAAGTTCTTCGCCACCAAGGCGGGCTTTGTGAGCCTGGAGTGGTGGCCTGATTTCTGCAACTGGCGCCGCCACGCCTACCCCCTGGCGAGCGATGAGACCGACGAGGGCGCCCTTGCCGAGGCTATCCTTGACACCTTGCGCGAGCGGGGCAGCATGGTCAGCCGCGATCTGCGCGCCGCCTGCGGCCTGGTAGGGCCCAAGATGCGGAGCCTCTTTGACGGATATGTCACCCGTCTGCAGATGGCCTGCCGCATCGTCACGCAGGACTTCGTCTACCCGCGCGACAAGCAGGGCCGCGAGTACGGCTGGGGTCTTTCGCTGCTCACTACGCCCGAGCAACTGCTTGGGCCCGAGGCGTCGCTCTGCGACCGCACGCCAGAAGAGTCGCACCAGCGGATGCTAGCCCACCTGCACGACCTACTGCCCGAGGCTACCGAAAAGCAACTGCTGAAGTTGCTGAAGTGAAGTGCAAAGAAAAAAGAAACGCCGAGACTATAGATCTCGGCGTTTCTTTTATGCGATCAGTGGAGAATACTACTCCTCGGGAGCGAACATCGGATCCCATGCGGGGAGCATGATAGGCTTCTGGTCCATCATGGCGCGGATGTTGGCGGGGATATACTTCTCCTCCAGCACCACACGGAACATGTACTCGTTGAACCAGTCGTTGGTCATGATGAGGTTGCCCTGCCAGCCGTAGTTGGGGCCCCAGCTGTTCTCCACCATCCACTTCAGCGGCTTGCCGTCCTTGTCGAGGTCGACGGCGCAGAGGGTCATGGCGTGGCTCGAGCCGCTGGCGAAGGTGCTGACGCGCTGTTTCTTGTCCATTCCGAAGGTGGTGCCCATCAGGCTCTCGTAGTCGTAGTTGTTCATGTCCATCAGGCCGTTGTCGCGGTTGAGGAATTTTCCGACGTCGCAGCTGAAGTACATCATCGTGCTGTCCTTGATGGAGGCGATGCACATGGGGGCGATGTCCTCCATGGGCAGATTGAGGTAGCGCCAGTTCTGGCCGTCGTAGACGTGGCGGTCGTACTGGATCTCATAGACTTTGTAGTACTCGCGCGTGGGGTCGTTCATCACCATGTAGTACTTGCTGAAGTCGGTCTTGGCGAACTTCTCGTAGAACTCCTTGGGAGTGTAGGTGGCGGTCTCCACAATCTCGCCCTTGGCGTCCTTCTGCTGCCAGGTGAACTGTGCCGGAGGCTCGCCCATGGTGAGGGCCAGCATGCGGTAGATGGTGCCGAGCATCTCGGTCTTCTTGGCCTGGAGCTTCTGCGGGGTCATGCCCTTCTGGGCGGCCATCTCGCGTAGCTGAAGGCCATCCTCGCGCAGCTTGAGGGCGATGAGGTTGCTGATGCTCGAGGTGTTGTTGGTGTTGTAGGTCTCGGGCATCACGTCGGCAGGCACGAGGCCGTACTTGTCGATCAGGTTGGCCACGCCGGTGAACTGTCCACCGTCGCCGATGGGGTTCTTGAAGAGCCACTCCACTTCCTGGTCGTTCATGGGCTTTCGGTACGTGTCAATCATAGCTTGCAGGAAGAGGTTGCTCTTCTCTAGCTGGTCGTAGAAGAAGAGGTAGGCCTGCGAGAACTGGAAGTCGGCGGGCAGGCCGTGCTTGCGGATGGCCTGGTTGCGGAGCACATTCATACCGGTGAACATCCAGCAGCGGCCGCTGCTCTTCTGGTCGGTCACGGCCTTGCTCACCACGCGGTGCGAGAAGTGCGAGTCGAACTTGGTGGCGTTCTCGTAGTTCATGGCCAGCTTGGCGGGGCTGTTGGTCACCAGGATGTTGCGCAATGCCTTGTCGCTGGCGCTGCCGCCGAAGCCTTGCTTCATCTGCTGCATCATCTCGGTGGTGATGCCTCCGTTGTACACAGGCTCCGCCTGTTTCTTCTTCTGAGCCATGGCGCCGCTGCAAACCAGCATGGCGCCGAGGGCTAATGCAATGTACTTTGTCTTCATATAGCGTTGTTTGTTGTTTCCTTTTCGGGTGCAAAGATACAAATATTTTCCAATATATTAAAAATAATGTGTACTTTTGCCGCCGAAATAATTAAAACTCAAACAATGAAAAAGAGACAAATCCTCATGTTCGCCGCCGCAGCCGTGCTGCTGTTCGGCGCCTGCAAGCAGAAGATCGAAGCCCCCGCCGAGGTGGCCTCGACCGACAACATCTACCAGTTCACCGTCCAGGACGGCAGCCTCAACCCCGTCAGCCTGAGCGACTTCGAGGGTAAGGTGCTCCTGGTGGTCAACACCGCCACCGAGTGCGGCTTCACGCCCCAGTACACCGAGTTGCAGCAGCTCTACGACCGCTACCACGATCGTGGCCTCGAGGTGCTCGACTTCCCCTGCAACCAGTTTGGCGCCCAGGCCCCCGGCAGCAACGACGAGATCCACGCTTTCTGCACGGGTACCTACAACGTCACCTTCCCGCAGATGGACAAGATCGACGTCAACGGCGACAGCGCCGCCGCCATCTACCAGTGGCTCAAGTCCAAAGCCCCCTTCGCGGGCTTCGACACCACCGACCGCATGGGCGCTCTGCTGGACAACATGCTGCGCCAGCAGGACTTCACCTACGACCAGAACCCCGACATCAAGTGGAACTTCACCAAGTTCCTCGTCGACCGTCAGGGTAACGTGGTACGCCGCTTCGAGCCCATGGAGAGCATGAAGGCTGTCGAGGACGCCATCGCAGCCCTGCTCTGACACGGCGACATCCCCGCATTAGAAAACCCCGCTCTTTTCAGGGCGGGGTTTCTAGATCTAAAAAATCTAAAACAAATTACCTTTTTCTTTCTGAGAATGCAGACGCGGTCCGCCGCGTCGCTACACCTAGCCTTACTCGGCCTTCTTGTACCGTGTCGGTACTTCAAGCAGTCCGATTACTCGGCCTTCTTGTACCGAGGCGGTACTTCAAGCAGTCCGATTACTCGGCCTTCTTGGCGTACTTTTTGTATTTGTTCATGAACTTGTCGACGCGACCGGCGGTGTCAACCAGCTTCAGCTTACCGGTGAAGAAGGGGTGCGAGGTGTTCGAGATTTCGAGTTTCACCACGGGATACTCCTTGCCATCGGTGAAGACGACGGTCTCTTTGGTGTTGGCACAGCTCTTGGTGAGGATCATATTGTCGTTCGACATGTCTTTGAACACCACGAGGCGATAGTTTTCGGGATGGATTCCTTTTTTCATTTTCTCTCTTTTTGCCGTCTAACCCGTTAGTTGTTAGACGATTGTTTATAATTCAGTTACTAATTTCGTGCTGCAAAGATACAACTTTTTTTTGAACTGGCAAAAAATATCATTTCTTTTTTCTCTTCCAACGCCGAAACACCAAGCCGTCGAGGGCCAGGTAGTTGACGATGCCGGAGAAGAGCAGCGAGATGAGGTCGCACACTACGGGTTGCCAGTGCCAGAGCAGTCCGATGGCCTGGATGACCAACATGCGCAGCAGGTACACGCCCATGGCCGAGGCGTTGTAGCCCAGCAGGCGGAGCACTCGTCCCTTCAGGCCCACCCCTTTCATGCGGCCCCTCCACACGAAGTGGGAGTAGAGCATAAAGTTCAGCACCACAGCGCATTCGAACCCAATGAACGGCGCCACCACGTAGCGGCCGAAGTAGTGGTGGAACACATGGTTGGAGAAGAGCCACACCAAAAGCAACTCCACCAGTGTGCCGGGAATGTTGCACACGGTGAAGCCTAGAAACCGCTTGAGGGTTAGTCCTATCGTCCTGCCTGCCTTCATCTGCTTGTTTTGTTTTCTTTGTGTATTGTGTTGGTGGTGAGGTTGTTGTGCGTGATTTTGCTGCTGTGTGAGCCCAAATTTTGCGATGCAAAAGTACACTAATTTTCCAATATAGAGATACATTGCAGGCAAAAAAGGGGCAGAATCGGGATCCGATCGGGGTGGTGCACAGGGGGAGGAGGGAGGCGTTTGGGTCGGTTTTATGCCTAGATGATGCCTGGATGATGCCTGGATGATGCCTGGATGATGCCTGGGGGAATGCAGAGATGATGCAGAGATGATGCAGAGGGGATGCAGGGATGATGCAGAGGGGATGCAGGGATGATGCAGAGGGGTGGAAAACTTTTTTTCGCTTGTTGGGAAAAAAGTTGTATCTTTGCATTTTAAAATATATACGATATATGGATACGATAATTATCTTAGACTTTGGCTCTCAGTACACTCAGCTGATTGCACGCAAGATTCGCGAGTTGAATGTTTACTGCGAAATACATCCTTTCGATAAGATTCCCGCCCTCACGCCCGACGTGAAGGGTGTTGTTTTTTCGGGTAGCCCCTACAGTTGCAACGCCGCCGACGCGCCGGTGCCCAACATGGAGGGCATCAAAGGCCGCCTGCCGCTGCTGGCGGTGTGCTACGGTGCCCAGTACCTGGCCAAGTGGGGCGGCGGCCGCGTGCAGCAGAGCAAGATACGCGAGTATGGCCGGGCCAACCTGAACTATATCGACAGCTCGAACCCCCTGATGAAGAACATCCCAATGGGCAGCCAGGTGTGGATGAGCCACGGCGACACGATCGAGGTGCTGCCCGCGGGCTACCGCACCATCTGCTCGACGGAGAACGTGCAGTATGCCGGCTATCAGATCGAGGGTGAGCAGACCTACGCCATCCAGTTCCACCCCGAGGTGCACCATTCGGTCGACGGAGTGCAGCTGCTGAGCAACTTCGTGGTCGACATCTGCGGCTGCCGCCAGGAGTGGACGCCGGAGAGCTTCATCGAGACCACCGTGGCCGAGCTGCGCCGGAAGGTGGGCGGCGACAAGGTGGTGCTGGGCCTGAGCGGCGGCGTCGATTCGACGGTGGCCGCCGTGCTCCTCAACCGTGCCATCGGCCATCAGCTGCACTGCATCTTTGTCGACAACGGCCTGCTGCGCAAGGACGAGTTCAGCGGTGTGCTGGAGTCGTACAAAGATATGGGCCTCAACGTGAAGGGTGTCGACGCCAAGGATCGTTTCTACTCGGTACTGGCCGGCGTGACCGACCCCGAGAAGAAGCGCAAGGCCATCGGCAAGACCTTCATCGATGTGTTCGACGCCGAAGCCAAGCTGATCACCGATGCCAAGTGGCTCGGTCAGGGCACGATCTATCCCGATGTCATCGAGAGCTCGAGCGTCAAAGGACCGAGCCAGACCATCAAGAGCCACCACAACGTGGGCGGCCTGCCCGACTACATGAAGCTGCAGCTCGTCGAGCCGCTGCGCTCGCTCTTCAAGGACGAGGTGCGCCGCGTGGGTCGCCAGCTGGGCATCAAAGACTCGCTCATCGGCCGCCACCCCTTCCCCGGTCCCGGCCTGGCCATCCGTATACTGAGCGACGTGACCCCCGAGAAGGTGCGCATCCTGCAGGAGGTGGACCACATCTTCATCCAAGGCCTGCGCGACGCGAACCTCTACGACAAGGTGTGGCAGGCCGGCGCCATGCTGCTGCCGGTGCAGAGCGTGGGCGTGATGGGCGACGAGCGCACCTACGAGAGCGTCGTGGCGCTGCGCGCCGTGGAGAGCGTGGACGGCATGACGGCCGACTGGAGCCATCTGCCCTACGACTTCATGGCCCGGGTCTCGAACGAGATCATCAACCGCGTGAAGGGCGTCAACCGCGTGGTCTACGACATCAGCTCCAAACCGCCAGCAACCATCGAATGGGAATAAATATGAAAAAATTACTTCTGATACTGACGCTGTTGCTTACAGGCTTTGCCGCCTGGGCCCAAAAGCCCGGTGCCACTCCGGTCAGGGTGAGCACCGAGAAGCAGATGATGAACGGGCGCAAGTACTACGTCCACATCGTCGAGAAAGGGCAGACGGTCTACTCAATCACTAAGGCTTATCGGGTGGAAAGCTACGATGCCATCACCCATGTGGACATCCATGCCCTGCATCCCGGCGACACCGTATGGATCCCCTTCCGCGGACAGTTCACCGAGAGCGAGGAGCGTGAGGCTTCCATGGCCGCCGCGCCTACCGTCAGGGTCGACACGGTTCGTATATACGACACGACCTATATCAAAGTGCCGTACGCCGTGCATGACACCACCGTTCTTACCAAGACGGTGACACAGACGGAATACGTCACGGTTCGCGATACGACCTATATCAATGTGCCGTATGCCGTACATGATACGGTGGTGCAGAAGGAATACGTAACGGTGCGCGACACGACCTACATCAATGTGCCGTACGCTGTGCATGACACGGTGACGCTCA
>CAMHDJ010000009.1 GCA_946183915.1 uncultured Bacteroidales bacterium | reverse complement strand
AAACCAGGGCAAAATCCTTGCCCTGTAAGCGTTTTGCGAGTTTTCCAGCATGGTTGACACAGTTTCGGAATGCCAAAAGTCTCGTTCTGAACGTTTTAAATGTGCAAATTAGATCGTGCACGATCTAATTTTTTAACCTAAATTAACTTAATTTAGTGGGTAGTGGGTAGTGGATAGTGGGTAGCACATGGTTTTTTTTTGTTAACGGCGAATTACTCGAATTACTCGAAGCTACGCAGGTCGCTAGGTTATCTTTTTGTTTTGCGAATTACTCGAATGCTTGCGCAGGCCATTCGAGTAATTCGCAGAAATCAGCCTGCGTAGCATTCGAGTAATTAGCACAATTCGCCGTTAAAAAAGCCTGCGTAGCTTCGAGTAATTCGAGTAATTCGCCGTTAAAATCTTTGTTTGGGGTGGGGGTGGGAGTTGAGATTGAACCCGAGATGTCCCCGCAGGAGACCAGGATCCTGGGCTGGGGCGCTGCCACCGCCTAAGTGCCTGCATCCCGTCGGGGTGCCGATCGGTGGGGATTACATCGAAGTCTGCCAGGCTCTTGGATTGACATTTTGATGCTTTTTTGCGGGCTGTTGATAATATTTATTTTCTATTATCAAAAAAATGTGTATTTTTGCAGCATGATTAACTACAGCGACATGGCCTCACAGATGGCCAATTTCTTATTGACAGTGAAAGCGGTAAAGCTGAACAACGAGCATCCTTTCACGTGGGCTTCGGGGCGCAAATCGCCCATTTATTGTGACAATCGCGTCACTTTGTCGTATCCCGAGATACGCACCTTCATACGTCAGCGCTTTGTCGACGTGATCCGCGAGACGTGGGGCGATGTGGATGTGATAGCGGGTGTGGCCACGGGCGGCATCGCCCAGGGCGCACTGGTGGCCCAGGAGCTGGGCAAGCCGTTCGTCTACGTGCGTTCGGAGCAGAAGAGCCACGGTCTGACCAACCAGATCGAGGGCGAGATCCACGAGGGTCAGTCGGTGGTGGTCATCGAGGACCTGGTGTCGACCGGCAAGAGCTCGCTCATCGCCGTGCGCGCCCTGCGCGAGAAGGGCTGCGTGGTGAAGGGCATGGCGGCCATCTTCACCTACGGTCTGCAGGTGGCGGCCGACAACTTCGCCCAGGAGAACGTCGAACTGGTGACCCTGACCAACTACGACACCCTGATCGGGGTGGCCAAGGAGCAGGACTTCATACGCCACGATGCGCTGGAGAGCCTGGCCGCCTGGCGCGTCAACCCCGAGCAATGGAGCAAAGACCACGGCGAATGAAACCATTGCTCATAGGACTTATAGGGTTTATAGGACTTATAGGGCCTATAGGGCTACAGGCGCAGGACAGCGTCCGTGTGGTCGAACTGCCCGAAGGCCAGCGCATCGAGCTGGTGTGGGTCGAGGGCGGCACCTTCACCATGGGCAGCAACACGGCTCGCGGCGTGAGCCACCACTACGACGCCACCCGCCCCGAACACACCGTCACGGTGGGCAGCTTCTTCGTGGGTCGCACCGAGGTGACCCAGGGCATGTGGCGCGCCGTGATGGGCGAGAACCCGTCGAAGTTCACCGGATTGGACTCGCTGCCGGTGGAGCAGGTGTCGTGGGACGAGGCGCAGCAGTTCGTCACCCTGCTGGCGCAACAGACGGGTCTGCGCTTCCGCCTGCCGACCGAGGCCGAGTGGGAGTTCGCCGCCCGCGGCGGCACGAAGGGGCGCACGGGCGAGCCCTTCGCCGGATGCAGCCGCGGCGACCTGGAGCAGTACGCCTGGTTCACGGTGAACAGCGAGCGCCACACGCACGTTGTGGCGCGCCTGCAGCCGAACGAACTGGGACTGTACGACATGAGCGGCAACGTGGCGGAGTGGTGCTCGGACTGGATGGAGCCCTACGGCGCCGAGCCGCAGACCAACCCCCGCGGGCCGCGGGTGGGCAGCAGCCGTGTGTTGCGCGGCGGACACTACAACAGTGTCTCGGCCGCCTGCACGGTCTACGACCGCAGCTGGTATGTGCCTACGGCCACGAGCGAGTACTTCGGCCTGCGGGTGGTGCTGGATGAGGAGGAGTAAGGTTTAAGGCTAAGGATCGATGAAGATCAAGGATAAGGAATTCAAACCGTTCATCACGGAGCGCGAGCTGGACGCGACGGTGCGTCGGCTGGCCGGCGAGGTGAGTCGCGACTATGCGGGACTCGACCTGGTGGCCTGCCCGGTGCTGACGGGGGCCTACATGTTCGCCTCCGACCTGCTGCGGCGGCTCGAGGTGCCCTGCGAGGTGCGCTTCGTGCGCTATGCCTCCTACAGCGGGATGAGCTCGACGGGCGCGGTGCGCTGCGAGCTGCCTTTCCCCGAGAGTGTGCGGGGGCGCGACGTGCTGCTGGTGGAGGATGTGGTGGACAGCGGCCTTTCGATGGGGACCATGCTGCGCGAGGTGCGCGCCATGGGGCCCCGCAGTGTGAAGGTGTGCGCCTTGTTCTTCAAACCGAATGCTTTCCGTGGCGACTACCGGGTGGACTATGTGGGCCGCGAGATCGGCGACGAGTTCATCGTCGGCTACGGCATGGACTACGACGAGCAGGGGCGCACCCTGCCGGAGGTATATGTGATCGATGATTGAAAGTCAACAAGACAAAGAGTCTAGGAGGACTGGGATGAAAAAGAAAAACACAATACGAATGGCGATGGTGCTGCTGGCGCTGCTGGCGGCAGGGTGCCATAAGCCGGAGACGCATATCACGGTCGAGCCGGAGCAGCTGCTGGGCAAGTGGCAGAAGGACGGCTCGCAGGAGTACTGGCGCTATCGGAGCGACTCCACGGGTGTCACCTGGGATGAGGCCGAGGACGTCAGCGAAGAGGAGTCGAACCTAACCTTTGAGTGGACCATCAACGGCGACCGGCTGACGCATGTGTTCCGCGGCGAGCAGGGCAACCAGGCGGTGCCGAAGGTGTACACCGTCAAGGAGATAAGCGAGTCGACCATGCGTTGGCAGGACGACTATAGCATGGAGTACAGTTTCACCAAAACAGAATGACGGCCATGAAGAAAGGATGGAAGATAGCACTCATTTCGCTGGGTTCGTTGCTGGGCCTGGTGGTGGTCGTGGTGGCGGTGGCGCTGTGGCTGGTGTTCACGCCCAGCCAGCTGACTAAGATTGTCAACAAGCTGGCGGCCAACTATGTGACCTGCGACACACACTTCGGGCGTGTCAATCTGACCCTCTTCAAGACCTTCCCCGATGCAGGCCTGACGGTGGACGACGTCTATGTGGTCAACCCCCTGGAGGGCGCCCCGAGCGACACGGTGGCCCGCATCGGCAACCTGACGGTGGGTGTCGATGTCAAGAAGTTCCTCAAAGAGAAGGAGGTGCTGGTGCACCAAGTGCTGCTCGACGACGTGCAGGCCCGCCTCTATGTCAATGGCGAGGGCAAGAGCAACTTTGACATCTTCCCCAAGAGCGACAAGGAGGAGGACACCACAAAGAGTACCTTCAGCCTCGACAGTCTGCCGCAGATGGACCTGCGTAAGATCAAGATATCCGATGTCAGTGCCACGTTTGCCAACGCACAGAACGGCATGGATGCGGCCGTCGAGGACCTCGACCTGGGCATCGTGGGCACGCTGAAAGAGGGTAGGGTGGACGCCACCCTCGACCTCGGCACCGACCGCATAGCCCTCGTTACCAAGGACAGCACCGGCGCCACCAGCATCAACGCCTTGCTGGACGACATGGCCCTGGCCCTCAAGGCCGAAGGTAATATGAAAGAACTTGACGGCAAGCTGAAGCTGAACGTCAAGAAAGGCCAGTTCAACGACATGGTCAACGAGCGGCTGCAGGCCTCGAAGCACGACCTGCTGACCGCCGAGCTTCCCTTCCACTACCGCGACGACCTCTCGCAGCGCGTGAACATCAAGGAGGGCCGCATCGCCCTCGACGAATATGCCCTCACAGTGAATGGTGATGCTCGTATAGATTCTTTGCAGTACAACGTGAATATCGCCACCGATGGCGACTGGCAGGTGGCGCCGTTGCTGGCGCTGTTGCCCATGCAGGTGCTGCCCAAGGGGATGGATGTGGACGGCAAGGTGTGTCTCGACGCCCATGCCTTCAGCGCCAAGTTGGGCGACACCCAGCCCGTCGTGATGGCCTCGGTGCAGCTGGGCGACGGCCGTTTCTACTATCCGTCGGCATTGCCCTACAAGGTGAACCGCATCAATGGCGACCTCGCGGCAAAGGTTGACCTGTCGAAGCAGTCGGCCAGCACCGTCACCATCAAGAGCCTCAAGGCCCACACCCGCAACACCGACGTCAGCGTCAGCGGGCAGGTGGACGACCTGCTGGGCGACATGCATGTGGATGCCAAGGTGAAAGGCTCGCTGCCGCTGGAGGATGCCAAGCCGATGCTGCCCGACAGTCTGCCGCTGGTGGCCGACGGTCATGCTGACCTGGACCTGCATGCCGACCTGAAGATGAGTCAGCTGAAGGCCAAGGCCTACGACAAGATGAAGGCCGACGGCACCATCAAGCTGCGCAACCTCGATGTCACCTACGACAGCATCCACGCCACGGCGCCCGACCTCGATATTGCCTTGCAGTTGCCCGCCAAGCAGCACAAGGGCAAGATGGCCGAGGCAAGGGTGTCGGGCTCTTCGCTACTCTTCCACATGAATGGCATCGATGCCCACGCGCAGCGGCCGGACATCAGCGTGGGTGTCAACAATATTACACGTGAACAGTTGGCCGCTGCCGTCGTGGTAAGCCTGGAGAAGACAGTGGCTTCGATGGACAGCAACAGCATCGACCTCAGCGCTATGTCGTTGGCGGGCTCGGTGCGGATGGACTCGACCCAGGACAACTTCCTGCGCAAGTATAACCCGAATTTGGACATCGACCTGAGACAGACCAAGGTGATCAGTCCCATGCTGGGTGAAGAATTGTTTATCAATAACCTGGACTTCCACTACACGCCGGAGCTGTGCGACATCGCCGATGCCGACATCAAGTTGGGCAACAGCGACCTGCAGCTCTATGGCAGTGTGGAGAACCTGGAGCCTTGGCTCAGTCACGAGCGGATGCTCACGGGTGAATTGAATCTTACCTCGCACTATACCGACGTGGACCAGCTGATGGATATGTTCAGCGGTATGGGTAGCGACCCGGACACGCTGGAGCAGATGCGTGAGGAGGACAATGTGCCCAAGGAAGCTAACCCCTTCATTGTGCCGAAAGATGTCGACTTCACCCTCCACACCCACATCAAACGCAGCCTGGCCTTCGGTAACGACTTGGGCGATTTGGCCGGTGCCGTCACCGTCAAGGATGGTGTGGCCGTGCTCGACCAGATTGGTTTCGTCTGCAAGGCGGCCACCATGCAGCTCACCGCGCTCTACAAATCGCCGCGGCCGAACAACCTCTTTGCTGCCATTGACTTCCACTTGCTCGACATTCAGATCGACGAGTTGCTTGACATGATCCCGGTGGTCGACACGCTGGTGCCCATGCTGGCGGCCTTCAACGGCAACGCTAACTTCCACCTGGCAGGCGAGAGCTACCTCTTCGCTAACTACCAGCCCAAGATGAGCACACTGCTGGGTTCGGCGGCTATCAGTGGTAAAGACCTCGTGGTGATGGACAACAACAGCATTGCGCAGATCGCCAAACTGATGCAGTTCAAGAGTTGGAAAGATAAGGACAACAAGATCAAGATTGATAGCCTTGACGTCGAGATGACCGTCTTCCGCAAGGAGATCGAGGTGTTCCCCTTCCTGCTTTCGTTGGGTAACTATCAACTCTGCGCTTCAGGTAAGCACACCCTTGACAACCAGTGTGGCTATCACGTCGAGTTGCTTAAGAACCCCTTGTTGGCGAAGGTGGGCGTTGATGTGACCGGATCGCTCAAGAGCCCCAAGATATCTTTGGGACAGGTGCGCTACGCCGACCTCTACAAGCCGGAGAAACAGGGAGTGGTCGAAAAGGAAACGCTGAAGATGAAGCAAATGATAAGAGAAGCACTGGAACGAAATGTAAGGTAAAATGGGAGTGTTTCACAGATATAGGAGCCAGATACATGGAAATTACCGCAGGGCATACCTCCGAGGTGGATTGCTGACGGGAGGGTTGTTAGGACTGTATGTCTTGATACGCCTTTTGATGGGTAGGCCTATGGAAAGTCCCCTATCATTGGTGGTCGATGCTGTCCTGTTGATATGTATCTTTCTGCTGACAGCGTGGTATAGGAACGGACTGCCAGAGAAACGTATCACCCTTAAGGAGGCCATGCTCTTCGGATTAGGAACTGCTCTTATTGCCGGAGTCTTGTATGGTCTCATACTGTGGGCAATTGGACTCTCGTCTGCCTCTCAAACGGTATTGTTTACCAACACGATGGTCGGGGAAAATACTATTGATGGTCAGAATTCTCAGCTGCATTATTGGGCAGCATGGTGGGCCATTCTGGCAGGTCTGGAGACGATCATCTTGGGCTCCTTCTTCGCTTTCTTGGCAGCTATCCTTTTTCGAAACGAAAAGTCACCGGTACGAACTAAAAATTAATGAATAATATAATATTATAATGAAAAACATATCAATCATTGTTCCTGCATATAATGAAGCAGAGTCATTGCCCCACCTTGCCGAGTGGATTGACAGAGTGATGAAAGAACACGGCCTCGATTATGAGGTTATTGTTGTAGATGATGGCTCCAATGATGGCTCATGGAAGGTTGTAGAGCAACTCCACTCAGCAAATCCGGCCTATCGTGGTATAAAGTTCCGTCGCAATTACGGCAAATCGGCTGCTCTTAACACAGGATTCGCCGCATCTGAGGGTGATGTGGTTATCACCATGGATGCCGACCTTCAGGACAGTCCGGATGAGGTTCCCGAGCTGTATCGTATGATCAAAGAGGAAGGCTATGATCTCGTCAGTGGTTGGAAGAAGAAGCGCTACGATTCCAAGCTGGCGAAGAACATACCCTCTAAGTTCTTTAACTGGACCACTCGTCGCATGAGTGGGATTCACCTGCACGACTTCAACTGTGGACTCAAAGCCTATCGTCATGATGTAGTGAAGAGTATAGAAGTCTATGGTGAGATGCATCGCTATATCCCTGTTATCGCCAAGTGGGCTGGTTTCGGCAAGATCGGTGAGAAGGTGGTGCAGCACCGCAAGCGTGAGTTTGGTGTCACCAAGTTCGGTATGAACCGCTTTGTCAATGGCTATCTGGACCTGATGAGTATCATGTTTATGAGCAAGTTTGGTAAACAACCTATGCACTTTTTTGGTGCCATCGGATCGTTGGCATTCCTCTTTGGTATGGTGGCTTTGCTGGTGGTGATCATCATGCGGCTGACTGGCAGTATATATCTCACCAACAATGTCTGGTTCTATCTCTCTATGCTCTTCGTCCTCTTGGGAACCGTCCTCTTTATGGCCGGTTTCCTCGGTGAACTCATCTGTCGTAATAGTAGTACACGTAACCAATACTTAATCGAAAAAGAACTATGAGCCTCCAATGTGGTATCGTCGGACTGCCCAATGTCGGCAAGTCCACGCTTTTCAACTGCCTCTCCAACGCCAAGGCTCAGGCAGCCAACTTCCCATTCTGCACCATCGAACCCAATGTGGGTGTTATCACAGTCCCTGACGAGCGTCTAGCCAAACTGGTTGAAATCGAGCGACCGGCCTCTGTGGTCCCAGCTACGGTCGAGATTGTCGACATCGCGGGTCTTGTCAGGGGAGCATCGAAAGGAGAGGGCCTTGGCAACAAATTCTTGGCAGATATACGCAATTGCGACGCAATCATCCACGTGTTGCGCTGCTTTGAGGACGATAACATTACCCATGTCGACGGTACTGTTGACCCTGTACGAGATAAACTTACTATTGATACCGAGCTGCAATTCAAAGACCTGGAGACTATAGAAAACCGCTACGACAAGGAGGTCAAGAAAGGTAAGGCTGGTGGCGACGCCCGAGCTCGCAAGCTAGTGGAGGTGATGGACCTCTATAAGGCTGCTTTACTCGAGGGACGCAGTGCCCGTACCGTTCCTCTCGACGAGGGACAGGCTGAAGTGGCGCGCGACCTCATGCTCCTCACCACCAAACCGGTCATCTACGTCTGTAACGTCGACGAGGCCTCTGTTGTGAACGGCAACAAGTACTCTGAGGCTGTCCGCGAAGCCGTCAAGGACGAGCATGCCGAGGTGCTCCTCATTGGGGCGGGCATCGAGGCTGACATCGCCGAACTGGAAACCTACGAGGAGAAGCAGATGTTCCTCGAAGACCTCGGCCTTAAGGAAAGCGGTGTCAACCGCCTCATCAAGGCAGCCTATCGCCTCCTCGGCCTCCAGACGTTCCTCACCGCTGGACCCAAAGAATGTCGTGCGTGGACTTTCAAGCGTGGGATGAAAGCGCCCCAGACCGCCGGTATCATCCACTCCGACTTCGAGCGAGGCTTCATCCGTGCCGAGGTGATCAAGTACGAGGACTATGTCGCCCTGGGCTCCGAGGCTAAATGCCGCGAGGCCGGCAAGATCGCCGTCGAAGGCAAGGATTACGTCGTCCAGGACGGCGACATCATGCACTTCCGCTTTAACGTCTAAAATAATGGAACGACAACATAGACAACAACGACAACTGTTCCAGCGCAACATGCGCCGGATAGAGAGAGTGCATGTAGCACTTTCCCGCTTGTCTCTGTTGTCCATGTTGTCGCTATTCCTGCTCGGCGCCTGTTCCACCGAGAAGGCCAAGTGGACCAACATACAATTCCATAACACCACCTGCCACTATAACGTCTGGTGGAATGGCAACGAGAGCCTCAAGGCTGGCCTGCAGAAGCTGCGCCACGAGCCGGCCGACGACTACACCGTCTTTCTCCCCCCCGACATCATTGGTACCGACGAGGCCGTCCGTGCCATCTATCCCGAGTTGGACCGCGCCATCGAAAAAGGCGTCAAAGGCATCAAGAAGCACAGTATCTTCGTCGGTGGCGAAGAGCATGTCCCCTACATCAAGGAGTGCTACCTGCTGACCGCCTACGCCACCTTCTACAAGCACGACTACGTCTCCACCGCCAACACCTGCAACATCCTCATCAGCCAGTTCCGCGGCACCCATGCCGGCGACGAGGGCGCCGTCCTTCTGGCCCGTTGCATGACCCAGGAGAAACGATACGCCGAAGCCGAGGCCACCCTCGACCTGCTCGTGCAACAGCTCGACAAGGGCAACTTCACCAAGAGCCAGTGCGACAAGCTCTTCCTCGCCATGGTGGAAGCCACCGTCCCCCAAGGCAAGTTCAAGAAGGCCGTTGAATACATCCACCTCACGCTCGAAAGCACACGCGACAACGACACCAAGGCCCGCCTCAACTTCCTCATGGCGCAGATCTACCAAAAGCTCGACCGTCGTGCCGTCGCCGCCAAGTACTACCGCAAGGTGCTCTCCTACTCCCCGGCCTACGTCATGGAGTTCAACGCCCGCCTCGGCGAGGCCTCCTGCGCCGACCTCGAGCACAGCGACATCCAGCGTCTCGAGCAGCAGCTCGACGCCATGCTTCGCGACAAGAAGAACCTCGAGTACCGCGACCAGATCTACTACGCCATGGGCGAAATGTACCTCGGCGTCAAGGATGCCCAGAAAGCCTGCGACAACCTCCGCCGCAGCGTCGCCCTCGCCTCCTCCAACTGCGCCCAAAAGGCCAAGTCCTCCCTCCGCCTGGCCGAGGTCTACTACGACACCTACGAGAACTACGACCAGGCCCAGCTCTACTACGACACCGCCATGCAGTGCATCACTCGCGACTACCCCGGCTACACCGCCATCAAGCGCCGCGCCGACATGCTCACCGAACTCTGCTCTTACACCCGCGTCTACGAGCGCTGCGACAGCCTCCTCGCCGTCGTCGCCCTCCCCGAGGCCGAGCGCAACGCGCTGATCAAGGCCAAGATCGACACCCTCCGGGCACAGGAAGAGCGCGCCCGTCAGCAAGCCCTCCTCGATGAGCTCGCGGCCGACGACCGCGCCCAGCAGAACACCCTCGTCGGCGACTGGTACTTCTACAACCAGAACACCGTCCAGAAAGGCAAGGAATCCTTCCGCCAGCGTTGGGGCGCTCGCCTCCTCGAGGACAACTGGTGCTTCAGCAACAAACCCTCTTTCGACTTCTTCGCCGACAATATGGACACCTCCACCGTCGATACCGATACCGACACCCTCGGCGCCGACACCCTGGCCGCACGCTCCGCCGCCCAGCCGCCGGCCGGCAACCCCGACGACCCCCATTCGCCCGCCTACTACCTCAAAGAACTCCCCACCACCCCCCAGCAGCTCGACTCCATCGACTCCCTCACCGCCATCAGCCTCCTCAACGCCGGCTACATCTTCTACGACGGCGTCCAAAACACACCCCGCGCCCTCGAGTGCTACCAGCGCCTCGCCAACGACTACACCGGCTACGACCACATCGTCCAAACCTTCTACATGCTCTACCGCATCTACGACCGCCAGGGCAACACCCCACAGGCCAACTACTACCGCGACATGGTCCTCATGGGCTTCCCCGACAGCGACTTCGCCAACCTCATCCGCGACAACGAATACTACAAGGAACTCCTCCGCCGCGACGGCATCGTCGAGCAAGCTTACGAGGAACTCTACGCCCACTACCACCGTCATCGCTACCCCACCGTCGTCTCCCTCGCCGACCAGGCCGACCTCCTCTACCCCGGCCACGCTCTCCTGTCCAAGTTCCACTACTGGCGCGGCCTCGCCTACGCTGCCCTCGGACGCCGCTCCGACGCTATCGCCCAGTTCCGCGACATCGTCCGCCTCACACCCCGCACCGACAGCATCGTCCCCCTCGCTATGGCCCAGCTCGAGCTCCTCCAGTCCGACACCACCGAGCTCGCAGCCCTGCCCGCCGACACCGTCAGCCCCTCGGCCACCCCCACCGTCAGCCAGCCCGTCCCGACCGTCGACACCGCTCCGTCCGCCGAGGAGCCCCTGCCCCCAGCCGCCCTCGTCTACCGCTACCGCCCCGGACAGAGCTACTACATCGTCCTCCTCATCGACGACCGCCGCATCAAAGCCACCGAACTCCAGTACCGCCTCGCCAACTTCAACTCCCAGTACTACTCCAACGCCGGCTACAAGGTCAACGCCATCCTCTTCACCGACACCTCACAGCTCATCACCATCCACAAATTCAAGAACGAAGACGACGCCATGAGCTACTACCGCCACCTCGCCCAGGACGACAGCCCCCTCCGCCAGTACCCCGAGTCCGACTACCGCCTCTTCGCCCTCTCCTCGCCCAACTACGCCACCTTCTACAACCGCAAAGACCCCGACGCCTACGCCGCCTTCTTCCGCCGCTACTACCTCAAAGAGCCCCGCAACCCCTAATCCATATACACCCGAATCATAAAGAATAAACATAAAACAAAACACACAAATCATGGCAAAAACAATGGAAACCGAAAACGCACCCATCAACATCATCACCGACGGCACCGTCATCAAAGGTGACGTCGTCGCCACCGGCGACTTCCGTCTCGACGGCAAACTCGAGGGCAACATCCAGCTCAACGGCAAACTCGTCGTCGGCGATAGCGGTGTCGTCCAGGGCAACGTCCTCTGCCAGAACGCCAACATCATCGGCACCGTCAACGGCAACCTCTCCGTCAAAGAGCTCCTTTCGCTCCACTCCACCGCCCGCGTCCGTGGCGACATCCTCATCAACAAGCTCTCTATCGAGCCCGGTGCCACCTTCAGCGGCAAGTGCCGCATGATCGACGAGGTCCGCGCCCAGCGCGAAGAGCAGGCCGCCGCCGAGGCGCAGGATGAAGCCGCCAGCGAATAAATGACTGTCCTGCAACAACTCTTCGCCCAGTGGGCCGGCGAGCCCTGCACCTCCTGCCTCGCCATCGGCGCCTCCTCGGCCTCCAGCCGCCGCTACTACCGCCTCGCAGGCGCCTCCCGCGCTTGCATCGGTACCGTAGCACCCGACCCGCGCGAGAACGAGGCCTTCTTCGCCTATACCCGCCACTTCCGCGACCGCGGGCTCCCCGTGCCCGAACTCCTCGCCGTCGCTCCCGACCGCTGCCACTATCTCCAGCAGGACCTCGGCGACCAGTCCCTCTACGGCCTCCTCCTCGACAAGCGCCGGCAGGGCCGCGGATTCGACGCCGACATGCTCGACCTCTACCGGCATGTCCTCGCTGACCTCGCCCAGTTCCAGCTCGCAGGCATCGACCTCGACTACTCCGTCGCCTACCCTCGACCCGCCTTCGACAAGACCGCCATTCTCTGGGACCTCAACTACTTCAAGTACCTCTACCTCAAACTCTGCCACGCCGACTTCGACGAAGACCGCCTCGAGCAGGACTTCCACCGTCTCGCCGACTACCTCCTCTCCGCCGACTGCCGCTACTTCCTCTACCGCGACTTCAACCCCCGCAACATCATGGTAGTGGGTAGTGGGGAGTGGGGAGTGGATAGCACACGAGCACAAGCGCTACCCACTACCCACTACCCACTACCCACTCTCTACTACATCGACTACCAGGGCGGACGGCGCGGCGCCGCACAGTACGACGTCGCCTCCCTCCTCTACAGCGCCAAGAGCGACCTCCCCGAAGCCATACGACTCGACCTCCTCGGCCATTACCTCGACCTCCGCGGCATCCGCGGCGACGAGCGCCGCCAGTGGCTCGACCACTTCTGGGCCTACCTCCTTGTCCGCATCCTCCAAACCCTCGGCGCCTACGGCTACCGTGGCCTCTTCGAACGCAAGGACTACTTCATCCAGAGCATACCCCTCGCCCTCTCCAATCTCCACCACCTCCTCCAGGAGCACCCGCTCCCCATACCCCTCCCCGAACTGCAGCGACTCGTCGAAACCGGAAAGCTCAAAGTGGAAAGTGGACAGCTGAAAGATGAAAGTGAAGAAAACAGACCTGCGTCAGCCCAATCTCCACTCTCCACTCTCCACTCTCCACTTACCTCGCTCACCCTCGAAATCCTCAGCTTCAGCTACAAGCAAGGCCTGCCGCACGACGACAGCGGCAACGGCGGCGGCTTCCTCTTCGACTGCCGCGCGCTCCCCAACCCCGGCCGCTACGCCGAGTACAAAGTCTACACCGGCAAGGACCGCCCCGTCATCCAGTTCCTCGAGCGCGAAGAAGCCGTCGCCCGCTTCCTCGACCACTGCGAGGCCCTCGTGACACAGAGCGTCGACAAATACCTCGAGCGACGTTTCACCCACCTCCAGGTCGCCTTCGGCTGCACCGGCGGTCAGCACCGCTCCGTCTACTGTGCCGAGCAGCTCGCCCGCCGCCTCGCCAACCGCTACCCCGACCTCCACATCCACCTCCACCACCGCGAGCAGGACTAGCGGAGATCGGACAAACTAACGGCGAATTACTCGAAGAACTCGAAGCTACGCAGGCTGCCATATTATCAGTTTGTTGTGCGAATTACTCGAATGCTTGCGCAGGCCATTCGAGTAATTAGCTTAAAATTGACCTGCGTAGCTTCGTTAAATTCGAGTCATTCGCCGTTATAATTAATTTAAGTAAAATTAGGTTAAAAAATTAGATCGTGCACGATCTAATTTGCACATTTAACTATTTCAGAACGAGACCTCTAGCCTTCCGGAAGTGTGCAAACCATGCTGGAAAACTCGCAAAACGCTGACAGGGCAAGGATTTCACCCTGGTTTTAAGAGAGTCATCAGGGAGTCATCAGGGAGCCATCAGGTAGAAGGTAGGGAGTCAGCCCCTTAGAGACTCGAAGATCAGGGCGGTAGGAAATGTTAAAAAATCTCAATCGCTGCCGCCGCATCCGAAAATGGCATTCTTTTTTTGCCGATTGAAAATATTTTCGTATCTTTGCATCCGATTCGCAACCGTCGCCCGTCCGGTCCGAATGGGTGCAGCGACTTGTGGATCAGTAGTGTAGAAAGAATAAACTGAAAAATTAAAATACAGATGAAAGGTAAAACTATCATTCAGATTGTGCTGGGTGTGGCCATCGTCGCCCTGGCCTACATGCTCTACAACAGCATCCAGAAGCCCATGCGTTTCGACAACGAGTACACCAAACGTCGCGACGCCTGCGCCGAGAAACTCAAATCCATCCGCACGCTCGAGGACGCCTACAAGCTCACCTACGGCACCTACTGCGGCAGTTTCGACACGCTGTTTGGCCGTCTGATGAACGAAGACAGCATGCGCGTGGTCAGCAAGGTGATCAACTACAGCGTGATCCCCGCCGACGTCGACATCAACGAAGTGCCTGAGCTCGAGGCTGTCAAGAAGGGCTACATCTCGCGCGTCGAGATCTTTGTCAACCCCATCGCCAAGTTGCGCGAGGACGGCAAGCTGCCCATCGTCGACGCCACCGGCCACAAGCGCCAGCTGACCGACGAGGAGATCCTCAACCTGCGCTACGTCCCCTATCCCAAGGGCGAGAAGAACGAGTTTGAGCTCAAGAGCGGCGTGCTCGAGAAGAGCGGCCTCCTGGTGCCCGTCTTCGAGTGCAAGGTGCCCCTCGAGGTGCTGCTGAGCGACATGGACCACCAGCTGGTCGTCAACCGCATCGCCAGCATCCATGAGGTCAAGGGCCGCTACGCCGGCTGGAAAGTGGGCGACATGACCCAGGCCGTCACCGACGGTAACTTCGAATAAAACCCTGCGCGATGTACACCAGCAAGAGTCTGATAACCACGGCAGGCGAGCTGGCACCGCGCGAGAAAAGACTATCCATTTGCCTTCGGGCCGATGGATTTTCTTTTGCCGAGGTGGCCTCCAGCGGAGCCCTGCTCTCCTTCGGCGAGGCCGAGGGGCGCCACGCGCCGACGATGACCACCGTCATGGCCGACGTCAAGGCCTTCTTCGCCGCCGCCGGCATCCGGCCCCTGGGCTACGCCTCCATGGAGCTCATCGTGCTCAGCGACGAGAGCGTCTGGGTGCCCGACGAGCTCTACTCCTCGCTCGCCAACCGGACCTACCTGCGCCTGGCGGGCAGCACCCCCGACGGCGTGCTCACCTGCCACAGCCGCACCCTTGCCTCGACGGCCGTCTTTGCCGCCAATGAGCAGGTCGTCACCGCCTTCAAGGTGGCTATGCCCGGCGTCGCCGTCATGCACCAGCACGCCAAGATGGCCCTCCTCGCCCCCCGCAGCCAGAACCACCCCTTGCTGCTGACCCACTGGCGTAAGGGCCTCGTGGATGTGGCTGCCTTCCGCGACGGGCGCTACCTCTTCGGCAACACCCTCCGCTTCGCCAGCGAGGACGAGGCCGTCTACCACGTGGTCGAGGTCATGCGCTCCTACGCCCTCGAGGACCCCACGACCGAGCTGCTCCTCTGCGGCGACGTCGACCGCGAGCGCTTCGCGGCCCTCAGGCCCTACTTCCCCCACGCCAACCTCTTTGCCGGCACCGCCGACTGCCGCCAGGACCCCGCTTTCCGCACCTTGCCGGTCTACCGTTACGCCCTGCTACTCATCTAGATCGCCATGCGAATCATCGCCGGAACCCTCCGAGGCCGTCGCCTCAACCCACCGCAAAACCTGCCCGTGCGCCCCACCACCGACATGGCGCGCGAGAGCCTCTTCAACATACTGAACAACTATGTCGACTTCGACGAGTGCTCAGTGATGGACCTCTTTGCCGGTACCGGTGCCGTGTCGCTCGAGTTTGTGTCGCGCGGCGCCCGCGAAGTGACCGCCATCGATATCAACGCCCAGTGCACCGACTACATCAAGCAGTGCTCCGTGCAGCTCGGTGTGCGCAACCTGCACGTGGTCAGGGCCGACGTCTTCGACCTCCTGAAGCGGGCCAACCGCCGCTTCGACATCGTCTTCGCCGATCCGCCCTACGCCCTCGAGTCGCTCGCGTCGCTGCCCGACCTGGTCTTTGGCGCCGGTGTGCTCACCGACGATGGCATCTTCGTCCTCGAGCATCCGCGCGAGTACTCCTTCGAAGAGCACCCCCACTTCTGGCAGCATCGCGCCTACGGCAAGGTCAACTTCACTTTCTTTGCAAACAAATTAGAAGATTAAAGATATGAAAGCAGTTGTTAAAACCAACTTCAATTTCCCGAAACAAAAGAGCCTCTACGTCGGCAAAGTGCGCGACGTCTACAACATCGACGACCGCTATATGGCCATGGTCGTGAGCGATCGTATCTCGGCCTTCGACGTGGTGCTGCCCAAAGGCATTCCCTATAAGGGCCAGGTCCTGAACCAGATTGCCGCCAAATTCCTCGACGCCACAGCCGACATACTGCCCAACTGGAAGCTGGCCACGCCCGACCCGATGGTCACCGTGGGCCTCAAGTGCGAGGGCTTCCGCGTCGAGATGATCGTCCGCGGCTACCTGGCCGGCAGCGCCTGGCGCGAATACAAGGCCGGTGCCCGCACCCTCTGCGGCGTGCAGCTGCCCGAGGGCATGGTGGAAAACCAGAAATTCCCCACCCCGATCGTCACTCCCACCACCAAGGCCGACGAGGGTCACGACGAGAACATCAGCCGTGAGGAGATCATCCGCACGGGCCTCGTCAGCCAGGAGGACTACGACCAGCTGGAGCGCTACTCGCTGCAGCTCTTCCAGCGCGGCACCGAGATCGCTGCCGCCAAGGGCCTCATCCTGGTCGACACCAAGTATGAGTTTGGCAAGCGCGACGGCAAGATCTACCTCATCGACGAGATCCACACGCCCGACAGCAGCCGCTACTTCTATGCCGACGGCTACGAGGAGCGCCTTGCCAAAGGCGAACACCAGCGCCAGCTGAGCAAAGAGTTCGTGCGTGAGTGGCTCATGGCCAACGGATTCCAGGGAAAGGAAGGCCAGCAGGTGCCCGAAATGACCGACGAGATCGTGGCCAGCATCAGCGACCGCTACATCGAGCTCTATGAGCACATCACCGGCGAGCGCTTCCAGAAAGCCGACGACTGCCCCGATGTGGCTGCCCGCATCGAGAAGAATGTCACCGACTACCTGGCTACGCTCTGATGGAAATCGAACGTAAATACCTTGTTGCCTCTCTGCCGGAGGGTTTGAGTGAGTGCCCTCATGTGGAGATAGAGCAAGGCTACCTCTGCACATCGCCCACCGTGCGTGTCCGCCGGATGGGCGATGTCTTTTGGCTCACCGTCAAGGAACGGGTCGTCACCGGCTCGTCGGCCATTCACAACCGCGAGGAAGAGTTCCGCCTGAGCGAGCAGAAATACCTCAGACTGAGAGAAAAGTGTGATGGGCAGTTGGTCAGCAAGACGCGCTATCGTGTGCCGTTGGCCGACTGCGGTCTGGTGGCGGAGTTGGATATCTTCCATGGGTCCCACGAAGGGCTACGGCTGGTCGAGGTCGAGTTCCCGTCGACCGAGGCGGCCGACCGCTTCACGCCGCCGGCCTGGTTCGGCGACGATGTGTCGACCGACCCCCGCTATCGCAACAGCTTCTTGGCCTCACTCGCCTGACGCTGTCCAGTATTCGCAGTGCTTAATGTCCAGGGCTTCAGGGTCGAATGTCGGCTCGAGGCCCTGTTTCTTTTGCTGTTCGTAGTCCTTCAGGGCGCGCAAAGCCTTGGGAGAGAGCAGCAAGATGGCCACCACGTTGATCCAAGCCATGATGCCTACGCCGATATCACCCAGCGTCCATGCCATTCCACTGCCCGTCAGCGAACCCGTGAAGACGGCCCCAACGGTACCGATGCGCATCAACCACACCACCACTTTCTCGCTCCGGTCGTCGCCGAAGCGCACATCGGCGCGCTCCAGTTCGTCCAGTTGCTCGGGGTGCTTTCGGTATTGGCGGCGGCGCCAGCGGTTGAAGAGGTAGACCAGATTGGTCTCGGCGTAATAGTAATAGGCCATGATGGTGGTGAAAGCAAAGAAGAAGAGGGCTACGGCGATGACGATGTCGCCTGCGCGTGGGCCGACCACGGTGCCGAGGGCACCGGTGGTGTAGAAGACGCCTGGCTCGCCTTCCGGCGCCATGGGGTTCTGCTGAAGGTAGGTCACTATGGGGCCAGTGGCGGTCTGCTGCACGGTGTCGATGATGTTGTAGGTCTTGCAAGCCAGGATCATCATGGCGGTGGCGGTGCAGACGAGCAGCGTGTCGATGTAGACAGAGAAGGCCTGTACGAGCCCTTGCTTCACCGGATGGCTCACCTTGGCGGCAGCCGCCACGATGGCCCCCGTGCCTTGGCCGGCCTCGTTGCTGTAGATACCCCGCTTGACGCCCCAGGCGATGGTGCTGCCCAACAGGGCGCCTCCCACCTCATTGACGCCCACTGCCCCCCGCAGCATCTGCATGAACACCTCGGGCACCAGCCGGTAGTTGACCGCCAGTACCACGAGTGCCAGCAGGATATAGACCGCCGCCATGATGGGAGCCACGACTTGTGCCACGTTGGCGATGCGTTTCACGCCTCCGATGATGACCAGAGCTATCAGCAGTGCCACCCCGAGCCCCACCGTCCACACCGGCAGACCGAAGGTATGGCCCAGACTCAGCGAGATGCTGTTGCTGTGGATGGGGGGCAACAGGAAGCCGCAGGCCACGGCAGCCAGCACGGCAAAGACGGCCCCAAAGAAGGGCGACCGCAATCCGCTCTCGATGAAGTAGGCCGGACCTCCGCGGAATTGTCCGTTGTGGTTTTCCTTATATATCTGCGCCAAGGTAGCCTCAACGAAGGCTGTCCCGGCTCCGAAGAAGGCGATGAGCCACATCCACACGATGGCTCCCGGCCCTCCAAAGCCGATGGCTGTGGCCACGCCGACGATGTTGCCGGTGCCCACTCGCCCCGACAATGCCATGGCAAAGGCCTGGAACGACGAGATACCCACCTTTTTCTTCGGACTGTCATTCGTTCGATCGGTCGCTTCTTCTATCCTTTGTTTCTTCGAATTCTCGGCCCCGACCAGCAGTCGGAACATCTCGCCGAAACGGCGTACCTGCACGAAACGCGTGCGGAACGAGAAATAAAGCCCCACAGCCAGGCAGAGAGCCACCAGCGCCGGGCTCCACACCCAGCTGTTGAGCGTCACCACAGCCTGCATCAACCAGTTGTCTACCGTGTTCATGATGAATGCCATTTTTCGAGTGCAAAGGTACAAACTTTTTCCATTCTGTGCAACATCCGAGCGGAAAAAGCATAGAGAAAGCGCAACATCCAAGCGCCTTTTCTCGTGGGTTTGCTGCAATAATCGCCCGGTTCTGGCGTTATATATGCATGAGTAATAACGAACAAGACAAGATCTTCATGCGTCGTGCCATCGAGTTGGCCAACGAGAGTGTGCAGCGTGGTGGCGGCCCTTTCGGCGCCGTCATCGTCAAAGATGGCCAGATTGTTGCCGAAGGCTCCAACAGCGTCACCCTGCTCTGTGACCCGACGGCCCATGCCGAGGTGACAGCCATCCGCGAAGCCTGCCGACATCTCGACACCTTCCACCTCGAAGGGTGCACCATCTACACCTCGTGCGAGCCATGCCCTATGTGCCTTGGTGCCATCTATTGGGCTGGTATACAGCGTGTATTTTATGGGAATACCCGACGTGACGCTGCCGATATTCACTTTGCCGACGACTTCATCTACGAGGAAATCTCGCGACCTCTCGACCAACGTCGGCTTCCCATCCGCCCCCTGCTGCGCGACGAGGCGCAGGAGTCCTTCCGTCGCTGGATGGAAAAAAGCGACCGAACGGAGTACTGATCAGAAGTTTTGGCTGCGTCAGGGGAGGGAGTGGTCCCCGTCAGTCGATCCTCACCCGTCGGAGGTCGAGAGTGTTAAGGGCGTCTGACCGAAGTCCGCGGACGTTCTTGTGGGTGAAATGCAGGATCTGATCGTAGTAAAGCACCACGACCGGAGCCTCGGTCATCACCAGACTGTCCATGCGCTGGTAGAGCGCCACGCGGCGGTCGGGGTCGGTGCAACGGCGGGCCTCGCGGTAGAGGTGGTCGAACTCGCGGCTGCTGAAGCGCGTATAGTTCGGCCCTGCCGGAGCCCGATTGGGGCTGAAGAAGAGCGAGAGGTAGTTCTCGGCATCGGGATAGTCGGCAATCCACGAGCCGCGGAACCACATCTCCTGCCCCTGCGCCATGTGCTCTCGCAGGGCAGCGGGTGGGTTGACGTCGACCTGCACGTCCATACCGAGGAGGTTCAACTGCTGCTGAATGTACTTACACACATCGAGATAGCTCGAGGTGGTGGCCAGTTTGATGCGCGGCAAGCCCTGGCCACCGGGGTAGCCGGCCTCGGCCAGCAGTTGGCGTGAAAGCTCGGGATTGTACTCGTAGTAGGGCTTGACGGTGTCGAAGCCCGGCAATCCCAGCGGCACCATGCCGCCCACACCCGGCTGGCCAATGTTGTTGCGCAGGTATCGCATCATCTTCCGTCGGTCGAATCCGTAGTTGATCGCTTGGCGAATGCGTCGGTCGGCCAGTGGAGATGTCTTGTCTTCCATCTGGAAACCAAGGTATTCGGTGTTCAGGTAGGGGGTGGATACCATGTCGATGCGGCCGGCATACTTCTCCTTCAACTGCCCGTCGAGGGTGAGAATTTCGTCCTTGTAGCTGGCGTCGATGGAGTTCATGAAGTCCAGATTGCCCTTGACAAACTCCAGGAAGACGGTCTGTTTGTCGACGATGAAGGTGACTGCCACGGCATCAAGGTAGGGCAGGGGGGAGCCGTCGTCGTCGCGTTCGAAGTAGTCGGGGTTGCGACGCATGACGAGTTTGACGCCCTCCTTCCAGTATTGGAAGCGGAAGGGGCCGGTGCCGCAGGGGTGTGAACGGAACTCTTTGCCGTAGCGTTCCACCTCCTCGCGCGGCACCACCGAGCAGTAGACCATGCCCAGCTGGCTGAGGAAGGGGGCGAAGGGCTCCTTCAGGCGGATGCAGAAGGTGCTGTCGTTCGGGGCGCTGAAGCTGTCGACGCTGGAGAAGATCCAGGCTCCGGGCGAGGCGACGTCGGGATCGACGATGCGGCGGAAGCTGTACAGGAAGTCTCCGGCTGTGACGGTGCGGCCGTTGTGGAAACGGACGTCGTCGCGGAGGGTGAAGGTGTAGTCGAGGCCGTCGGGGCTCACCACCCAGCTTTTGGCGATGGCGGGTTGCACCTGCAGCAGGGTGTCGAGCTGGATGAGGCCGTTGTACAGCTGGCGGCAGGGCCAGATGATGCTCTGATCCTTGGCGAAGGCGGGGTCGAGCGTGGCGATTCCGGCGCTCTCGTTGTAGTGGAATATCTGCTTGTCGCTGTGGTTGTGACGGCTGCACGAGGCGACCGTCAGCAGTAGTGCGACAGACAGTAGTAGTGTATGTTGTTTCATCGTTCTTGGCGTTCAATTACTTCTTTCAGTCGGTATCGGGTGCCCGTAGCGGCGGGAATGGCATCGATGAAGGACTGGCCGTAGCCAGGCGTGTCGTAGCCCCAGCGCTGGAAGGTGCCATCCTCGTTCTCGCGCTTCACCACCTGGTCGTTGTATTTCACTATGAGGTGCTTGGCCAATCGGTCCCAACGCTGCATCATGCGGTCGGCGTATTCTATGCTCTTGCGGTTCAGGTAGTCGCGCCGCTCCTGGCTGGTGAGTCGATCCACGGCTTTCAGCACGCTGTCCTGGTCGGCGATGTAGTAGTCCTCCAGTTCGCGCTGGGCCTTGCGCAGGTCGCCGATCATCAGACTGTAGCGGGGATAGATCATGTTAGCCACCCAGTTGTTCATCCAGAAGGCCGACTCGAAGCTGAACTCCGAGCGCGGGTTGTTCTCCGGACGGAAGCAGTCGGGCACCTGTGTGATGCAGCAGTAGAGGGGCACGTAGGCCACCATGTCGGCGTCGTCGCAGTTGAACCATGTGATGCCGCCCACATCGTCGCGCTTCCATGAGCGCATCTGGCACACCATGCTGAAGCCGCTCTGCTGTGTGGCGATGGGGCGCTCGCGGAAGAGGTCCACGCCATCCGTGGTCTTGTAATGCATCGGCAGCGGGCGGATGGGCATCTGCCACGGGCCGGCGGTCATGTCGGCGGTCATGTCGAGCGGCGTGCCCTCGTAGTGGTCGCGCATGTCGGCCATCACGTCGCGCAGGCTCAAGGGCTTGTCGGGCTTCACCCAGAGGGGCAGCGCATCGCAGCGGTCGAACTCGCCGTTGATATAGGGCAGGTACTGGTCCATATCCGAACGGTGGTGGCGGAAGAAGCTCCACACGCGGGCGTCGGCGTAGCGCACGTTCTCGAAGTCGATGGGGCAGTAGGCGTCGCGGAAGGAGAACTCCTCGTCCTTGCCGCTGAAGAAGCCCATCTCGCGGGCGAAGGTAATGACGTCGGCGGCATAGACACATTCCACTTCTGGACGGTTGATGTGCTTGTAGTTATTGCTGCTGATGCTCTTGTAGGAGCGCTTCTTCTCCTGCGGAAACTGCCGTATGCGGCTGAGGTTGGCGTGGGCGCTGATGCAGTCGTCCGGGATGCGCAGGGCCACCCACACGGCGCCTTTCCGTCCGGGGCCTTTGCCTATCATCTCCATGATCCATGCCTCGTTGGGGTCGCAGACGGTGATGCTCTCGCCGGTCGAGTTGTAGCCGTACTCTTCCACCAGCGTGCCCATCCATGCTATGGCCTCGCGGGCGGTGGCCGAGCGCTGCAGCGCCAGCCGCATCAGGCTGAAGTAGTCCAGCAGCCCCTCGCGGTTCTGCAGCTCCAGACGGCCGTCGAAGGTGCTCTCCACGATGGTCACCTGCCGCTCGTTCATGAAGCCCACCACGTTGTAGGTGTAGTCCACCTGGTCGACGTATTGTCCTTCGTGTACGGGCCCCCAGCCGTGGATGGCAATCAGCTCCCCGGGAGCGTGACGGCCGGCGGGCGTGTGGAACAGCGAGCCGGCGAAGCCGAAGCCGTCGCAGTTGTAGGTGCAGATCACGCTGCCGTCGGCCGAAGCCTTTTTGCCCACAATGAGGTTGGTGCAGGCCATGGCCACCTCGGCACCGACAGCCGCCAAGGCTATCAGCACCAGTAGTCTTTTACCCATATCTAATACAATCTAGGAATGTAAAACAAAAGCGGCGCCGACTGTCAAGGCCGGCGCCGCCGCTTTCTTTTTCTCATTGCACCAGGATCAGCAGGTCGTTCTGCTGCCCCTTGACGACGCCGCCGCGGATGTCGAAGGTCTGCTCCTGGTCGTCGTTGGCTACCAGACGGATGACCCCTCGCCGGAGCGACGAGATGATGGGGGCGTGGTTGTTCATGATCTCGAACAAGCCACCCGTGCCAGGCAGCTGCAGCAGCTTGGCTTCGCCGTCGTAGAGGGTGCTGTCGGGTTTGGTGATCTTGACTTTCATGGTGCTTATTTCGTTTCAGCCAATATCTTTTCGCCCTTCTCGATGGCCTCCTCGATGGTGCCGACCATCAGGAATGCCTGCTCGGGCAGGTAGTCCACCTCGCCGTCGAGGATCATCTTGAAGCCCTTGATGGTGTCCTCGATGTTGACGAATTTGCCCTCCAGGCCGGTGAATGCTTCGGCCACGAAGAAGGGTTGCGACAGGAAGCGCTGCACGCGACGGGCGCGGCTGACGATGAGCTTGTCCTGCTCGCCGAGCTCCTCCATACCGAGGATGGCGATGATGTCCTGCAGTTCGTTGTAGCGCTGCAGCATCTGTTTGACGCGCTGGGCGGTGGTGTAGTGCTCCTCGCCGACGATGTCGGGCGAGAGGATGCGGCTGGTGGAGTCGAGGGGGTCGACGGCCGGGTAGATGCCGAGCTCGGAGATTTTGCGGCTGAGCACCGTCTGTGCGTCGAGGTGGGCGAAGGTGGTGGCCGGGGCGGGGTCGGTCAGGTCGTCGGCAGGCACGTAGACGGCCTGCACCGAGGTGATGGATCCGCGCTTGGTGGAGGTGATGCGCTCCTGCATCAGACCCATCTCGGTGGCCAGGGTGGGCTGGTAGCCCACGGCCGAAGGCATACGGCCCAGCAGGGCGCTCACCTCGGAGCCGGCCTGCGTGAAGCGGAAGATGTTGTCGATGAAGAGCAGGATGTCGCGTCCGCCGGTCTTCTCGTCGCCGTCGCGGTAGTACTCGGCCAGCGTCAGTCCGGCCAGGGCCACGCGGGCACGCGCGCCGGGCGTCTCGTTCATCTGGCCGAACACCATGGTGCACTTCGAGTCTTTCAGGGCCTCGGGGTCGATCTTGCTGAGGTCCCAGCTGCCCTCTTCCATGCTCTTGACGAACTCGTCGCCGTACTTGATAACGCCGGCTTCGATCATTTCGCGCAGCAGGTCGTTACCCTCGCGGGTGCGTTCGCCCACGCCGGTGAAGACCGACATGCCGCTGTACTTCTTGGCAATGTTGTTGATCAGCTCCTGGATCAGTACGGTCTTGCCCACGCCGGCGCCGCCGAAGAGACCGATCTTGCCGCCCTTGAGGAAGGGCTGGATGAGGTCGATCACCTTGATGCCGGTGTAGAGGATCTCCTGCGAGGTGCTGAGGTTTTCGAACTTCGGGGGATCGCGGTGGATGCTGTAGCGCTTCTCGCACACGGGGGCGGGCATGCCGTCGATGGTCTCGCCGATGACGTTGAACAGGCGGCCGTTGATGTTCTCGCCCACGGGCATTGAGATGGGGCCGCCGAGCGACGTCACCTCCAAGCCGCGCTCCAGACCGTCGGTCGAATCCATGGCGATGCAGCGCATGGTGTTTTCGCCAATATCTTGCTGGCATTCAAGGATAACGCTGTGCCCGTCGGGACGCACGACGGAGAGAGCGGTGTAGATGTCGGGCAGGTTGGCGTCGTCGGGGAATGTCACATCGACAACAGCACCAATGATTTGCGATATTTTACCTTTCAGTTCCATATACTATTATTGTATTCTATTATTTACTAGAAAAACGGTGCAAAAATACACATTTTTTTTAAATACACCGCAAAAAAGTGGACCTGGCCGCCATTTTTAACATTTAACGCTACCGGACGCTCCCTCCCGAGCCTCCATGGGGCGTAGGGGTGGGGTGGACGTAAAGTTTAACATTTTTTATGATTTGCCTATTTCAGCCGCCTTTCAGCGGCTTTTGTGCGATGCACGTAACATGCTGATTCTGTGCATCCGTTAGGGGTGCATGCAGAGATGATGCAGAGGGGATGCCTAGATGATGCCTAGTTGATGCCTGGAGGATGCCTAGTTGATGCCTGGATGAGTGGGTAGTGGAGAGCGGGTAGTGGACAGCATTTTCCACTTTCCGCTTTTCACTTTCCTCTCACATCTTTCCACTTTTCTCTTTCCACTTTCAGCTTTCCACTGTGGTCAGGTAGTCGGACACCTGGTCGAGCTGCAGGGCGCGGTCGACGGTGTAGGAGCCCACCTGTTCGCGCCGCAGGGCGCTGAGGAAGGCGCCGCTGCCGAGGGCCTCGCCGAGGTCGCGCGCCAGCGAGCGGATGTAGGTGCCCTTGCCGCAGGCAATACGGAAGTCGGCCTGCGGCAGGTGGGCCGGCACCTCGCCCAAGGGGTTCTGATAGAGGTTCTTGGCCGTGGGGCCGGCGGCGACTGCTGTCTCGGTTGCGCCGGCAGGGCCCTGGCCGGGGCGGAAGGCGGTGATCTCGAAGCTGTAGACCGTGACGGGCTTGGGCTGGATGGTGACCGTCGGATCGTCGCGCCGCGCGTACTCGTAGGCCCGCTGGCCGTCGATCTTGACGGCGCTGAACATGGGCGGCACCTGCAGGATGGGGCCGGTCAGCGTGGCGGCCTGCTGCCGCAGCAACTCGGGGGTGATGTGCTCGTAGGGGTAGTAGTGGTCCACGGCTTGCTCCAGGTCGTAGCAGGGGGTGGTGGCCCCGAGGACGAGGGTGCCGGTGTAGACCTTGTCGCCGTCCTGCAACTGCGGGATGCTCTTGGTGGCCTTGCCCACGCAGACCAGCAGCAGGCCCGTGGCCAGGGGGTCGAGGGTGCCGGCGTGGCCTATCTTGAACTTCTTGAGGCCGTAGAGGTTGCGCACGGCGGCTTTCACTTTGTTCACCGCCTGGAACGACGTCCACTGGCGGGGTTTGTCGATGGGCACGACGACACCGGCGAGCAGTTGTTCCAGGCTGAGCATGGGCGAAGGGGTGGGGGCTGGCGCCGCTAGAGCAGCGGCAGAATGATGGTGGCCAGGCCTACCACGGCGCAGTAGAGGGCGAACCAGATGAGCTTGCCTTTCTTGACGATGTTGATCATCCACTTGCAGGCCAGGCAACCGCACACGAAGGCGGCCAGGAAACCGATGGCCAGCGAGCTGACGGGCAGGCCCGCCATGGCCTGGCTCACGCCCATCTCGGCCATGTCCTTCACGTCGAGCAGGGCTTCGCCCAGGATGGGCGGGATGACCATCAGGAACGAGAACTGGGCCAGACGCTCTTTCTTGTTGCCCAGCAGGAGGCCGGTGGCGATGGTGGAGCCGGAGCGCGAGAGGCCGGGCAGCACGGCCAGGGCCTGGGCAAGGCCGATGACGAAGGCGTGCCACGGCGAGATGGTCTCGCGTTGGCGCGGCTTGGCCCAGTAGCTGAAGGCCAGCAGGGCCGCCGTGACCATCAGGCAGATGCCCACCACCAGCAGGCCGCTACCGAAGATGGCCTCGACCTTGTCCTTGAAGAACAGGCCCACGATGCCTACGGGGATCATGGAAATGAGGATGTTGACGATGTAGCGCGTGCCTTCGTTCCATTTCCACTTGAACAGGTCGGTGAAGAGCCACACGATCTCTTTCCAGAGGATGACGATGGTGCTGAGGACGGTGGCCACGTGGACGGCCACGGTGAAGGTGAGGTTCTCCTCGCCCGAGAGGCCGAAGAGGTGGGCGCCAATGGCGAGGTGGCCGCTGGAGCTGACGGGCAGGTATTCGGTGAGTCCCTGGATGATGCCAAGGATCAGTGCTTCAAACCATTCCATAGTTTACTTCTTGTTCTTGAACATGATGGCGACGATCTCGACCACAAAGCCCAGCACGATGAGGATGGGGGCCACCACGAGGCGGCGGGTGTCGAACATGGCGGGGTTGAAGACGTTGGGGTCGTCCGAGCCACCCCCGGCGAGGAGGATGTAGCCCAGGGCCAGCAGCAGGATGCCGACAGCCATGAGGATGTAGTTTATCTTGCCGAATGCCAGGTCGAACTGGCTGTTATTGTCGTTGTTTTCCATTGTATTGTGTGTTAACTTTTGGCGATGTAGCGGTGGACGGTGACGGCCGTGGAGAGGTATGACACGGCGACACCTGCCAGTACCAGCAGGAGTGCGATGCCGCCATACCAGACCCAGTGCTCGGAAGCGATCAGGGGCAGGTCGAGCTCGTTGCCGGCCACCCAGAGGGTGATAGCGGTAAGCAGGGATGCGAAGATGCCGCCAAGGGCGCCGTAGAGGACACTGCGCCAGAGGAACGGCCGCGCCACAAAGGAGGCTGTGGCACCGACAAGGCGCATGGTGGCGATGGATTCGCGGCGGTTGTAGATGGCGATGCGGATCAGGCTGGCGATGAGCACCACCGTGATGACCAGCAGCAACACCACGAAGACGATCAGGAACCAGGAGAGTTTGTAGAAGACTTCGCGCAGCTCGCTGACGACGTTCTCCTGGTAGGCTACGCCGGTGACGCCCTCCAGCCGGCTGACGTCGGCGCAGAAACGGTCAAGCACCTCGGTCGAGTTGCTGGGAAGCAGCTGCACGTTGAAGTTGACCATCAGGGAGGGGTAGAGGGGATTGTAGCCGATGAAGCCCACGAAGTCCTCGCCCAGGTCTTCGCTGAAGATCTCGGCCGCCTTCTCCTTCGAGATGTAGTCCACGTGTTTGACGAACGACATCTGCTCGACGACGGCCTTCTGGGCCAGCGCCAGCGAGTCGCTCACCTCGGGCGAGAGGTCCACCTTGTAGGTGATGCGCTCCTGCGCGTCGTGGGTCAGGCGGTAGGAATGGTACTCGATGCTGAGCAGCAAGCCCAGCATGAACAGCACCAGTGTGATGCCGAGGACGGTGGCACCGTGGGTACCCCAGAGGTTTACCTTGTTCTTCATGGCTTAGTTGGCCAGCATGACAGGCATGACGAGCATCAGAATGTCGTCGGTCTTCTCGGTGTTCTCTTCGTTATAATAGGGGAATATGATACCTGCGCGCGAGGGATGGGAGAGCTCGATGAGCACCTGCTCGCTGTCGAGATTGGTGAGCATCTCGGTGAGGAACTTGGCGTTGAAGCCGATATCCATCGGGTCGCCCTCGTAGGTGCAGGGGATGGTCTCGTGGGCATTGTTGGAGAACTCGATGTCTTCGGCCGAGATCTCTATCTTGTCGGCACCGATCGAGAGGCGCACCTGGCGGGTGGCTTCGCTGGCGAAGATGCTCACACGGCGCAGCGTGTTCAGGAACGACTGGCGGTCAAGGATGAGCTTGTTGGGGTTGTTCTTGGGGATGGCGGCCTCGTAGTTGGGGTAGCGGCCGTCGACCAGGCGGCAGACAATGTAGAAGTTGTCGAAGGTGATGAAGAGGTTGGTGTTGTTGTAGGCCACATGGACCTCCACATCGTCCTTGCGGGTGGCCAGGATGTTCTTGACGATGATGATGGGTTTCTTGGGCAGGATGAAGTTGGTGCTCTCGTCGCTGCGCACGTCGTGGCGGCGGTAGCGGACCAGCTTGTGGGCGTCGGTGGCCACAAAGGTGATCCCGTCCGGCGTCATCTCGCAGAAGATGCCGCTCATCTGCTGGTGCATCTCGTCGTTGCTCGTGGCGAAGACGGTCTTGTTGATGGCCTCCACCAGGGCGGTGCTGCCCAGCACGACGGTGTTGGTGTTCTCGGCCACCGGCATCGAGGGGTAGGTGGCGGCGTCCATGCCCGCCAGCTTGTACTCGCCCTGACCCGAAGCGATGGTGATCGAGTAGTTGGCCTGATCCACGTCGAAGTTCAGGGGCACATCGTCGAAGGTCTTGAGGATGTCAAGCAACATCTTCGAGGGGATGGCCACTTCCTCGGCCTGTTCCATGCGCGAGGTCTCCACCTCGAGGCTGGCCATGAGGGTGGTGTTGAGGTCGGTGGTCTTCACGGTGAGCTTCTGCTCCTCCAGATGGAAGTGGAAGCAGCCGATGATCGGCATGGTGTTGTTGCTGGTGAGGACACCGCTAAGCGATTGTAATTGCTTGAGAAGCTGTTGACTGTTGACGATAAATTTCATATTTTACTGCTTTTTGTTACTCGTTTCCAAAGTGCAAAAGTACAACTTTTTTTCCGTATGCAAGGAGCGGATATGAAATTTTTTTCACCTTTTAATCAACATGTACTTTAAGGAACACCCCTTCAGGCAGGTTCATCTCTTCCCAAACTACGTTGCAGTTGGCCCGCGAATACTTGTCGTCGAGGTAGAACGAGCCGTGGATGTGGTCCTCTACGTAGAGCATCCGGGGCGGTTCATAGAGCACCACCACGTTCTCCAGCACCTCGCCTGTGGAGGAGACCAGCCGGCCACCGATGCTGTCGGGGCTGGAGAGGGCCACCAGCAGGCCTGCGTTGTCGTCCATCAGCATGCCCGTACAGTTGCGGGTGCCCACAATGACGCCCTCGAAGGCGATCTCTTCATGTTCGGCGCAGCCCGCCATCAGCAGGAGCGCCAGCGCTGTCATCAGCAGGGTATGTGTCTTTTTCATAGTCGGTCAGAAGAGGCGCAGGGCCTCGTTGAGGGTGGTTTTCTTGTCGGTGCTCTCCTTGCGCTGCCCGATGATGAGGGCGCACGGCACCTGGTATTCGCCGGCGGGGAACCGCTTTGTGTGGCTGCCGGGGATGACGACGCTCCGCGGAGGCACCTCGCCGACATGCACCACCGGCTCGGGACCGGTGACGTCGATGATCTTGGTGCTGGCGGTCAGCACCGTACCGGCGCCGAGGACGGCCTCGCGTCCCACGCGTACCCCCTCGACCACGATGCAGCGCGAGCCGATGAAGCAGTGGTCTTCAATGATGACCGGCTCGGCCTGCACGGGCTCCAGCACGCCGCCCAGGCCCACACCGCCGCTCAGATGCACCCCTTCGCCCACCTGGGCACAGCTGCCCACGGTGGCCCATGTGTCCACCATCGTGCCGCTGCCCACATGGGCGCCGATGTTGACGTAGCTCGGCATCAGCACCGCCCCGGGGGCGATGTAGCTGCCGTAGCGCGCCACCGCTGGCGGTACCACCCGGATGCCCCGTTCGGCCAGGCCCCGCTTGAGGGGGATCTTGTCGCGGTATTCCATCGGGCCGGCCTCCAGGGTCTGCATGCCCTGCAGCGGGAAGTAGAGGAGGATGGCCTTCTTGACCCATTGGTTGACGTGCCACACGCCGTCGGCATCGGCCTCGGCCACGCGCACTTCGCCGCGGTCGAGGGCGTCGACGGTGGCCAGCACGGCCTCGCGCGTGGCCCGTTCGTCGAGCAGTTCCCGGTGTTCCCAGGCTTGTTCTATCAGTTCTTTCATGAATGTGTTGGTTTGTTTCTCAAACAGTGTCCGGCGGCCTGCAGGCCACCCTCGGCCCGCATGCCTCACTTGATCATCGTCACCGTGCCGGTCTTCACCTGCAGCCACTCGGGCCTGACGCGGGTACGATAGTGGATCGTGTATACGTAAGCCCCTGTGGGCCAGTCGCCGCCGTCCCATTCGCCCTCCAGGCCTTCCCAGTGGGTCACCAGGACGCCCTGCCGGTTGTAGATCCACACCTCCATCTCCACCACGTCCTTCACCACCGGCCGCCAGGTCTCGTTCGAGCCCATGGTGGGGGTGAAGGCGTTGGGCACGAAGACCCGTGTGCGGTCGTAGCGGGCCACCACCGTGGCCGTGTCGTAGCATCCCTCGCGGCTGACGGCCTCGAGACTGATCGGCATCGAGTCGTAGTCGGCCGGGTAGTCGATGGTCAGGCTGGGCTGGTTCTCGTAGGTCATCCCGTCGATCAGCCAGCGGCTGCCGACGTGGTTGCGGCTGATGTCCTTCAGTCGTATGGTGCTGTGCTCCTCGTCGACCACCAGCGGCACGGCCTGTATGACGGCTTTGAGGTTGATCGAGCTGATGCCCAGGTGCAGCGTCCGCAGCGAGTCGCAGCCGTGCACGGTCGTGTAGCGCAGCGTGTAGTCGCCGGGCTCGGTGTAGACGTTGCCGTCGAAGGTGTAGGGCACGTTCAGGCAGACGCTGTCCTCGAACTCCTCGTTGTAGGTGGGGAAGACCGTCAGGTCGACGTGTACCGTGCTGTCGCAGCCGTAGCGCGTGCTGAGGTCGAGGTCGTAGCGGCCCGTCTCGGTCAGCCGTTCGGTGCCCACCAGCAGCTCTTCGCCCTGGCAGATGCTGTCGGCCCGCGACGATTCGAGGTTGGGGTGGTAGACGATAGTGGCCGTCGTGTCGAGGGTGTCGCCGCAGCTGGTGACCACCCGGATGTCGTACACCACGGCGCTGTCGTGCGTCACCGCGGCCGGACTCTCGATGCGGAAGGTCGAGTCGTCGATCCTCGTCGTCGAGCCGCCCTCCAGACCGTAGAAGATCGGGTAGCACTCGGTGGGGATCAGCGAGGCGTCGAGCGCCAGCTCCCACTCGAAGATGTAGCCGTTGTCGACCGAGTAGCCGTCCACCACTTCGATATACCAGGTGCCGTTCAGCGGGCAGCCCACCAGGCTGGTGAAGTTCTGGTCGGGGCGGTAGAAGTTGGTCATGGCGGCCACGTTCGACGAGTCGAGGCGCCCTTGGTGGGCATGGCCGGAGCGATAGATGACGCCGTCGCCCGAGGCGTAGCTGTAGCCGCTGGTGGTGTTGTTGCTCCAGCAGTAGTTCCAGCCCACGCCCGGCTGGTTGCCGGGGGCGTTGGGGTTGCAGGGGTCGTTGGTGTTCTCCTGGTCGCGGGCAGCGCCGAAGTAGGTGTCCTCCGACACGTTGGTGCCGGGGCTCCAGCCGCGCGATGCCGCCGGGATGGTCCAGTCGCACGACGAGGCGCCCGTGCCCGCAAAGCGCATCAGGTCGGCCTTCTGCCCGTTGGGGCAGGTGATGTTGATGTAGACGTCGCCCATGTACGAGTGTTCGATGTTGAGGCGCACATACTTGATGTTCTCCACCGAGGTGATGGTGGCCGTGTCGGCAAAGGCCGTGAAGGTCACCGGCGAGCGGTAGCTGCAGCTGCCGTTGCAGTCCACCCCGTCGGGCAGGAAGATCTGCTCGCTGTGGCCCAGCGTCGCCTGCTGCTGCCCCACCACCACGGTGTGGGTGCGCTCCTTGCCGAAGCTGGCCGTCAGCTCGCTCCCGGCGCACATTTCGGCCGGCAGGTGCAACTCGTCGATGCTCACCTGGCCCCGCAGGTCGATGGGCAACAGGCTTATTGCCAACACAATGGCATATCGTATTATGGGGGTCGTCCGTTTCATTTTCAAGGTGCAAAGATATTATTAAAAAACGATATATGCAAATTTATCTTTTCCGTAGGTGAATTTTCTTTCCGTTTTGGAGGTTATGAGTTGGTCTTCAGTTTGTTGTGTTATCGTCGCCCCCAGCGGGGCTCCTGCCATCTGCGTCAGTATTCGAGTAATTCGCCGTTAACAAAAGAAGACCCATGTGCTACCCACTGTCCACTACCCACTACCCACTAAATTAAGTAAATTTTGGTTAAAAAAATAGATCGTGCACGATCTAATTTGCGCCTTTAAACCGTTCTAAACGAGATCTTTGGCCTTCCGGAAGTGTGCAAACCATGCTGGAAAACTCGCAAAACGCTGACAGGGCAAGGATTTTGCCCTGGTTTTAAGAGAGTCATCAGGGAGTCATCAGGGAGCCATCAGGGAGCAGACAGGGTTTCAGGGGCTTTTCGACCCCCTGTTTCTCCGCCCGACCTCCGCCCGGGGGCAGAGGGGATGCAGAGTTGATGCAGAGATGATGCAGAGGGGATGCAGAGAGGGTGGGGCGGAGGGGTTGATTTGCAGGGGGTTATGTGCATGGCTTGTTTGTTTGATTTCATGTGGCTGTATTTCAGTATCTTATAGTTAGGTGCGGCGATACCGAAAAAAATATCATTGCCGATTGGATTTTTTTGTGTATCTTTGCCGCCATATAAAACTGCAACAACATGAAACAACTCATTGAATGCGTGCCCAATATCAGTGAAGGCCGCAACATGGATATCATCAATCAGGTGACTGCCGAGATCGAGAAGGTCGAGGGAGTCAAACTGCTCGACGTCGACCCGGGCCAGACGACCAACCGCACGGTCATCACCTTCGTCGGCGAGCCGGAGCCCGTGCTCGAGGCTGCCTATCAGGTGGTTCGCAAGGCTGCCGAGCTGATCGACATGACGCAGCACCACGGCGCCCACCCGCGCCAGGGTGCCACCGACGTGTGCCCCCTCATCCCCGTGGCGGGCATCACGATGGACGAGGTGGTCGAGTATGCCCACAAGCTGGGCCGCCGCCTCGGCGAGGAGCTGCAGATCCCCATCTACTGCTACGAGAACGCCGCCTTCATCCCCGAGCGCCGCAACCTGGCCTACTGCCGCACCGGCGAGTACGAGAGCCTCAGCTCGCGCCTCGGCACCGAGCAGTGGAAGCCCGACTTCGGCCCCAACGCCTGGAACGACCACACCGCCCGCACCGGCGCCACCCAGGTGGGTGCCCGCGACTTCCTGGTGGCCATCAACTACAACCTCAACACCACCTCCACGCGCCGCGCCAATGCCATCGCCTTCGACGTGCGCGAGAAGGGCCGTCCCGCCCGCGAGGGTGGCAAGCCCAGCGGCAAGCCCATCAAGGACGAGAACGGCAAGCCCGTCATGATCCCCGGCACCCTGAAGGGCACCAAGGCCATCGGCTGGTACATCGAGGACTACGGCATCGCCCAGGTCTCCATGAACATCACCTCCATCAAGGTGGCCCCCGTGCACCTCTGCTTCGACGAGGTGTGCCGCTGCGCCGCCAACCGCGGCCTGCGCGTCACCGGTTGCGAGATCGTCGGCCTCATCCCCAAGAGCGTCCTGATCGACGCCGGCAAGTACTACCTGCAGAAACAGCAGCGCTCCCTCGGCGTCAGCGAGGACGAGATCATGAAGGTGGCCATCAAGAGCATGGGCCTCGACGACCTCAAGCCCTTCGACCCCAAGGAGAAAGTGATCGAATACCTCATCGAGGACCACTCGAAGAAGAAACTCGTCGACCTCACCTGCCGCGGCTTCTGCGACGAGACGGCCAGCGAGAGCCCCGCCCCCGGCGGCGGCAGCGTCAGCGCCTACATGGGCGCCCTCTCCGCCAGCCTCGGCACCATGGTGGCCAACCTCACCGGTGGCAAGGCCGCCTACGACGACGAGTGGGAGAAATTCTCCGACGTGGCCGTCAAAGGTCAGGCCCTCAAGGAGGAACTGCTCCACCTCGTCGACGAGGACACCGAGGCCTTCAACCGCATCATGGACGCCTTCGGCCTGCCCAAGAAGACCGACGACGAGAAGGCCGCCCGCAGCGCCGCCATCCAGGAGGCCACCCGCTTCGCCACCGAGGTGCCCTTCCGCACCATGCAGCGCTCGCTCGAGTGCTTCGAGGTCTGCCGTGCCATGGTGGAGTGGGGCAACCCCAACAGCGTCACCGACGGCGGTGTCGGTGCCCTGGCTGCCCGCGCGGCCGTCATGGGTGCCCACCTCAATGTGAAGATCAACGCCTCCTCGCTCAAGGACGAGGCCTTCAAGGCCGACATCCTCGCCCGCGCCCAGGCCATCGAGGACCAGGCTCTCCGCCAGGAGCAGGAGATCATCAAGATGGTCAACGAGAAGATCGGATTGTAGGAACAAGAGTCCCTATTTAGAATAAAAGTATACAGATGAAAAAGAAAGCCTTAACCCTGATGGCCGTCGTGGTGCTGACGCTGGTGGCCGCCAGCTGCACCCACCACACCTGCCCCGCCTACCGCGGGTCGGTGGCCATGGCCGAAGTGACGGAGTAAGCGCCGCTTCGCTGCCAAGGTGACAACACCCCACAAGGGGGATGCCGGTTTCGGTGTCCCCTTGTGGGGTGTTCTATTATTAGTGGATAGTGGGTAGTGGGTAGTGGGTAGCACACATGTTCTTGTATGCTCCCCACTACCCACTGTCCACTACCCACTAGTAACTGCAGTCGTCGCAGACCTTGACGTTAGTGTTGCCGCCGACGGGGCCCATGTTGCCGCCGCCGAAGACGTTGCCGTTGACAATGGTGTTGCCCTTGACGACGACGTGGGTGTCGATGCTGACGGCACTCTCCTGTCCACCGCCGAAGACACTGCCGGTCGCCGCGTCGCCGTCGGTGCCGATGTGGCAGTTGCCGTCGAGGGTGAGGTAGGTGCTGCCGGTGACGGTGCCGAGGGTGGCCATGTTGGTGGTGGTGTAGAGTATCTTGTTGGCGTCGCTGGAGCCCGCGGTGGCGCGGTACTGCCAGGTGAAGGTCTCGGGCGCCACGGTGCCGAAGTCGCTGAAGAGGCCCGTCTCTTTGGTGTAGCGGGACTTGGCAGGCTCGGTGCTGGGGTAGACGTCGAGGGTGTTGGCGGTGGCCTTGAAGCCGGCGCCGTAGGCATTGCCGAGGACGGTGCAGTCGGTGAGGGTGGACGTGACGTCTCCGCTCACCTTGCCCTGGCAGCCGGCACCGTAGAAGTTGGTGAGCACCGTGCAGCCGTTCAGCACGTTGGTCACGTTGCCTGTGGTGGCAAGGTCGAATTTGGCATAGCCCGTGTAGGAACGCGCCACACCCGTGCCGCTGCCGCCGGAGTAGAGGATGAACTCGAACTTGTAGCAGCTGCCGATGCCGTAGTTGGCGTTGTTCGTCAGGCGTTTGTAGGTCGTCCCGAAGGCGATGGGGAAGTCAATGCTGTTGCCGAAGTTGACGCCGGTGTTGTTGCCCTCGCGGTTGTAGGTGATGGAGGTGCCGCCGAAGCCGGCGCCGTAGTAGACGCCGAAGGTGCTGTTGGTGGCGTGGGTGGTGACGGTCTTGCCCGCGGCCATGTCGCCGAATTCCGGGCCGCCGCAGTAGAAGTCCACCAGGCTGTTGTTCATCGTGATGTCGATGTTGCCGGTGATGCGGGCGCTGGGCGAGGTGCCGCCACCGAAGAAGCGGCCTATGACGGCGTGGTCCACCTTGGCGGTGACGTTGACGCCACTGGTGGTGGGGTTCTCCATGTAGGCGCCGAGCCACTTGTGCATCTTGCCGCCGGCACCCCAGAACCAGATGTTTCCGCCGGTAGCCGTGCTCCCGGCGCGGTAGCCGGTCATGTAGCACTCCTCAATCTCGCCGCCGGTGACGAGGATGGGCCTGATGGTGGTAACGAGCTTATTGTCGGTGTGCGAGCCGGGGTAGAGTTCCTCCACGTAGGCGTTGCCGCCAATCTGCTCGTAGCTCAACTTGTTGGCGTTGCCGCTTCGGGCACGGACAATCTGGATGAAGTAGCCGCTGTTGGCTATCCAGCGGTTGTTGCCGTGGCCGTTGTCGTTGTTGGTAAAGGCGCCGTCGTTGATTTCGCACTCGCTCATGAAGCTCACGCAGGTCTCGGTCAGCTCAAACCAGCCTCTGCCGTGCCAGATGCCGATGGTGGGATAGGGGGTGGACCCGTTGACGCGCTCGGCCATACCCATGCCGATGTTGGGCACAAAGTCGAAGCGTATGGGAGGTATCGCCGAACGGTCGGTGGTGTGGTAGGAGTACCAGCCGTAGTCGGGCTCCTGGTTCCGGTCCTCGTCCACGCTCATGATGGTGACGGCTTTGGCGGCGTTGAAACGCACACCGTCGAGGACTTTTTGGTTGTAGTGGTAGTTGCCCACCAGCACGATGGCCTGGCTGTGGGGGTTGGTGCTGTTGCTCAGGGCGCCCACCAGGGTGTTGAGGTTGGTGTAGACCGTGCGGTTGTGGTAGGTGGTGGGCATCTGCCAGCCCAGGTTGGTCTGCCCGCCGTATTCGTTGTTGTAGCCGAAGTCGGCATAGGCGTCGCTCAGGTAGAAGGCGTTGGCCAGGTTGGCCTCGATGCTGATGGCCGTCACGCCGTAGGGCACAATGTAGTTGCCGCCCTGGGCGAAGATGTAGGGGTTGTTGGTGACGTCGTAGATGTCCTTCTGCGGGTTGTCGCGGTCGGCGAAGTTGTAGGGCTCGCCGGCGGGTATGTTGAAGGTGGTGTAGGCGGTGCCGTCCTTGGTGACGGAGGTAATCTTCCAGCCGGTGCAGATCTTGCTGTAGTCGCGTGTCCAGCCGTCGAACTCGTTGGCGAACGGCAGCACCACCTTACCCCACGTGAAGTCGTAGCGCGCGGTGTCCATGTCGGTGATGGGCAGGCTGACGCTGCCTGTGGTGCCGCCAATGGTGTAGTTCACCGTCAGGTAGCCGTTGGTGCCCATGCTGTCGATGAGCTTGCCGGCATAGTCGGCCGTGGTGGCGGGCAGGTTGTTCTGGATGTCCTGCGTGGTGCGGTGCGTACCGCTCGGCCACGGCTCGATGATGGGGTAGGGGGCCACCTCGGGCTTGAGCACCCAGTGGCCTATCTCTGCCACGTGGGCGGCGCTGTGGTCGCCGAAGAGGAAGTAGGCCGCCATCTCGCGGTGTGTGTTCAGAATGTGTCGGTAGAATGGGAACCGCGTCAGGAAGGCGTCCTTGTCGATGGCCAGCTGGTCGTTGTAGGCCGTATAGGTGAGGTTGGCGCGCGAGCGGTAGTAGTTGTACTCCGTCAGCTTCTGCACGTTGTTCGTGTGGTTGCCGCCGTAGACGGGCGAGCGGTTGGTGCCGGTAGTCATGTTGCCGTACATCATGCACATGGCTATGCGCACGCCGGTGGTGTTGACCGTCGTGGTGCCACTGACGTCGCCCTGGTTGCGGCCCACGATGCCGGCGGCGTAGGTGCCGCCAGTGACGGTGGCGTAGTTGTAGCAGTTCACCACGCGCACTCTGCTGTCTGCGGCAATGGTGCCTACCAAGCCACCTACATAGCGTGTGCCCTGAACCGAGGAGGCTGTCGAGGCCAGCACACCGCAGTTGTACACCTTGGTGCTGCCCGTAGCGGTGACGCACACGGCGCCGGCGTCGGCATTGGCGCCCGTACGGTTGATGCTCACGTTGTCCAGCCGCAGGTTCTTCACTGTGGCTCCGTTGAGGGTGTTGAAAAGCGGAACGGTGAGGCCGCTGATAGTATGGTAGCCTCCGTCGAGGGTGCCCCTGAAGTTGGTGAACGAAAAACCGCCGAAACCCGAGGCGTCGATGTCGGCGTTCAGTCGGTAGTTGCCGCTGGCCGAGGTGATATCCGACAAGCTGGTGATGTCAGTCTGCGCTTGCAGAGCCGGTGAGAAGAGCAGGACGGCGGCCAAGATAAAGCCTCGGAAACTTATTTTCCGTAGGCTAATACATGCTCCTTGAGACCGGACCTGTGCCCCGATGGTTGTGGGAGGGGTATTTGTTTTCATTTTTTGAATGTTAAGATTCTGAATTTATATTGGATTCTGGCTGAAAATCTCCTGCATGCCGGCGACATGCTCACCCGGTCACCCTTCGGCGCCGAACTCCATCAGGTAGGCCTTGATGAACTCGTCGATGTGGCCGTCCATGACGCCGGCCACGTCGGAGGTCTGGTAGCCGGTGCGGTGGTCCTTCACACGGCGGTCGTCCATCACGTAGGAGCGGATCTGCGAGCCCCATTCGATCTTCTTCTGGTTGGCTTTGATCTTGTCCTTCTCCTCCATGCGGTGCTTCAGTTCGCGGTCATAAAGCTGCGAGCGGAGCAGGCGCATGGCGTTCTCTTTGTTCTTTGGCTGGTCGCGGGTCTCGGTGTTCTCGATGAGGATCTCCTCTTCAACGCCGGTGTAGGGATCCTTGTACTGGTAGCGCAGGCGCACACCGCTCTCCACCTTGTTGACGTTCTGTCCGCCGGCGCCGCCGGAGCGGAAGGTGTCCCAGCTGAGGCGGCTCATGTCGACCACCACCTCGATGGAGTCGTCGACCAGGGGGGTGACGCTGACGCTGGTGAAGGAGGTCATGCGTTTGCCCTGGGCGTTGAAGGGGCTGACGCGCACCAGGCGGTGCACGCCGGTCTCGCTCTTGAGGTATCCGTAGGCGAAGTCGCCCTCGATCTGGAGGGTGCAGCTCTTGATGCCGGCACCGTCGCCGTCGAGCGAGTTGGAGATGACCACCTTGTAGCCGTGGGTCTCGGCGTAGCGGATGTACATGCGCATGAGCATCTCGGCCCAGTCCTGGGCTTCGACGCCGCCGGCGCCGGCGTTGATGGAGAGCACGGCGTCCAGACGGTCGCTGTCGTTGCGGAGCATGTTCTTGAACTCCAGCTCCTCGACTTTCTTCTGCGTGAGGGCTATCTGGGCCTGGAGTTCCTCCTCGCTGGCGTCGCCGGCCTCGAAGAATTCGCCCATCACCTCCAGGTCGCCACAGGCGGTGTCCACGTCGTGGTAGGCGGTGACCCAGATCTTCTTGCCGTTGATGCCCTTGACGACCTTCTGCGCCTCCTTGGGATCGTTCCAGAAGTCGGCGGCCTCGGTCTTCTTCTCTTCTTCGGCTATCCAGGCCTGCAGCCCGTCGATGTCAAGGTATTTCTTCAGTGCCTCTTTGCGTTGTATGAGGTCTTTTATCTGCTCTTGGTTGGTCATAATCAAACAAAAAAAGGGCAAGCTGTTTATATCGCGCCGCTACAACCAAACACCCTTGCTGTATTCCTACCCTGGGGGATTCAATGGGAGCTGGCCGTATAAGACTTGCCCTATGGTATATGTCTCTTTATACTTTTTTCCTAGGTTTTGCGGGTGCAAAAGTACTAAAGTTTCGTCACTTGACCAAAATTATTTTTCTCCACAGGGTCTATAGCCCTGTCTGTCAGTGTGAAAATAGTTTATCGGACCACAGCCACACGGGCGGTGACGGGGCCGCGGTCGGTCAGCAGGTGGACGAAATAGAGGCCCGTGCCGAGGCGGTTCACCTCCAGCTCTAGGAGGTCGGCCGCCAGGCCCTGGTGCTGCATCAGGCAGCGGCCGGTCTGGTCGACCAGGCGGTAGGCGCGGATCGTGGTGTCGGCGCCGATGCTGACGCGCTCGCTGGCCGGGGTGGGGTAGACACGGGTCTCGACGGCAGCCCCGACCTCGTCGATGCCCAGCGGGCGACCCGTGTCGGTGCCGATGGCGCCGCTCTTGGTGCTGTTGTGCACGCGCCGGTCGTTGATCGAGCTGCCATGGTTGCTGACGAAGGCCACCAGCTGGCACTTCTCGGCGCGCCAGCCGGCCGGCAGCGTGTACTCGATGCTTTTCGTGAAGGTGGCGCCGGCGGCGGTCGAGCCGAAGGGGGCGCTGTCGCCCCAGGCGTCGGTCAGGCAGGCCCGCAGCACGTGGTCGTGGCGGTAGTCGTTGTGGTTGCCGGTGCCGTAGGACTGGAAGGCTATCAGGCTGTCCTCCAGCAGGTAGACCGTCAGGCGCGGCTGGTCGATGGCGTGGTCCTGGATGAAGTAGCCGTCGACGGTGGCCTGCAGCCTACGGGTGGCGGGGTCGTAGTCGATGGAGGTGAAGCCGAGCACGATGTTGTCCTGCTCCGAGGTGGCTCGCGAGAGCTGCTGGTGCATGGAGTAGGAGTCGCCCACGTAGTGAACCGGTCCCGGGTCGGAGGCGGTGCTGTACATCCGGTCGCGGTCGAACATGATGGCAGGGGCGTAGGTGGAGGTGCCGTAGAGCGTCTCGAGCTGGGTCGAGGCGCCGACGGTGAAAGCGTCGTTCTGGAAGCCGGCATGGTGCGACACCCATGCCACGCGCTCCTCGAGGCCCTCGTAGGCGCCCTCCTCGTAGGTGTGGCCTTGCGGGCACTGGGCGCAGTACTGCGACGTGAAGGTCTCCATGAGCGCCATGTGGTAGTTGTCGGTCGTGGCGTTGATGCGCACGTCGTCGACGAAGATGAACTGGCCGTTGCCGTGGTTGACGAAGGCGATGCGGACGCTCTGTCCGGCATAGTCGCCCAGCGGCAGCTCGATGTTGTTCCATCCGGCCGTGGTGCCGGCGCTGCCGTTGAAGGTGATGTCGCGCAGGGTGACGGTGAAGTCCTCCTTGGCGTTGCCGCCGGTCGAGAGGGCCACACGCAGCCGCTCCGCCGGGGAGGTCTCGTTGACGAAGGCGCGGAACTTCAGCCTGAAGTCGCCCTCGGGCACGGCGATGGCCGGCGTCAGCAGCCAGCGGTCGCAGTCGGCGCTCGAGGTGACGTAGGAGACCGTGGCCGCCGCCTGGTTAGCGGTCTCGACCTGGGAGACGACCCAGCCCGAACCGAAGATGGCGAAGCTGCTCTGGTTGGTCAGGTTGTCGGCATACATCGTCCAGCCGTCGGGCAGCGGCCCCACTTCGTTGACCACCGTAACCTGTTCGAAATCTTCGCTGAAGACCGTCTGGCCCTGCAGCGTGGCGGCCATCATGCAGATGGCCAGGGGGAGGATCGTTTTCTTCATCTGATATCACTTTTTATAGTGTTAGGTGCGGTGTGCGGCCAAAAAATATCACCCCCTGCAAATAAAAAACGCTTTTTTCCGTTAAGGTGGGCATGAGAAAGACCCTCCTCCTCGTCCTGCTCCTGCTGCCGCTGGCCGCCGGCGCGCAGGACAGCCTCTACGCCCGCCGCCTGATCCGCGACCTGACGGCCCCCGGCATGTACGGCCGCGGCATGCAGCGCAGCGGCGACTCCATCGCCGCTGCCTACCTCCGCGCCGAGATGAAAGCCCTCGGCCTGAGGCCCCTGGGCGACGACTACTACCAGTATTTCCGCTTCCCGCAGACCCGCACGCGGCCCCCCATCGTCCGCGCCGGCTACCGCTCGCAGAACGTCGTCGGCTACCTGCCCGGCGCCACCGACACGATGGTCGTCTTCACCGCCCACTACGAGCACCTGGGCATGAACGGCGACACCGTCTTCTTCGGCGCCCACGACAACGCCAGCGGCACGGCCGCCGTCATGGACCTGGTACGCATGGCCGCCGCCGACCGCCGCCTGCCGCAGCGCTACACCTACGTCTTCCTCCTCTTCGGCGGCGAGGAAGCCGGCCTCGTCGGCAGCCGACACTTCGCCGACAGCCCCCTGATCGACTTCCACAAGGTGAAGCTCCTGCTCAATCTCGACCTCTTCTGCGGTGGCGACGAGGGGCTGATGGTGGTCAACGCCGACAGCGACGAGACCCGCCCCTTCGTCGACCTGCTGCAGGCCGTCAACGACCGCCTGGGCCTCACACCCCGCATCGGCCGCCGCGCCAACGCCCCCAACAGCGACCACTGGTACCTCAGCGCCCACTGTCCGGCCCTCTTCATCTACACCCTCGGCGGCCCCTACGGCGGCTACCACAGCCCCGACGACACCTGCGACGGCTGCGGCCTCGGCCACTACCACCGCCACCTCACCCTCATCCGCGCCCTCCTCGAGCAGATGCCCTGAGGGTGACAGCCTGCCAAGACGCTGGAAACAAGCTCTCTGCAATCTTGAATCGATCTCTTTTTGCACCCCGCAACCGGCAGCCATCGGGGCGTCATCAGGGCGTTGTCAGGGTGTCATCAGGGAGTCATCCTATAGTTACCCTAGAATTACCCTAGGGTTCCCCTACAGTTACCCTAGCGTCACTCCCCGTGTGGCCCGCGGGAATTTATATTCTTCTTTAGAAGAATATAATACCCTCCGCCCGGCCGCTGCGGGACGGGTGGCCGGGCGGGGGCGCGGAATTTTTATTTGCTCCCGCCGCACCTTTTCGCACAATAAAAACGACGGCCGTCCGTTACAAGGTGAAAATATATAAATATTATGTACGAGATACTCAGCAAGCGGCTCCTCAACAGCCACGACATCTACCGCATGGAGATCCACGCCCCGTGGATCTCGCTCAGCGGCAAGCCTGGACAGTTCGTCATCGTCATCCCCTCGGAGCAGGGTGAACGCATACCGCTCACGATCAGCGATATCGTCTACCAGCGGCAGTCGATCGTGATTGTCTTCCAGGTGGTGGGCGAGACCACGCGCCAGCTGGCGGCCATGCAGGAGGGCGACGACCTCTACACCATCGTGGGCCCCCTGGGGCGCCCGAGCGAACTGATCGCCATGTGGGAGTCGCAGCAGCAGCACGGCTCCGCGGCCCTGCAGCCCCTCGACGGCACGGCCCCCAACCCCCTCACGCGACTGCTCTTTGTGGCTGGCGGCGTGGGCATTGCGCCGGTCTTCCCGCAGGTGAAATGGGCCTTCCGTCAGGGCATCCCGACCGACGTCATCATCGGCGCCCGCTCGAAGGACCTCCTCTTCTACGAGGACGAGCTGCGCGCCGTGTGCCACAACTTGCACATCATGACCGACGACGGCTCCTACGGCGAGCAGGGCCTGGTCACCGCCAAGGTGGACCAGCTGTGCTCCAACGGGGTGGCCTACAGCCACTGCGTGGCCATCGGACCCCTGCCGATGATGAAGTTCGTCAGCCTCACCACCAAGAAATACAACCTGCCCACCATCGTCAGCCTCAACTGCATGATGGTCGACGGCACGGGCATGTGCGGCGCCTGCCGCGTGAGGGTGGGCGACGAGGTGAAGTTCTGCTGCGTCGACGGCCCCGAGTTCGACGGGCACATGGTCGACTTCGACGAGGCGGCCCGCAAGCTGAAGACCCCCGACGCCCGACGCTACCGCATAGCCACCGCCGAGAGCGGCCACCAGTGCAACCTGGCCCCGGCCGTCGACAACGCCCTGGCCGAGGCCGGACAGCGCCAGAAACCCCGCGAGCAGGACCCCAAGGTGCGCGCGCACAACTTCGACGAGGTCAGCTTCGGCCTCACCGAACACCAGGCCCTCGTCGAGGCTTCGCGCTGCCTGCAGTGCAAGAAACCCCGCTGCGTCGAGGCCTGCCCCGTGGGCATCAACATCCCGAAGTTCATCCAGAACATACGCGAGGAGAACTTCAACCAGGCCTACATCACCATCGCCCACGACTCGGCCCTGCCGGCCGTCTGTGGGCGTGTCTGCCCGCAAGAGACTCAGTGCGAGGGCAGTTGCGTGATGGGTGCCAAGCATGAGCCCATCGCCATCGGGGCCTTGGAGCGCTTTGTGGCCGACAACCACCGCGCCCAGTCGAAGCCGCAGAGCCAGTGCTACCCCGCGGGGCGCAAGGTGGCCGTGATCGGCAGTGGCCCTTCGGGCCTCACCTGTGCCGGCGACCTGGCCAAGCATGGCTATCAAGTCACTGTCTTCGAGGCGCTTCACCATGCCGGCGGTGTGCTGGTCTACGGCATTCCGGAGTTCCGACTGCCCAAGCAGCGCGTCGTCGAACCCGAGATCGAGAACCTGCGCCGCCTCGGCGTCGAGATACGCACCAACGTCATCATCGGCAAGAGTATCACCATCGACCAGCTGATGGACGACATGGAGTACGACGCCGTCTACATCGCATCGGGCGCCGGCCTGCCCAAGTTCATGGGTGTCAAGGGCGAGACGCTGATCGGTGTGGTGTCGGCCAACGAGCTGCTGACGCGCACCAACCTCATGCATGGCTACGACGAGCACTACGACACGCCCATCTATCTGGGCCGCAAGGTCGTCGTTGTCGGTGGCGGCAACGTGGCCATGGATGCCGCTCGTACGGCCTTGCGCCTGGGCAGCGAGGTGACGGTGGTCTACCGCCGTGGCGAGCAGGACATGCCGGCCCGCCGCGAGGAGGTGCACCACGCCATGGAAGAAGGGGTGCAGTTCATGTTCCAGACCGCCCCGCTCGAGATCCTCGGCAACGAGGACGGCACGGTGCGGGCCCTGCGCTGCGTGCGCATGGAGATGGGCGAACCCGACGCCTCCGGACGTCGCCGCTTTGCACCCATCGAGGGAAGCGAGACCGACCTGGAGGCCGACACCGTCGTGGCCGCCCTCGGCACCAGCCCCAACCCCCTCATCCGCACCTCGACCCCGGGTCTCGACTGCGAGCCCTGGGGCGGCATCAAGGCCGACGAGAACGGCCAGACCAGTCGCAAGTATATCTTTGCCGGCGGCGATGCCGTCAGCGGTGCCGCCACGGTGATCCTTGCCATGGGGGCCGGACGCAAGGCTGCCAAGGCCATCATGGAAGTGTTGGAACAATAGAACCGGAATGAAGAGACAATATATCATGGCAGGACTGCTGATGGCAGCGGTCGGCGGCACTCAGGCCCAACAGGTCGACACCATGCGCACCACCACGCTCGAGGCAGTCGATATCAGGACCAAGGGCGAGGGTGTGAAACGCATGGCCGGCGCTGTCAACGGCAGCGAGATCGGTCAGGACGAGCTCTTCCGGGCGGCATGCTGCAACCTGGGCGAGAGTTTCGTCAACAACCCCTCGGTCGACGTCAACTACAGCGACGCCTCGGTGGGCGCTCGCCAGATCAAACTCCTGGGCCTCAGCGGCCTGTATGTGCAGATGCTCGTCGAGGGGCTGCCCATGATGGGTGGCGCCTTGCAGCCCTACATGCTCGATTTCGTCCCCGGAAGCTGGATGCGAAGCATCTCGGTCAGCAAGGGCACCTCGAGCGTCAAGCAGGGCTACCAGAGCATCACCGGCCAGATCGACGTGGAGTACCTCAAGCCCGACGAGGAGCAGGGGGTGCTTCTCAACCTCTACGGCGACAGCCACCTGAAAGGGGAGGGCAACGTTGTGGCCAACGTGCACCTGAACAAGTACTTGAGCACCGAGCTGGTGGGGCACTACGAGAAGGACTTTATGCACCATGATGTCAACGGCGACGGCTGGATTGACATGCCGGCGGTGGAGCAACTCCACCTGCAGAACCGCTGGAAGTACCGCCGCGGACGCTACGTGATGCACGCCGGGGTGGGGTATATGGGCAACGATCGTCAGGGCGGTCAGGCGGGCGATATCAACGGGCGCTACATGGCATCGGTGGACATCAACCGCTGGGAAGCCTACATGAAGCATGCCCTTCTGCTCGACAAGGAGCACAACACCAATGTGGCCCTCACGGCCACGGCCGGCACCTACGACATGTCGACGGTCTTTGGCCGTCGGAGTTCCCTCTTCGACCAGCGGGCATTGACCACCCAACTGATGCTGGAACACGACTTCAACGACGCCCATAACCTCTCTACGGGTCTCAGTCTCAACGCCGACCGCTACGCGATGGGGGAGGAGTGGAGCGAGGTGACGCCGGGTGCCTACGCCCAGTACACCTTCAAGCCCGACTACCGCTTCACCCTGATGGCAGGCCTGAGGGCCGACCGCTTCTACAGCTCGGCGGCTGAAACCCACTGGTTTGTCACCCCCAGGCTGCACGTCAAGTGGATGGCGGCCGACTGGGTGACCCTGCGCGCCTCGACCGGCAAGGGCTACCGGCCAGTGCATCCCCGCGCCGAGTACCACTATCTCCTGGCCTCGGGCCGCATGGACTCGGTGCTTCCCTGCGCCTTGACGCCGGAGGAGGCCTGGAACAGCGGCATGAGTGCCGTGTTCTACATCCCGGTCGGCGGCAACAGTCTGACGGTCAACGCAGAGTATTACTACACCTCGTTCATCCATCAGGCGGTGGTTGACTACGACAGCGACCCGCTGCATGTCAGTATACACGACCTGGACGGCCGCTCGTTCTCCCACACGTTCCAGGTCGATGCCACCTATCCCATTGTGGATGAGCTGGAAGTGATGGCCGCCATACGCTACAACAAGGTGATGTGCACCTACGGCGGTGTGCTGATGGAGAAGCCCTTGCAGAGCCGCTACAAGGGGCTGTTGACCCTCTCGTGGAAGCCTATGATGGGCCTCTGGCAGGCCGATTTCACCCTGCAGCTCAACGGTCCGGGCCGCATGCCGACCCCCTACACGCGGGCCGACGGCACCCCCTCGTGGGACGAGACCTTCCCCGCCTACCCGCAGATCAACATGCAGATCACCCGTGAGTTCCGCCATTTCTCGATCTATCTGGGCGGCGAGAACCTGACCAACTACCGCCAGCCGAACCCCGTCATCGGGGCCGACAACCCCTGGAGCCCCACCTTCGACCCCACGATGATCTGGGGACCGGTGCGCGGCATCATGGCCTACGGCGGTATTCGTTTGAACCTCTGGAGAATGTAAACTAAAATCTGGTATATGAAACACATCCTTTTAGCCATTATGACAAGCCTGCTGCTGATGGCAGGCGGTAAGGATCTGCGCGAGCTCGTGCTCACGCCCACACCGCAGATGCACTGCGCCAACTGCGAGAACAAGATCAAGAACAACATGCGCTTCGAGAAGGGCGTGGTGAAGATCGAGACGAGCGTCGAACAGCAGACGGTCGTCATCACCTACAACGGCAAGAAAACCGACGCCAAGGCCCTCCAGACGGCCATGAAGAAGATCGGTTACGACACCCGCGTGGTGAGCGACAAGCCGGTGACGAAAGGGGAAAAGAAGAAGAAATGAGAAGGTTTCTGCCGCTTTTAATCGCTTTTTTTACAATTACTAACACGGTTTCTGCTCAAGTAGTGCTCAAACCGCGGCCGGACGCTTTCCCACCCGAGCCGGCACCCCTTGCCAGCAAGTCGATTGCCATGGCGCAGACGGTGGAGGAGATGGCCTCGTGGGACCGCTACCCGACCTACGAGACCTACGTGGCCATGATGCAGCAGTGGGCGACGCAGTATCCGACCCTGTGCCGGCTCGACACGATCGGCCTGTCGGTACAGAACCGACTGATACTGAGCCTTGAGCTGACCTCCGCCCCCGACAGTTCGATGCCCGAGTTCTTCTACTCTTCGACCATGCACGGCGACGAGGTGACCGGCTACGTGTTGATGCTGCGTCTGATCGACACGCTGCTGGCCAGCTACGGCAGTTCGCCGCGGCTGACGGCCCTGCTCGACCGGGTGCATGTCTGCATCAACCCGCTGGCCAATCCCGACGGCACTTATCATGTTGGAAATGAGACCGTACAGGGCTCTGTCCGCTACAATGCCAACGGCATCGACCTCAACCGCAATTTCCCCGATCCGTTCGGCACGTCGAAGCCCGCCTTGCCGCAGGAGAACGAGGCCATGATCGACTATGTCTCCCGCCATCAGTTCCGCCTGAGCGCCAATCTGCATGGGGGCAGCGAGGTGATGAACTACCCCTGGGACTGCTTTACATCGGTGCAAAACCCTCATCCTCAAAGCCAATGGTGGCGCGAAGTGGGGAAGAGGTTCGTCGATTCGGCCCGAGCCGTCAATAGCGCTCTCTTCCGCGACGTGACCTACTCCGGCATCATTGCCGGCGGCGACTGGTACGTCATCCACGGCGGGCGTCAGGACTATATGAACTACTACCACCAATGCCTCGAGATGACAATGGAGGTGTCTACCGTCAAGACCCTCAGCAGTAGCCAGTTGCCTGCCTATTGGAACGCCTTGGCCACGCCGCTGATCGGCTATATCGAAGAGATCTATTCGCTTCCCTCCGGCGTGGGGATCGAGGATGTGGCCGGTACGACGGCCATACGGGTGTCGCCCAACCCGGCGAGCGACGAGGTTACCCTCTGGAACACAGAGCCGAACGTCCGCCTTTCGCTCCACGACATGACGGGTCGCAGGGTAGGGGACTTCTGCCCTTCGAGTACTTCCTATAGATTGAACCTGAGTGGTTTACCGTCAGGCGTCTACATTCTCAAAGCGCCTTCCGGAGACGTCCGGATAGTAAAAATGTAAATATTTTCGCTCCCGACGCAATAATCTTCACCCAAACAGCGTTATATGCAAAATTGAAAACAAACTAAATTATAGTAACGATATGAAAGCATTTATGAAAATCGGTATGGTGTTGTTTGTGGCAGCATCATTGTTTGCAACGACCTCATGCACAGAGGAGTTCCAGGTGGAGGAAAGCCAGATCTGCGGCACGTGGTATTTCCCGCTGACACTGGCCCCAGACACCACCACGGGCTTCAACTGGGCCGGCGCCGAGATGATCATCAAGGCTCCGGATACCATGTGGGTGAACCTCGAACCCGGCAAGACATTCTTCTGGACGCTGCGCGGAAACAACGTGACCGGCACGTGGACCAATCCGCATCCGACCATGGACGAGCGCTATGTGGTGGCCTTCACGGTCTACGAAGCAACGCCTAACTCGTTGAAGATTACCGGTAAATACCGTTACATCTACCATGGAGAAAACACGGTGCGCGGCGATATTTCGTGCACGCTCTCCAAGACGAAGCCCGAGGTTCCGGAACCGTAAGCAGGATTAGGATGCAGGGTCGAGAGGCACTGCATCCTATGATTTTACATATTCTATTTAACATAACCGAGATATTAGTCAAATTGTGTACGGAAGTCATAAATAATGTTAAAAAGAAAATGGCGTCAAGTCAGTCTTGCTGATTTGACGCCATGGAGGTTTTCAGAGTTTGGCTATGCGTGCCGTGACGCTGATGCCTCGCGGATTGGAAATCAGGATGTAATGGCTGTTGTCCGCTTCCGTGTGTGTCAGCGTCAGCAGTTCGTCGCCACGCGATTCCAGCAGGAAGTTCAGTTCGAGCACAAACGGTTGGCTTGTGGTGAAGTCTGCGCGGCGCAACACGTCGAATATCAGTTTGATATACTCCGAGTTGTTCATGTGGCGGGTGTGGTCGAGCATGGAAAATGGGATCTGCATCTGGAGCGCCGGCTGCACATTGTCCAGCGGCGGCAGCTTGATCTTGGGGATTTCCGAGTGCTCGGTGGCCAGGATGTCGTGGTTTTCGTAGTTGGAAATCACGTTGTTGAGGCGCACTACATGGCGTGTGCTCATGTCGATCAGGGCCCAGTAAGAGGTGCCGGTCAGCAGTTCCTCGCCCGATGGGGCCAGCATCCGGTAGTCGCGCATGGCGATCAGTCCGTTGTTGCCACGCGACCAGGTGCTTAGGTCGATCGGTTCGAAGGCGTCAGGCAGCCTATATATATTGTATAGCGCGCGCGTGAGTACCCAGGCATGGTTCATCTGGACCAGTTTCTGAAAGCCGATTCCGGTGGCATTGCCGTGATACTCTGTTACTTCCTGGCAGAGTCGAACCGCTGCCCAGGGGTGCAAGTGATCATCGATATCGCACAGATACGACGGCGTTTCGAGGTGTTGTTTGTAAATCATCGTTACATGCGTTCGGGTACCTCGATGCCGAGGATGTTCATTGTGTTCTTCAAGGCGTTGGCCACCATGGCGCAAAGGTTGACGCGGAAGTGCTTGATATCCATGTCTGTCTCCCGCAGAATGGGCGTGTCCTGATAGAAGCTGTTGAAGGCTTTGGCCAGGTCGTAGGCGTAGTTGGCCACCATGGCCGGGCTGTAGGCCGCGGCAGCCGCGGCGATGCTTTCGGGCAGTGAGTGCAGCACCTTGATGACGGCACGCTCTTTATCGCTCAATGTCACCGGTTTACCAGCGGTTACCTCCTCCCCTGCTTTACGTACAATGCTGCGAATGCGGGCGTGGGTGTACTGGATGAAGGGGCCCGTGTTGCCGTTGAAGTCGATGCTCTCAGCGGGATTGAAGAGCATGTTCTTGGTGGGATCTACCTTGAGGATGAAGTATTTGAGGGCGCCAAGAGCTAGAATATGGTACAGGTGCTGCTGTTCCTCGGGGCTCAGTTCGTCGTTCTTGCCGTGCTCGCGGCTCATTTCCTCGGCGGTGCGTTCCATCTCGTCGATCAGGTCGTCGGCGTCGACCACCGTGCCTTCGCGGCTCTTCATCTTGCCGTTCGGCAACTCAACCATTCCGTAGCTGAGGTGGTATACTTTGTCGGCCCACGAAAATCCTAGTTTTCCGAGGATTAACTTCAGTACCTTAAAGTGATAGTCTTGCTCGTTGCCGACCACGTAGATCAGCCTCTCGGCCCCGAAATCGTTGTGTCGCAGGAGCGCGGTGCCGAGGTCTTGGGTCATGTAGACGCTTGTGCCGTCGCGGCGAAGCAGGAGCTTCTGGTCCAGACCGTCGCCGGTGAGGTCGCACCACACCGATCCATCCTCTTTGCGGAAGAGCACGCCCATGTCCAGCCCCTTCTGCACAAGCTCTTTGCCCAGCAGATAGGTCTGCGACTCGTAGTAGACTTTGTCGAAGCTGACCCCGAGGCGACGGTAGGTCTCGTCGAATCCTTCGTAGACCCAGCCGTTCATCTTCTCCCACAGCGCACGCACCTCAGGATCACCCTCTTCCCAGCGTTTCAGCATTTGGCCGGCTTCTACCAGCAGCGGAGCCTCTTTCTTGGCCTGCTCCTCCTCTACCCCACTCTCCATCAGTTGTTTGACCTCCTCTTTGTAGTGCTTGTCGAACTCAACGTAGTATTTGCCCACGAGGTGGTCGCCTTTCATGCCGGTACTCTTGGGAGTCTCGCCGTTGCCAAAGCGAAGCCAGGCCAACATGCTCTTGCAGATATGGATGCCGCGGTCGTTGACCAGGTTCACTTTCTTGACATTCGCCCCGTTAGCGGCCAACAACTGGCTGACCGACCATCCGAGAAGGTTGTTCCTGATGTGTCCTAAGTGTAAGGGTTTGTTGGTATTAGGGCTGCTGTATTCGATTACTACTTGAGGATCGTTCGGGTTGGATTTCCGCAGACCGAAGGTCGTGTCGGCGAAGTTCTCGGTTACGAATTGCGACCAGTATTCGTCGGAAATCTCGAAGTTGAGGAAGCCCTTGATGACGTTGAAGCCGCACACCATCGGGAGGTGTTCTTTCACGTAGGTGCCTATCTCCTGCGCCACGGCTTCGGGACTGCGCCGAGCCTGTTTGACGTAGGGGAACACCACGAGGGTGTAGTCGCCTTTGAAATCGCGCCGAGTGTCTTGCAATGTGATGTCCGAGGCCTGCTGTTCGATGCCGTACATCGCCTGCAGTGCCTGGCTAATGGTCTGTGTAAGAGTGTCTACTATATTCATCTTTTCTATTATTTCGAATTGCAAAGATACACAATATTTTGAAACAGGCCAAAAAGAAAACCGCCCCCGTTTGTTGTTGGGCGGGAGGCGGTTGGTGAAAACTTGGAATGATGTCGCTTATAGGATGATACCGAACTTGACGGGATAGAGCTCCTGACAGCCGTCCTTGAGCAGCGGCAGGGTGGCTGCCTGGACATAGAGACCCATGCCCTTGTACTGCACTGCCAGACGCACATCAAGATGGTAGGGGTTCATGTACTGGTTGATGGCGTAGTCTTTCTCCTTGCGCGTGGTACCGCTGCCGGCCGGGTCGACCATGTTGTAGCGGCGGCGCAGACCGGTATTGTTGCCACTCCAGTTGAGACCCGGCATAGCGGTGACGCTGATGTGCCACTTCTTGGGATTGCCGAATTCGAATTTGAGCGGGACAACGATGCAGCGGGTCTTGAGGCGCGAAGTGGCCACGGCACTGCCTGTAGTGCCGGCGGCAAAAGTCATCGGCGAGGCCGAGGCGTCGAAGAACACCTCAGGAGTCTGGAAGTTGTAACGGTCCCAATCCAGTCCCAGACCGGCTTTGAAGGCGAAGCCGCGCACGTTGATGACCGGTATGTTGATGGCCAGCTGGATGTTGTGGAAGTTTGTGCTTACGGCCGAAGCGCCTTCCACGCCGCTGAAGCCGGCGCCCAACTGGTCGCCCCAGTTGTGCCAACCCCAGGCGAAGTCCAGCTCTGTCTCCCACGGGTGGCGGTTCATCTTGCGTACTGCCTTGCGGGCCATGTCGGCGATACCGCTGGTGATCTTGTCCGTCACTTCCAGCGCCTCGTCGTATCCACCCTCCTGACGCTCATGCTGAAGCACGCCGTCCTTGGTGAAGCGGCCGCTGTTGATGCGGCCGAAGTCGCTGTTGGTGTAGAGTTCGTTGGTCACGCCGTCGGGAGCCAGCCGGCTGCAGAGGTCGTAGGCGGCAAGGTCGATGCGGCTGTAGTCGTGGGCATTGTAGCGCCCCACGCCGTACTGCACGGGGTTTGTGCTGCTGATGCGCGAATAGTCTTCGCTCTCCAGCCGCATGTGGCGGGCGCGGAGGGTGTCCGTCACGTCGCCCTTGTACTCGATGTGCGAGTAGTCCTCGGTATGCAGCACCAGGCTGTCCATCGGGGCGAAGTCGCCGATGAGGGTCAGGTTGCTGAAGTCCTGCGTGTTGAAGACCATCGAGCGGCCGGGTTTGAGGTAGAGGGTCACGTCGCTTTCGGGGCTGTTGAGCACCACGCGGGTGCCCTTGCCGCTTTGGGCGGACTTCTCATTGAGCTGGCCGCTGAAGGCGAACTTGTCCTCGTCGCCCTGCACTACGCGCAGTGTGGCGTAGTCCTCGAGGCGCACCTCGGTGACGGCGTCGGGCAGCGTCTTGGTTTTGTGCTCCTGGGCCTGACCCACGGCGGGGAGCATCATGGCGGTGGCCATGGTGGCCAAAAGAATGTTGTACTTCATAATGTTATGCTGTTTTGTTGATTGTTCTCTTTACTATTCACCTCGATGAGCTTTACCACCAGGTCGGTCACCATGCGGATGCCGCGGGGTGTGCGCTCACGGGCCTCGTCCACCTGGGCCAGCAACTCCTGATTCTCGGGCAGGCGGCGTGCCAGACGGCGCCCTAGATAGGAACCCTGCAGCCCCTCGCGGGTGCCGTCGGCCAGGGCCAAAAGGCGCTGTTCGAGGTAGTCAAGTGTGTCTTCCTCGATGAGGATAGGCTCCACCGTTGTGACCTGATCCATGGAATCGTCAGCGGGCACGTCGGTAGGGACATGGCGAGTCGCCTCCGCAATAGCCTCGTTGTCAATCAGAATGACTGCGCTATCGGCAGTGGAAACGTCAGGTTTCGGCCCGACGGTGGGGACGGCGTCGGCCATCAGTAGCGTGTCGGTCGGGACATCGGCAAGAGTTTCGTTGACGAGAAGCTCGTCGGCAACCGGGAAGACAGGGCTGTCGGCGGCGGCCGCGGCACGCCGTGTCCCAACGGAGGGCGACGATTTTGAGTCGGTAGAGACGCGGTGTGCCGCGTCTGCAATTATGGCGTCATGCTGGGTGGTTGAGATGGCAGACGCGACGCGCGGCGTCTCTGCGGGCGGGGTGGCCTGGGCCACCTGCATGGGCTCGGCGTCGTTGCCGCCCAGCAGGCGGAGGGCCAGCGGCGTGAGCAGCAGCAGCGCCACGGCGGCCGCCGCCGTCCAACGCCAGGTCTTGCCCCAAAGCGGACGCGTATTGGGTTGGGTTGCAGCGGTATAGTGGACGCTCTCGTCGCGTTCCAGGCGCGGAGCCTCGCGGTAGAGGGCCAGCTCCTCGACGGCCTCGGGGTGCGCATCGAGCCACTGTTCCACGCGCTTGCGCTCGTCGGCCGTCAGGCCGTCGTCGGCATATCGCAGGAGCCAGAGTTCGTAGTTGCTATCATTGATCGGTTCCATATCCCATAGATTTCAGTTGTTTACGCATGGCCACGCGGGCGCGGAACAGGTAGACCTGCACCTGGTCGACGCTCAGGTCGAGGGCCTCCCCTATCTCGGCGTAGCTGTAGCCCTCCACGTCGCGCAGCTGCAGGATGGCGCGTTGCTGCCCGCTGAGGGTCGCCATCGAGCGGTCGAGGGCCTCGCGCAGGTCGAAGTCGGTGTCGGGCTGCTGGCAATAGGCACTTGTAAGGGCCTCGGCGGCAGCAAATTCACGTTGCACTTTCATGTGGCGGAAGGTGGACATCAGGCGCCGGTAGGTGGCACTCAACAGGTAGCCCTTGCCTTTCTCGAGCGCGACGCTTTCGCGGCACTGCCAGAGCGAGGCAAGGGCTTCTTGCACAGCATCCTCCGAGTCGGCTTTGCTGCCGCCGCACCGGACGGCCAGTCGCATGGCGTCGTCGGCCCAGAGGGGGATGGCTGATGTGTATTCCTTCGCTGTCATATCGCCTTATAGTCGCGCGAAGGGGGTGTTTTCTTACAGGGAGGGTGAAAAATTTTTTATTCCACCCAGCGCACATAGTCCGCCTTGCGGGGCATGGCGGGCGGGAGTTCCTTGGCGGGGTAGCCGAGGATGACGTGGTCGACGCCCACATAGTGGTCGTCCACGCCCAGCTCGCGCAGCAGGGCGCGGCCCTCGGGGCTCTCGCTCTCTTCCTTGGCGCGGTGCACCCAGCAGGAGGCCAGGCCGCAGGCGTGGGCGGCGTCGAGCAGCGTGGTCACCACCGAGCAGCCGTCGTACATGTGGGTCGTCACACGCGCATCGGCCAGCACCCACAGCACCACCGGGGCGCCGTAGAAGGGGTCGAAGCCTTCGGCCGGCCGGTTGGCCGACAAGGTGCTCCAAATCTGTGCGTTGAGAGCGCTGAGGCGGTCGCGCACGGTGCGGTTGGTGATGGCCACGATGAGGGGGCTCTGCTTGCCGTGGCCCGTCGGGGCGTAGGTGCCGGCCTGGCAGATACGCTCCAGCACCTCGCGCGGCGGCATCTGATCGGTGAAGGCGCGGCAGGAGCGCCGCGTGCGGATACAATCGAGTGCTTCCATCGGGCTTACTGTTTCAGGGCCTGCATCAGGGTGACGATGGCGGATACGGTCGAGGCCGTCTGGGCCATCTTGTCGGTGTTGATGTTCGATAAACCCGTGGCACCGAGCAACTTGTTGATGAAGCTATCGGCGTTGGCCTTGGTGACCAAACCGGCCGACGAGGCGATGAGACCCGTGGTGAACGCCGTGCGGTAGGCCTTGTTGTCCTTGTTCTGCTGCAGCTGGCTGTAGGCCGTGGCCAAGGCCAGGGCGCTGGTGAGGTTGTTGCCGGCGGTGAGGTCCACCTTGCCGAGGCTCTGGTAGCTGCCGTAGAGGCCCTGGACGGCGGTGCCGCAGGCCTGGCCCGAAGCCATGGCCACCGGGTCGCTCGAGGCGGCCGACTGGAAAATGCTGCAAGAGGTCATCGCCAGCGTGGCGACGCACATCAGAAGAAGTCCTAAACGTTTCATAATAAATCTGTTTTTAGTTATTATTACTTATTTTTCCAGTCGGCAAAAGTACACAAAAAATACCAATCGGGCATCGGGAAATGCAAAATAAGTGGTTCGGCTTGTTGTAATTGGCTATGCGTGAGTGGTTTATGGCTACCGTGATACATCGTCGGCCCGCCGTTCCGGCCCGTTTGCCGCCGCCTCCCCTGCCCTGCGACCCCTCATCGCCCTACTCGACAACGATTTGGCCTCGCGGTGGAACCCCTCGCCATCCCCCTGACTCCCTGCCTTCTACCTGATGGCTCCCTGATGACTCCCTGATGACTCTCTTAAAACCAGGGCAAAATCCTTGCCCTGTCAGCGTTTTGCGAGTTTTCCAGCATGGTTAGCACACTTCCGGAAGGCTAGATGGCTCGTTTAGAATGGTTTAAAGGTGCAAATTAGATCGTGCACGATCTAATTTTTTGACTTAAATTAACTTAAATCGGCTGTTTTGGGCTGCGTTTTCGGATCGCAGCATCGGTGCTCTGCACCGACGACCCCGCGGAGGGGGTCGTTCTCCGCTTCGCTATCGGAAGCCTCCACTGGAGGCTCCCTTCACGTGCACGATCTAATTTTTTAACCTAAATTTACTTAAATTTAAAGTAACGGCGAATTACTCGAATTTAACGAAGCTACGCAGGTCGCTATGTGATCTGCTTGTTTTGCGAATTACTCGAATGCTTGCGCAGATCATTCGAGTAATTCGCAGAAATCAGCCTGCGTAGCATTCGAGTAATTCGCATAATTCGCCGTTAAAAAAGCCTGCGTAGCTTAGAGTAATTCGAGTAATTCGCCGTTAAGATCCTCGCACGGAGGGGTGCGTGTGGCAAAACGATGTAAAATATATTTGCACAATTCGAGAAGTTTTTGTATTTTTGCAGCGTCAACCAAACAATAATACTCGAATGTAGACCGCTGAAAAACAGTCTTTAGAACCCAGAAAGGAGGTGCCTAGATGATAGAAAAAATACAGTACCAGTCGCTGCAGTGGCTCGATATCACCAACCCCAGCGAAAAAGACTACGCCTTGTTGCTCGACGACTATCACTTCCACCCCCTCGATATCGAAGACTGCCGCGGCACCACCCAGCGCCCCAAGCTGGACGAGTATGACGACTACTACTTCCTCATCCTTCATTTCCCCTATTTCGAGCGCGACAACAAGACGGTTCGCATCCGCGAGGTCAAGCTCTTCTGGGGGCGCGACTTCATCATCACCGTCGGCAAAGCCCACTGGGTGGTCAAAAAACTCTTCGACGACATGAGCGAAGACCTGGCCGAAGGCGACGAGGAGACGCAGGAGATGATGGCCAGCAGTGACCAGCTGCTCTACCACATCCTGAACCGCCTGATGCTGGAAACCAACACCTTGGTGCAGCGCATCGGTGCCGATGTGGACCTGATCAACTACGACATCTTCAACCGTCGCGCCCGTTCGATCATCGAACAGATCTCGGTCACGCGGCGCAACATCATCCTGCTCAACACCACCTTCCGCGCCCAGCTGCGCGTGCTGCACCTGTTCGAAAGCGGTGGCGTCAAGGGGTTTGTGGATCCCGAGGTGGTGGAGATGGACGACTACTGGGGCAACATCCTCGACCAGTACCAGAAGATGTACGACTCGATCGAGGACTATGGCGAGTTGATCGAGGGTCTGTCGCACACCTTCGACTCGTTGCTGACCAACCGTACCAACGAAATCATGCGGGTGCTGACCTACTTCTCCACCATCATGCTGCCGCTGACGGTGGTGACGGGCTTCTTCGGCATGAACGTCGACTTCCCGTTCCCGATGACCCACACGGCCTTCTGGATCATCCTGAGCGCCCTGGCGCTGCTCACCGCCGGCCTCATACTCTTCTTCCAGCACCGCACACGGCAGTAGCGCTGTTGAAAGCTTGTTGAAATCTAAGGCCCCGCAGGCGTTGCCATGCGGGGTTTATTGTGTATTTTTGTAGCTTGAAAATATTGTGTAAAAATGTTTGATTTCAGTCATTTTCTCACTGATAGCTACGCTGTTGCGCTGGCGGCTGTGATGCTGGCGGCGATGATATATTTGTGTCTCTACTACGGATTGTACCACTTCCGTGTGGGCCGCTGGGGCCTGAAGAAGGAGGGGCAGGTGCCGCAGGGCGACCTGCCGCCGGTCAGTGTGGTGCTCACGGCCCGCAACGACGCCGCCTGGCTCAAGGAGAATCTGGTCTACCTGCTCGAGCAGGACTACCCCGACTTCGAGGTGGTGGTGGTCAACTACCTGTCGACCGACGATACGGAGTTCGTCCTCAAGCTGTTGAAGGACTATTACCCCCACCTGAAGGTGGTGCCCTTCAAGGAGGATGTCAACCTCTTCCAGGGCAAGAAATACCCGCTCTCCATCGGCATCAAGAGCGCCAAGAACGACATCCTGATGCTGGCCGACCCGGACTGCACCCCCAAGAACCTGCTGTGGCTCAAAGGAATGGTGCGTGGCTACCGCGAGCAGGGCACCCAGGTGGTGCTGGGCTACTGCGGCGTGAAGCGTACCAAGACCCTGCTGGGCATGCTGCAGCAGTACGACAGCCTGGCCTACGGCGCTCAGTATCTGGGTAGTGCCCTGCTGGGACACCCCTACACCGGCTCGGGGCGCAACCTGAGCTACCGCCGCTCGTTCTTCTTCAGCCAGGGGGCCTTCATCAGCCACTACGATGTGGCCGACGGGTCGGACGATCTGTTTGTCTACCAGAACGCTACGCGAAAGAACACGGCCGTCTGCATCGACAGCGACGCCTGCCTGACGGCCGAGCCGCGCAAACGGTTCTATCAGTGGCACGACGAGCGGCGCCACCGTGTGGCCACCCGCAACCGTCACAGCTTCTGGGGGCGCCTTCACGAGAGTCTGCCGGCGTGGATGAACGTGGTTTTCTATGCCGCAGCCGTCCTTCTCTTGCTCCGCGGCACCCTGCCATGGGTGGCTGTGGCGGCGGCTGCCGTGCTGAAGTGGGCGTGGCAAATCGTCTGTTTCTCAAGGCTTACCAAGCGTTTCGAGGGGGGGTACATCCACTTTGCCGCCCCGCTGTTCGAAATTTATTTTATCATCGCAAATACTATATTAATACTTTTGCCGTTACCTAACAACAGAAAGTTTAAAAAGTAGTGGAAACGACAGCAAAAACAGAGCGCCTGCAACACGACTACCAGTTGGTGTGTGATGCGCGCGACCGCGGCAGCCGCAAGGCCTATGCCGACCTGATGGCGGCCTATCGCGAGCCGCTGTATCTGCTTTTGCTCCGTATGACCCGCAATACAACCACCGCGTCGGATCTCACCATCGAGACCTTCGGCAAGGCTTTCCTGCAGCTGCACCGCTACGCTCCGACCTCGACCTTCAGCGCATGGCTCTACTCGATCGGGGTGCATACCTACATCGACCACCTGCGTCGCAACCGGTTGGAGACCATACCCTTGAGCGCTACCGAGCATACGCCCGACGGCGAGTTTATCGAGTATCAGATTCCCTCCAACCAGCCCAACCCGGAGGAGGCGATGATCCGCATGCAGCGCGACGAGACGCTGAAGCAGGTCGTCGACCAGCTGAAGGAGCCCTACCGCCAGATGATCCGTCTGCGCTACTATGAAGACCTTAGTTATGAGGAGATTGCCGAGCGGTTGCACATCCCGATCGGTACCGTCAAGGTGCGTCTTTCGCGCGCCAAAGACCTGCTGTCGACCATCGTAAAGGAGAAAGGAGTGGAGCTGTGAGGCATGCAATGATGGTGGTGGCCATGCTGATGCTGGCCCAGACGGCAACGGCGGATCCGGGCTCCGACGACAAGCCTCCGAGTCCCGGGCTGTCGGTCTTTGCCAATGCGGGCGGCTTCTGGGCCGACCGTGTGACGGCCAACTTCTATTCGGGCCGCGAAGAGAATGCCAATACCATCTATCGGGTGCTGCACAGCAATACCTATGGCGAACAGATTTGGACGTCGTTGGTCAACCAAGGACTGATATCGCCCTCGGCCATCAGTAGTTACAGTCAGCTACAGGTGGTGGAATATCCCGACATGTATTACCGTATAAGCTACCAGATCGGCCTGGGGTTGCACTATGTCTACCGCTCAGGCTTCGGCTGGTTGCTGCGCTTCGATATGGCTCGCCTCAACGCCATCGGTGCCTTCAACCTCAGCAGTAACAACGGTACCGGTGTGCTGGGCAGCGACCCCTACATCCGATGCGGGATGCTGGGCAAGGAAGACCGCATCAGCATTGATGTGGCCCTCACGCGTTCGGTGGCCCTCAACGACGTGCTCGACTTGGAACTCGACCTCGGTGCTTCGTTGATCAACACCAAGGTGCAGGACAACTTGATGGAGATCGGTGGCGGGGCGTGGTCGATTCTTGACGTGTGGGGCGGCCGCTCCCCCGACTATGGGGTCGGCGACTATACCTATATCAACCAGGGTGGCATCGGCTATGGTGTCTTTGTCAGCCTTTTGGTGGGTTACAATGTACCCGAGGTGGGTACCATCAAGGCAGGCTATTCCTGCTATCAGACGCGCACCGTCCTGGAGGATTACACGGCATGGGGCTGGCAGCACATGCTTGGTATCCGATTTGAAATGAATAACTTTAGTTTTATTAATTGATGATAACATTTACCAATTTGGCAGAAAGCGATCATTCGCACTTTGCACAAGAACTGTTTGAAGAGGCGTTCCCCGAACAGGAACGCCCGCCCTTCAGTAGTCTCCGGCAGCGTGATGCCGGCAAATTCCATTTCTTAGTGGCCGAAAATGGCGACGAGCCGGTCGGCATACTCACCTACTGGACCTTCGACGAGCTGGTCTATGTGGAGCACTTCGCCATCGATGAGGAGCTTCGCAACCAGGGTCTCGGCAAGGCTGTGTTCCTTAACTTCCTGTCGCAACAGACCGAACAGGTGGTGCTCGAGGTCGAACTCCCCAACACCGAGGAGGCCGACCATCGGGTAGAATTTTACGCCAGTATGGGCTTCTTCCAGAACCCCCAGACCTATGTGCAACCCTCATACCATCACGATGGTCGCACGGTTCCGATGATCATAATGTCAAAATATGAGCTTGACGACGACGAATTTTCCGAAATTCGGGACCTTCTGCACCGCGAAGTGTACGGATGTGAGCCTATAGTGAGCTAAAAAATCGTTTGATTACATTCTTGTTTTGCAGCGGGTTATGGGATGAGTCGAAAATAATTTGAAAAAAAATTTGGTCAGTATCCAAAAAGTTAGTACTTTTGCACCCGCTTTCAAGGAGAGAAGACTGAAAGAACAAGATGGCTCCTTAGCTCAACTGAATAGAGCATCTGACTACGGATCAGAAGGTTGCAGGTTTGAATCCTGCAGGAGTCACCAAGAGAAGAGAACCGAAGATGGTTCTCTTTTTTTTGTTTAATGATAAGTTTTATTTTGCTATATCATAAAAAATCCGTATCTTTGCAGTCGATAATGTTTTTATCAATATGAGACGATTGGGCTTTTTGATAGTACTGATGGCGCTGTGTTGCAACGCGATGGCGCGACATGACCGTGACACACTGGGTGTGGGTACGACCGTCTCATTTGTTGAGAACCGTGGACAATGGGAGCAGCCCTACCGCTACGAGGCGCAACTTCATGATGCAGCCCTGTTCTTGGAGTCTCGGGCTATCACGGTGGCCCTGCGCGAGAGTCTCCCCCACCCGGCTCCAGTCAATAAAGTACCGGCCTATCATGCGTACCGCATGCACTTTGTGGCCGCTGATGATGTGGAACCAAGCGGGTTTAATCCTCAGTCAACACATGCTAACTACTTTCTGGGAGACAACCCTGCTTTCTGGCGGAGCCGGGTGCCTCAATACGATGCTGTGCGATATGACGACCTCTATCCTGGGGTCGACCTTGAGATCTATGGCGCTGACAAGGCGCTTAAATACAACTTTATCGTCCGCTCAGGAGCCGAAGCCTCGCAGGTGATCATTGAATACGAGGGCACTGACGGTGTCGAGGTGACCTCGGCTGGGCTGTTGCGTATCCGAACATCGGTAAGGTATATTATGGAGCTGAAGCCGTATGTCTACCAGTTGCAAGGCAACGAAGAGCAGGAAGTGAGCAGTCGATGGCGCGTGAGTCGCACCAAAGAGGGACGATATCGTGCTTGGGTGGAGGTGGGATCATATGATCAGAGCCGTGACCTCGTCATTGACCCTGTGCTGATATTCTCTACCTATACGGGCTCCACGGCCGATAATTGGGGTACCACCGCCACCTACGATTCGCAAAAGAACGTCTATACGGCGGGCCTGGTCTTTGCCATTGGCTATCCGACCTCGCTGGGAGCCTACCAGAGTTCCTATGGAGGTGGTAGTTGTGATATTGGTATCTTCAAGTTTGACTCGACGGGGAGGCACCGTCTCTATGCAACCTATCTTGGCGGCTCATCGAGTGATATGCCCCACAGTCTTTTTGTTAACAGCTTCGACGAGCTATTGATTTTTGGCACCACAGGGTCGGCCAACTTTCCGGTCACAGCAGGTTCCTACCAAACATTCTTCGCCGGTGGCCATACTATCAATTACCTTTCCAGCGCTATCAACTTCCAGAATGGCAGTGATATCTTTGTTAGTCGACTCTCGACCGACGGTACTCAGATGCTAGCGTCAACCTATGTGGGCGGTTCTGGAAACGACGGCCTCAATTACCGTAACGTCTACAGCGACAACTACAACACTGTTATGGGGGGCAACGACTCGTTGTACCATAACTATGGAGATGGTGCCCGTGGCGAAATTATCACAGACAACCTGAACAATATCTATATAGGCAGTACGACATTCAGTACCGATTTCCCTGTGAATCAGGGCTGTGTGCAGCCTACCCTCGGTGGCCGGCAGGACGGGGTGGTGCTCAAGCTCGACCACAACCTGCGCAACCTCCTTTGGAGTACCTATCTGGGCGGTTCTAGCGATGATGCAGTCTATAGTATTGATGTCGACTCTGCCTACAATCTTTTGGTGTGTGGAGGCACCAGTAGTTCTAATTTCCCAGTCACTGAAGGTGCCTTTCAGACGACGTATGGCGGTGGCACGGCCGACGGCTTTGTTAGCAAGATTAGCTACGCTGGTGATCGCCTCATGTCCTCCACGTTTATAGGTGACCATTTATACGATCAAATATACTTCGTCCGTACCGGCCATCATGACGAAGTCTTCCTTTTCGGCCAGACCCATTATGCCAGTCCTTACTTTATTTATAACGCAGGCTATAGTATCCCTAACTCTGGAATGCTTCTCATGCGCTTGGCGCCAGGGCTTGACGTGCGCCGCTGGAGTACTGTTTTCGGAACCCCTAACCGCATCAACCTTTCCCCGACAGCCTTCGCAGCCGACATCTGCAACCGTGTCTATGCTGCCGGTTGGGGGCGCGATTTCGTCCCGTACATCGCCTCTTGGTACTCCGGAGGTACTCATGCAATGGAAGTCACAACCGATGCTTACAGCGACTCCACCGATGGACAGGACTTCTACATCATTAGCCTTGACGCCAACGCCAATCAGTTGAAGTATGCTACCTTCTTCGGTCAGCTGCACCAAAACACTTCGAGTTACAATGGTGCCGATCATGTTGATGGAGGTACCTCCCGCTTCGATCGTCTGGGCACGCTCTATCAGTCGGTCTGTGCCTCGTGTGGCGGTACCCAGGGGTTCCCCACCTCGGCTGGGGCCTGGAGCAGTTCCAACGAGTCGTCCAACTGCAACAACGCCCTCTTCCGCTTCAATGTCACCGACGATTTCCCGGTGGCCGAGTTCCTGCTGCCTGAAGCCGGATGTGCTCCATACGATCTGCATCTCACCAACACCGGCCGAGGATCCTCCTTCCACTGGGACTTCGGCGACGGCACCACCTCCACCCAGCGCAACCCCAGCCACACCTATACTACCCCGGGCATCTACACCATTACTCTCATCGCTAACCAGCCTGGCGGTTGTTCCGAGGCCGACACTCAGCGCCACACCGTTCAGGTGCTTGGTTCCATCGAGCTTTCCCATAGCCCCGAGTTGTCATGTAATGGTAGTAGTATACAGATCGGCAATCCCCCTGTGGTGGGAGCCACCTATACCTGGAGCGGCGACCCTGTCAGCGACTCCACCGTTGCCAACCCCTGGGTCAGCGCCACGGGCACCTATGTCCTTCATACCTCGGCCGGTGTGTGTACCCAGGTCGACACCTTCCACGTGCGCACCTACACCCTCGTCGACCAATGGCAACCCATCGCCATCTCATGCCACGATTCGACCGACGGAAGCGCCGTCTTCCGTCTGGGACCTGAGATAGACCCCGACTCCATCGTCGTCGCGGTCCAGCCGCCAGTGGGCACCCCCACCTTTAGCCAAGCCGGAGGCCGCACTTTCTTCACGGTCGACAGTCTGGCTCCAGACATCACTTACCTCGTCAGCGTCGAAGGCTACGGTTGCTCCTACTCTCGTGAGGTCACCCTCCAGAATCCACCGCGCCCTTACTACGAAAAGGAGTTCTCTGCCGCCCTCTGTGATGACAGCTGCACCGGTTGGATCAACATACACTACAACATGAGCGCCATCCCCGAGGAACCCGCCCTGGACACCCTCATCGACGGCCTCTGCCCCGGCACCTACGTCACCCAGCTCACCTCCCTCGGCTGTCCGCTTGTCGACACCACTGTCATCCGGCGCGACCACTCGCTCGACGGCTTCCGGGCCTGGGCCGACCGCACCGAGATCTACCTCGGCGAGAGCCTCGCCCTCCACGCTAGCGACGGCGCCGCCAGCTACCTCTGGAGCCCTGCTGCCGACCTCGACCGGCCCGACATCCAGCACCCCACGGCCACCCCCTCCGACACCACAGCCTGCTACACCGTCCAAGCCACCTCGGCCGACGGCTGCACCCTTTCGGCCAGCGTCTGCATTCATTGCACCGAAATCAACTGCGGCGCGCCCGACTTCGTTATCCCCAACGCTTTCACCCCCAACGGTGACGGTCGCAACGACCGGCTCTGTTTCAACGCCGAACTGCTCACCGAGTTCCACATTGCCCTCTTCAACCGATGGGGCCAGTGTGTCTACGAGAGCTCGGATGCCACCCAGTGTTGGGACGGCACGTTCAACAACACCCCCGCCCTCGCGGGCGTCTACACCTACACCTGCCGCATCCGGTGCGTCAACGGCGTCGAGACCGACTTCAAAGGCGACATCACCCTGATCAGATGAGCAAGAAAGACCAATACGTCATAGCCTGCGTCGAGAGCGCCGAGAGCGCCGCGCGGGTGCTCCCCTGGGCGCGTCACTTCGCCGAGTGCCTGCGCCACAAAGGCCTCATGGCCCTCCACGTGAAGCGCACTCCGGGCGATGCCCCCGAGTGGCTGCGCAAACTTGGCGTGCCCTACGCCAGCCTTACCGGCGACTGGCACACCGCCATCGAGGGACTCCCCACCGCCTTCGGTGCCATTCTGGCCGTCGCTGCGGTCGACCCCACGGCCCCCCGCTCGTCGCTCACCCACCCCCATACCCTCCTGCGCGAGTTCCGCAACTGCAAGACGGCCTACCTGGTGGTGGGTGAAGACATGAAAGCCGGCGACATGTCGGACGGCACTACGCCTCTCACCGCCGCCCTCACCCTCACCCATCACCGCGAGGGCCGCGAGAAGCTCGTCTGGGCCTCCTATCTGGCCCGCTTCCTCAATTACCGCATCGCCATCGCCCACCCCGACTATCGCGACGAGGGGCTCCGCCAGCGATGGCAGAACAACATGCACTTCGCCGACAAACTCTTCGCCCCGCTCGAGATCAGCTACACCGCACCGGCCGTCGACAGCCAAACCCGCGTCGACCAAGCCGCCCTCGACCAGCTGCACCCCGATCTCCTTATTGCCCGCACCACCGATCTCCGCGACCGCGACCTCGTCGACCTCCTGCGGCCCCTCCCCGAGCGGCAGCTCCTTGCCCACCCTTCGCACACACCCCTCCTCTTCCTCAACCCGCGCGACGACCTCTACATCCTCTGCGACTGAGGGTGTTGCCAATATTGAACAATCAAACAATAATAATAACACAAATACCAAAACACTATGAACTTTTTCGGAGAAACCAAGAAACTGACCACCTGGATCGTGGTCCTCGTCGTGGCCATCATCCTGCTGTCCTCGTCGTTCTACACTATCAAGTCGACCGAGCGCGGCATCCTCAGCACCTTCGGGCGCATCTCGGAGAACACCATCGAGGACGGCCTCCACATGAAGGTGCCCTTCATCCAGAGCGTCAAGAAGATCAACATCCAGCAAAAGAAATTCGACGGACACGAGAACTCCTACACGCGCGACGTGCAGACCTCGGAGGTGGACTACACCATCAACTACGACCTCGTGCGGGCCAACGTCAACCGCCTCTACCGCAACGTCGGCATGGACTACCACAACCGCATCGTTGTCCCCTTCGTCCGTTCGGCCATGAAGGAAGCCTTCGGTAACTTCGCCGCCACCGAGATCGTCGAGAACCGCGACGCCGTGCGCCGCGCCATCGAGCAGACCCTCCGCCAGACGCTCGACAGCAACTACTTCATGAACATCCAGTTCCAGCTGGTCGACATCGACTTCGACGACCAGTTCGAGAACGCCATCAAGGAGAAGCAGGTGGCCGAGCAGGAGGCCCTGAAGGCCAAGAACGTCACCATCCAGGTCGAGGAGAAAGCCAAGCAGACCAAGATTGCCGCCGAGGCCGAGGCCGAAGCCATGCGCATCAAGGCCAACGCCCTCGAGCGCAACCCCAAACTGGTCAGCTACGAGGCCGTGCAGAAGTGGGACGGCAAGATGCCGCAGTACATGCTCGGCAACTCGGTCCCCTTCATCGAGCTGAAGTAGACCATCACTCCACCACCAGCCGTCGGGTGCTGACGCCGCGGGGTGTGACGAGCTTGACGAGGTAGACGCCGGCGGCGCGGGTGCTGACGTCGAACTCCAGCGACGGCCCCTGCACCGTGTGCGACTCCAGCTCGCGGCCCGCCAGGTCGCAGAGCGAGAGGCGCCCGCCGACAGCCGCTGCCGGCAGCGTCACCAGCACGCTGCTACGCGCCGGGTTGGGCGTCAGCGAGAAGCTGTCGCCGTCGGCACGCATGATTCCCTCGGTTGGATTGCCGCCGGTACCGGTGGTGTCAATACCGCCAGTGCCTGTAGTGTCGATACCGCCTGACGAAGCGGTGTCGATGGCGCCGTTACGGAAAGCCAGACCGGAAAGCCATTGGCTGTAGACGAGGCTGTCGTAGCCATTGACAGAGTCGTAGGCGAGGGTGGAGTATTGGCATTGCCGACACAGCATAACATTGTAGCGGACATCCGCCGAAAGACCTCTGAGGGTGAGGGAGGTGTCTCTGGTGGTGAACGAGGTGTCGCTACCATCGTCGCCCATCAGCCGGAGCCGATAAGCGGCACTGTCTTCAACATTATTCCAGCTCACCACGACACTATCGGTCGACAAATCGGTTAATTCATAATGCGACACCGGATTGCACCGCAACCCGATGATAGGGAAGAACACGCCCCAGTGTCGCGAGTCTGGGCCGAATAGGCTGAAATGTTCAAGAGCAAAGGAATCGATATCGGAAAAGGTGTAGTATTGGCTACCGGGATCGGAATAACTATAGGTGACACCGTATTCACAAATGCCATGCTGATTTCCCATATGAACCCGGCCCACATAGAAAGAGTCTGTCACCAGATGTGGCTGGGGGAAATAGAATTCATAACACGGAACAACCAACTCGTTATTATCGGTAACATATCGGAACTTCCGGGATACTACCAATCCGTTATTGATTCTCACGGAGTCGATATGCTGCAAAGCGAGATGGTTAGTGTCGATGTTATACCCCTGAGGCTCCATGAGTACAGCCTTGTAGTCATAAAAGTTTTGAAACCCCATATCGGAGTCTCTCCGATCGAACGTTACAGCGACCCCATATACCGTGATAGAGTCTTTTACCCAATACTCCTGTACCAAGCAGCCCGTAAAATTCCAACTGGTGCACCCGATACCTAAGCCCACTGGCTTTGGCTGATAAAAGAGATACATCGGATCCCCTTCCTCGATTGTGTCAAGTTGCTGCGCCTGCACTTGACTATAGGACAAGCCGAGGACTATGATTGAGAGCAAGAATAACCTTTTTGTCATAAAGCTAATTATTAATTGTAATCTTGCAGTTTAAGGTCTGGTTAACTAATGTTGAAGATGCCATACGCCGAGGTCCCGCATTGTCTTTCAAGATGATCATATTATTTTGCAAAAGTACAATTTTTTTTCGGATAAAATGAGAATCAGAATTGTTATTAACATTTTTTATATTTGTGGGCGGCTCAAAAGCATTGTACTTGGATCATAAATTGTTAAGACGTTCCGCGGGGCATAGGCCGGGGTCTCCTGTGCCTCTGCGGGGCGCGAGGGGGCTGGAAGCAGAGCCCCGTAGGGGCGGCGGAGGGTAGCCGTGGGCGCCAGCCCACGGTAGCAGAGTATAAACAAACCGAAGCCCCGTAGGGGCGACGGATAGGTGGGCGGGGTGTTCCGTCGCCCCTACGGGGCTCCATCCATGGTGCTGAGTGTCACTGTCCGTGGGCTGGCGCCCACGGCTACTATCCGTCGTCCCCCATCGGGGACTCTCGATAAAACACAAGATTTAAGTTAATTTAAGTCAAAAAATTAGATCGTGCACGTGAAGGGAGCCTCCAGTGGAGGCTTCCGATAGCGAAGCGGAGAACGACCCACCCCGCACAAGGATTTTAACGGCGAATTACTCGAATTACTCGAAGCTACGCAGGCTTTTATAACGGCGAATTACTCGAATTACTCGAAGCTACGCAGGCTTTTATAACGGCGAAT
>CAMHDJ010000008.1 GCA_946183915.1 uncultured Bacteroidales bacterium | reverse complement strand
GGGAGTCATCAGGGAGCCATCAGGGAGCAGACAGGGTTTCAGGGGGGTCGGAAGGGGGTCGGAAGGGGGTCGGAAGGGGAGGGGGATGGGGGAAAAATTGCGGGTCGTGGCGCGTGAATCGGAAAAAATGTGTATATTTGCAGCGCAAATAGAAGCAAGAAAACGGAATGAGAAACTGTGTCAAGATGTTGTCAATGACGCTGTTGGCTGTCTCGATGGGCTGTCTGGCGGCCTGTTCGGAGCCGACCGATGCGGAGTTGCTGGTGGGTCATTGGACGCTGGAGGGCGCCACCGAGACCGTCAGCCGGACGCCGGGCGGGACCGAGGTGAACGACTTGCCGGGCTTCGAGGGGCAGACGATGGATCTCTATGCTGACAATGTCTGCTGCCGTGTGGACCGCGGCGACTCGACCCTCTGCCGCTGGTTTTTGGCCGAGGGGCGCCAGCTGCTGTTCTCGAACGGCGAGACGGTGACGGAGGATTATCAGATCGACGACTTGACCGACGAGCGGCTGGCACTCAGCCACGCCTACATCTATCACGACTCGCTGGCCGACACCCGGGTGCAGTGTCTCTACCAATATGAATACACGAAAACCAAGAACTGATATGGACAAGTATAACCAGCGCGGCGTCTCGGCCACGAAGGAGGACGTGCACAACGCCATCAAGAATATCGACAAGGGTCTCTATCCGAAGGCCTTTTGCAAGATCATCCCCGACCTGTTGGGCGGCGACAAGGACTACTGCAACATCATGCACGCCGACGGCGCAGGCACCAAGTCGAGCCTGGCCTACATGTACTGGAAGGAGACGGGCGACCTCAGCGTGTGGAAGGGCATCGCTGTGGACGCCATCGTGATGAACACCGACGACCTGCTGTGTGTCGGCGCCCTCGACCACATACTGCTCTCCTCCACCATAGGGCGCAACAAGCAGTTGGTGCCCGGCGAGGTCATCTCGGCTGTGATCAACGGCACCGAGGAGTTCTGCCAGACGATGCGCGACATGGGTATCGACATCGTGCTCACCGGCGGCGAGACGGCCGACGTGGGCGACCTGGTGCGCACCATCATCGTGGACAGCACGGTGACGGCCCGCATGCGGCGCGCCGACGTGGTGGACAACGCCCGCATCAAGGCCGGCAACGTGATTGTGGGCCTCGCCAGCTACGGCCAGGCCACCTACGAGACGGCCTACAACGGCGGCATGGGCTCGAACGGCCTCACCTCGGCCCGTCACGACGTCTTCTCGCACGTCTACGCCGAGCGCTACCCCATGTGCTACGACCGCGACCTGCCGCAGGAGGTGGTCTTCTGCGGAAGCAAGCGGCTGACCGACCCCACCGAGGTGCCGGGCGTCGACGCCGGACACATGGTGCTGTCGCCCACAAGAACTTACGCGCCTATCATACGCCGCGTGCTCGACGAGTACCGCCCCAAGGTGGACGGCATGATCCACTGCTCGGGCGGGGCGCAGACGAAGGTGCTGCACTTCATCGACAACCTGCACGTGGTCAAGGACAACCTCTTCCCCGTGCCGCCGCTGTTCCGCATGATCCACGACGAGAGCGGCACCGACTGGCAGGAGATGTACAAGGTGTTCAACATGGGCCACCGCATGGAGATCTACACCGACGAGGCCACGGCCCGCGGCATCATCGACATAGCGCGCTCGTTCAACGTGGACGCCCGGGTGGTGGGCCACGTCGAGGCGGCCCCGAAGGCCCAGGTGACCGTGCGGAGCGAGAACGGCGTGTACGAATATTTTAACTAAGATCCCCACCCTAAACCCTAAACTGTAAACCTTAAACCCTAAACCAAAAGATGGCAGAATCGTCGTTGATACTGAGTTCGTCGCAGCGCAAACAGGAACGTCTCGAGTCGGGGTTGCCCGACAGCCTGACGTCGCGCCGCTACAACCTGGCCCTCTGCGGCACGCTGACCTACGGCCTGGCGGTCAACGCCCTGATGGTGTACTTCCTCTACGGGCCGCTGCAGCAGATGGCCTCCACGCTGGGATGGCTGGGCCTGCTGCTCGTCTACCTGGTGCCTACCATTGCGGGCATCGTTATCGCCAACCGCTCCACTCAGCCGCTGGTGAGCTTCCTGGGCTACAACCTGGTGGTGCTGCCCATCGGACTGATGCTGGCGCTGGTGGTGCCGGGCTTGCCGGCCGACATCGTGGTGAAAGCCATGGGGTTGACGGCCATGGTGACCCTCACGATGACCCTGGTGGCGGTGGTGAAGCCGCAGTTCTTCCTGGGGTTGGGTCGCACACTGCTGGTGGCATTGCTGGTGGGCCTGTTGGCCGAGGTGGTGGCCACCTTCCTGCTGGGCTACCGCGGCGCGATGTTCGACTGGTTCTTCGTGCTCCTCTTCTCGGGCTACATCGGCTACGACGTGGCCCGCTCGCAGGCCTACCCCAAGACGCTGGACAACGCCATCGACTGCGCCCTGGATGTCTATCTGGACGTCATCAATCTCTTTATCAGGCTGCTCAGCATTCTGGGGCGCAGGGATTGAAAAATTTTTTCGTCCGGCACACAATAAAGACAAAAAGGGGCCGTTTTTAAGGTCGATTGTCTGATGCGGCAATAGCTCAGTTGGTAGAGCGGCGGCTTCCCAAGCCGCAGGTCGCGGGTTCGAGCCCCGTTTGCCGCTCCAAAAGGGTCAAAATAATTTGGCCAATAAGCCCAAGTTTTGTATCTTTGCACTTTCATCCCTTGGGGATGAATATGTGTTGTATTCTAATTTATAATGTATTATGACAGAAGTAAAGATACAGAAAGACTGGAAAAAAGAGGTGTGGGCCTACGTGCTGCTCATTGTGGGTAGTGCCCTGTTTGCTGTGGGCGATGTGATGTTCGTCAACCCCTACCTGATGGCTCCCGGCGGCACCTATGGTTTGAGCAACGTGTTCAACACCCTGTGGCCGTGGAAGATCTCGCTCTATGCCATCTGCATGGACGTTCCGCTGCTGATCATCGGCACCCTGATCCTGGGTCCGAAATTCGGCGTGAAGACCATCGTCTCGACGGCGCTCATCTTTGGATTCACCTTTTTGCTTGAAAGTGCGTGGGGCTACAACCCCGTCATCTTCGACGGCAAGATCATGGAGGCCCCGATTGAGGGCATCTCGATGGTGCAGATACCCCACGACGGGGGCTGGTTTGTGCCCGACTACTTCCTCAACACGGTGGTGGCTGGCCTGATCTACGGTGTGGCTATCGGCCTCATCTTCCGCAGCGGCGCCACCAGCGGCGGCTCGGACATCATCTCCATGATCCTGCACAAGTACACCAAGATCAGCCTCGGCACGCTGGTGATGATCGTCGACGGCTGCATCACGCTGAGCACCCTCGTGGCCTTTGGCGACATCCGTCTGCCCATCTACTCGATCATCATCATCTTCATTGAGGGCAAGGTGATCGACCTGGTGGTGGACGGTATGAAGAGCTACAAGACCATGTTTATCGTCACCGACCACATCGAGGCCGTGCGCGACTACATCATCAACGACCTCAAACGTGGCGGCACCTACATCGCCGGCAAGGGCCTCTACCAGGGTGCCGAGCGCCAGATGATCTATGTCACCCTCGACCGTCCCGACATGGTCAAGCTGCGTAGCAACCTGCATCGCATCGATCCCGCTGCCTTCGTCAACATCATGGACAGCAGCGAGATCCTCGGTATGGGCTTCAAGGCCCTGCCGAAAGAGTAGGAGGTGGCACAATAAAAGAAAGATTGTCGCGTTAAGTCAGGCATGAAGATACTACAGCTCTGCAACAAGCCACCCTATCCGCCGGTCGACGGCGGCACGTTGGCTATGAACAGCATCACGCAAGGGTTGCTGCGGGCGGGCTGTGATCTGCGGGTGCTTACGGTCGAGACCGACAAGCACCCGGTGCAGCGCGACCGTGTGCCCGAGGAGTACCTCAAGCAGACGGGCTTGGAGTCGGTCTACATTGACCTCAGTGTCCGGCCGATACCGGCTGCGGTGGCCATGCTCTGCGGCGAGTCGTACCACGTCAAACGCTACATCAACACCGCCTTTGCCCGCAGGCTCACCGCCCTGTTGCAGGAGCAGGAGTACGACATCGTGCATGTGGAGAGCATCTTCCTCACCCCGTATGTTCCGCTGATACGCAAGTACTCGAGCGCCAAGGTGATCCTCAGGGCCCACAATGTGGAGCACCTCATCTGGAAAAGGGTGGCCCAAAGCACGCGAAACTACTTCAAACGGTGGTACCTCAACCATCTGTCGCTGACCCTTCGGGCCTACGAGTTGGAGCATCTGAACGACTATGACGGTGTGGTGTGCATCACCGAAGGCGATGCCGAATACTTCCGTCAGGCCGGATGCCGCAAGCCCATCACCTCGATTCCCTTCGGCATCGAGCGCCGGGAGGCCCCGCAGGTGGAGGTGGAGCCCAACACATTGTTCCACATCGGGTCCATGGACTGGATGCCCAACCAGGAGAGTATCGCCTGGCTGCTGGACGATGTCTGGCCCGTGGTGCACTGCGAGGTGCCGCAGGCCCGCCTCTATCTGGCGGGTCGCAAGATGGATCCGGCCTTGATGCAGAAGCAGATCGAGGGCGTCACCATCGTGGGCGAGGTGCCGGATGCCATGCAGTTCATCGCCAGCAAGCAGATCAATGTGGTGCCGTTGCTCAGCGGTAGCGGCATCCGGGTGAAGATCATCGAGGCCATGTCGGTCGGCAAAGCCGTGGTGACCACCACCGTCGGGGCCCGGGGTATCGACTACACCGACGGGGAGAACCTACTGATCGCCAACACCCCCACCGAGTTTGCCAATCAAATCAAACGCCTGCTCGACGACAGTGACTACTGTCGCAGGGTGGGTGAGGCCGCTGCACGGCTGGTCGCCGAGCGCTACGACGTAGGCACCCTGACCGGACAGCTACTGAAATTCTATAATGAAAGGTTAGACGTATGAAAAGAATCAAACACTGGATCCTGGCCCTGGCCATGCTGATCCTCTCTAGCAACGCCTTCGCACAGCTCACCATTCCCGGTACCAGCGTCGGTTTTCAACTGGACAATGATGAGTGGAGCTACCTCCGCACCTTCACCGACAAGAGCGGAGCCAACGTGTACTACTACTGCTACGTGGGCGAGGTGCTCCTCGACGCCGAGGGCGACACGGTGCTGCCCACCCTGCGAATCTATGTTCGCGAGAACTATAACAGCGATGTGTACGAGCTGGCCTACGACCGCTACCTGGAACAACCCTTCCAGTCGCTCAACGAGTTCACCAAAGGTGCGGGCCTGCCCAAGAGTGGCGGTCTGGGCTATGAGGGCATCTACACCAAGCCTTCCGACAACCGCGACTACCGCTTCCTGATGACCTACTTCAAGGACCGCCGCACGATCGTCGAGTTCCGCCTCGAGACCACCCGCGAGACCTACGAGGACATGGAAGTCAAGTTCAAAAAGATACTCTCCTCCATCAGGTGATGAAACCTACCCGTTTGGTTGTGATGGCGGTTGTCTGCCTGCTGGCAGGTGCCGTCAGGGCCCAGGATGCCGACGTGAGCTACGACGAGCGGTTCCGCACCTTGGCCCGTGCTCACGCCCGCGACCCGCAGAGTGTCGAGGCACTCTACAACCTCACCCAGTTCTACTTCGACAACTCGCACCCTATGCGAAGCCTCCCCTTGGCCATGCAGTACGCCCGCATGACCGAGGATCAGCACATCGACCTCCTGCAACGCAACCGCATCAGCGACCTGGCAAAGCTGCAGCGCATCGGCATCACCCTTGCCACTATTCGCGAGTTGCAGCAGGCTATCGCCGAGGCGGCCCTCGAAGCGGTGCGCCGTCGCGACGACTTTTCTATGTCTGAGATCGACGCCTACCTCGAGTGGTTCGGTGGCAATGCCGAGTTGGCCCGGATGCTCCGCGCCAAGCGCTACCGGCTCACCTTCCGCGAAGTGTTGGCCATGGGCAGTGCTGACGACTGCTACGACTTTATGAATACCTACCAAGGCACCGCCGAAGCCACCCAGGCTGAGGAACGGTTGCTGCAGTTGTCGACCCCCATGATCGAACAATCCGAGACTGACGGCCCCATCGACTCGCTCCGCCAGCGCTATCCTCAAAGTACCCTGCTGCGGCGTGCCGCCGAGCGGCGCAAGAGCCAACTGGCCTTTGCGCGTGCCGAACAGGAAGGTTCCATCGCTGCTTACAACTCCTTCCTCGACCGCTATCCCGCCAGCGACCAGAGCGAGACGGCCCGCGACCGGATCGACGACCTGCTGTCGATCGACCTGTCCAAGCGTCACACCGCCATAGAGTTGGCCCACTTCGCCGACTCCAACGCCGACCTTGAGATCTCCGACAAGGCCCTTGCGCGCCTGCGACGCCTGATCTACGCCAACCATGACGTCGAGGCTGCCCAGTACTATGTGGACCACTACAAGCTCGACGACCACTTCAGCGAGGTCTACAGCCGCTACTACTCGTGGCATTCTGTCGAAGGCAACGCCGCCCCGCTGGAGCGTTTCGCCGCTGCCAACCCCGACTTTCCCTTCCCGCATGCCCTCGAAGACGACCTCGAGCAGGCCGCCGAGATCGATACAGTCGACCTCTTGCGCCCCTACCGCGAGGTGGACTACGACCTCTATGCCAGTTATATACGCCACATGATGGGCAAGGCCATCGCCTTGGTACCCCTGCAGCGCATGCTGCAGCCGCTGCTGACGGCCCGCCGCTACAGCGACGCCCTCTTCCGCATGGAGCAGTTCGAGATATGCTTTGACAACCAGTGGCAGAAGCAGTACCGCGAGCTTCGCCGCCTGGTGGGCGAAGAGCCCGGCATCCGAAGCCTGCGCCGCGAGCTGGTCGACAGCGCAGCGGTGCTCAACCCTGCCGTCAATCCTGCCGACGGCAAGCTCTACTACAGCGACGGCCATGTCATACGCCGCGCCGTGCGTACCCCTGCCGGTTGGCGTCCTGCCGACACCGTGCACCTCACCAACGCCACCCCGGCCAGCCTCTCCTTCTTCGGCTTCTATGCCCAGGGGACGAGGATGCTCCTTGGCAGCGGCGGCGACATCTGGGTGGCCGAGCCGGACGGCGACCAGTGGCGCGTGAGCGACATTCCGCCGTACCCCGTCAACACCGACTACATCGAGTCCGACGCCTACATGCTGCCCGACGGCAGTGGCCTCCTCGTGGCCTCCGACCGGCCGGGGGGCTTCAACCTGCAACCCTCGGGCGCCAACTTCCACGGCGACACCGCTCTGGCCACCGACCTCTGGTTTATCCCCTACACCAGCCATCGCTGGGGCACCCCCGTCAACCTTGGCCAGCGGGTGAATACCCCTTATTGTGAGCGTCACCCCGTCTTGAGCCGCAACCTCCGCACCCTCTACTTCGTCAGCGACGGCCATGTGGGCCTCGGCTTCGGCGACGTCTACATGGTGGAACGCACCGACCTCACCGACTGGACCTCGTGGAACGATCCCATCAACCTGGGACGCGAGGTCAACAGCGGATTCCGCGAAGGTGGGCTGAGCCTGAGTGCCGACGAGCGACGCCTCTACCTCAGCAGCGACTTCGGCGGGCATGCCGCCGCCTACAGCTTTGCCACGGCCCACAACACTGCCAGCGCAGGCCAGACCTACAGCCTCGATGTGACCGAGCTCGAACGCTCGCTGGTACGCCTGCAAGTGGCCGACGTCGACCAGCAGACGGTCACCCAGGTGGTGGACTACCAGGGCGACGGTTCCGCTGTCGACCTCAACCTGCTCAACCATCGCCGCTACGCCCTCCTGGCCGATGCCGGCACCAGCTTTGTCACCGCCACCGTCGTCAATCCCGCCGACCTGGGACGCTACCGTCTGCCCGCCTACACCTACGAGCAGCTGGTGGCCATGGATCGGCCGCTGCCGCTCCCGGTGGTCGACTTCTCGGCCGACGGGGCCGAGCTGTTGCCCGTGGCGCAACTCCAGCTCGAGCAGCTGGCCCGCTTCCTGACGCAGCACCCTGAGGCCGTTGCCGAGGTGATCGTCGACGTGGTGGGCGCCGATGCGCGCCACTGCTACACCCTCTCGCTGCAGCGTGCCGACGCCGTGCGCGCCTTCCTGACGGCCCATGGCGTGCCTGCGGTCCGCATCCTCCTCTCGCCCTACGGCAGTGCTCGTGCCGGTCTGGGCGGCACCTCGGCCGTCAGCGTCCGCTTCCGCGAGGGAAAGTAGTTATTAACAATCGGTTGGGTATTTCTTTTTCGCCCGACGGGGTGTCGGGTGGAAAAAAGTACGTAATTTTGCACCGATTTATAATACCCCATCCGCTATGGAAGAACATCGTACCTTGACTGTCGACGGGCGCACCGTTCACTATCGCGACGAGGGGCGCCACAACACGCCCACCCTCGTGCTCCTACACGGTTTCCTGCAGAACCTCGATGTGTGGAGTTCCTACGTCCTGAGCTATATGAACCAGATGCGCGTCATCACCATCGACCTGCCCGGCCACGGGCTGACCGACACTTTCTGCGACGTGCATACCACCGACTTCATGGCTGACATCGTCAAGGAGGTGCTCAACGCCTGTGGCGTCGACCAGTGTGTCATGGTAGGCCACTCGATGGGTGGCTATGTGGCGCTGGCCTTCGCCGAACGCTACCGCTACACGGTGCGCGGCTTGGGGCTGATCAACTCGCACGCCATGGCCGACACCGACGAGCAGCGGCAGCGCCGCGAGGAGGTGTGCCAGGCCGTCCAGGAGAACGCCGCCTCCTACATCGTGGGCTTCGTGGGCTCGCTCTTCGACGAGAGCCGCCGCGCCGCCCTCTCGCACGACATCAACGACCTGCAGTCGCAGTGCCTGCTCACCACGGCCGCCAGCATCATTGCCGCCCAGCGCGGCATGGAGCGCCGTCCTTCGCGCATCGCCCTCCTGCAGCAACTCGACGTGCCAGTCTACTTCGTCTACGGCAAGAACGACCCCCGTATTCCCATAGAGCTGGCCGTCACCCAGACCCTCCTGCCACGGCGCGCCGAGGCCTTGCTCCTCTCCGATGTGGCCCACATGGCCTTCCTCGAGGAGCGGGAGTACCTCAAACCCCGCCTTCTCAACTTTGCCCTCGGCTGCTACGCCTAAGAATCTATCGCCCCGCTCCCTCCGAGCGGGGCTTTTTTTACCCTATTTCCGACTGTTAATTTAACTTAAATCACCCCTTTCAGAAAACGACAAAACTGTCATTCGAAGGGGAAAAACCTCGTTTGTAACCCCTTCATTTACAGGTTGCCGTGGCACCATCTCCTACTCATCTCCTACTCATCCCCTTATCAACGCCTTCTAAACGCTTAGTTTAGTAAGAGTTAAGTAGTAGTTGAGTAGGCGTTAAATTAACTTAAATTAAGAGATGGTACTTTGTCACCTTTTTTCGGTCATTTTAACATTTGGTTCGAGGCCGATCGGAGTGGGGGAGAGAGGAGGGGGGAAGGGGGGCGTTGAGAATGTTAAATAATTTAAAAAATTTGGCCAGTAAATTTATTATAACTAATTTTGCAATGCTTTTTTGAGGGTGAGATATACCCACGCAGAGGATAAAAACACTTGAAAATGTATACGATGTGCCATATACTCTTTTGTGTTGCGACGGCTTCGGCTGCCGCGGATGGCAATCGTAGCGCAAGCCCGATCAGAAAGTTTATTTTAATAGCGGCCTGACCGCCAGCGCCTTGTGAGGCGCTGAGCGGTCGGGTCGGAAGGCACAACCTGTGTCGGAAGGCACGGCCCGAGGTGGGCTGGCGGCCTAAAGTGCGGGGAAGAATGGGCCTGAGTGTAGTTTTTGGAGCCTTCCGAACGTTTATATAGACAGAGAAATTAAAATTAGTACTAACAACAAATAATTAAACGACATGAAAAAACACTTATCCTTGATGATGCTACTGGCAGCCATGCTGCTGTCGTGGGCATCGGGTGTGCAGGCACAGAACTGTACACAGACAGTGCCTTGGGCCGAAGGGTTCGAGACGACGACGGGCAGCACGTACAGCACGGCGGGCAGCATGCCCGACTGCTGGAATGCCTATGCCAGCGTCGCGGGTACGAACTATACGCCCCATGTGGTGGGCTCGGGCTCGTACTGGTATGTCCACACGGGCACGAACAGCCTGGTGATGACGTCGGGTTCGTCGACCTATGGCGGCAGCAACAAGTATGTGGTGCTTCCGCCGATGAACGAGAGCCTGAACCAGTTGTATCTGCGCTTCTGGATGTGTACGGAGAGCAACTCGAACGGTGTGCTGACGGTGGGTTACCTCACCTCGGACGACACCGCCACGTTTGTTGCCATCGAGAGCTATCCGGCCACTTCGGCCACCTACCGGTCGCAGACCAGCGGTGTGCAGACCACCGGCGGCGAGGAGAAGGAACTGAGCCTGAGCAACGTGCCGGCGAATGCCACGCGTCTGGCGTTCCGCTGGACGTACGGCTCGTCGTACTACACCTGCTGCATCGACGATGTGTCGCTGAGCTATCCTCCCACGTGTCTGGATCCTACGGACTTCGCGGTGACCGATGTGTCGACCTCGTCGGTGAGCCTGTCGTGGACCGATCCGTCCGGCGCCAGCAGCTACCTGATCACGGTCGACGACGGTACCAACTCGACCGACTATACTGCCAACAGCACTACCTACACAGTCAACTATCTGAATCCGTCCACGGAGTATGTGATCACGCTGCAGTCGGTCTGCGGCGTGGGCGACAGCAGCCAACCGGTGTCGCTGACGGTGCAGACCCCCTGCGAGGCGATGTCGAGCAGCGATCTGCCCTATTTCGAGGGCTTCGAGACCACGGAGGCCAACAGCTCCTACAGCTCGGCCGGTGTGGTGCCGTCCTGCTGGAATGCCTGGTCGAACGGCACGAACGAGAACTATGTGCCCCATGTGGTGACAGGAACGGGCAGCTACATCTACCGCAAGACGGGCGACAACAGCCTGGTGCTCTATCCGGGTTCGTCGTCGGGCTCTAACGGCAACACGAAAATTGTCCTGCTGCCCGCTGTGAATGAGTCTCTTTCCAACCTCTACCTGAACTTCTGGATGTGTACGGAGAGTTCCACCAACGGCTACCTGCAGGTGGGCTACGTCACCGGTAGCGACACGACAGGCTTCACCCCCATTGCCACCTTCCCCGCTTCGGCACAGACGCTGCATAGCGGCAACGGTCTGCAGACTTCGGCCGGCATGGATGTGGAGCTCAGCCTGGCCTCGCTGCCGAGCGACGCCACGCGCGTGGGATTCCTCTGGTACTACAACGGCGCCTACGGCTGCTGCATCGACGATGTGCTGCTCGGCTATCCGCCGGCATGTCCGGTGCCGGCCGATCTGGTGGTCACCGAGGCAACGGCCAACACCCTCGATGTGGAATGGACGTCGTCGGCCAGCGAGTTCATCGTCGAGTACGGCCCCCATGGCTTCACCCCCGGCACGGGCCGCACCCAGACGGTCAACAGCGCGTCGGTCACCCTCGAGGGCTTGCAGATGGGCCTTACCTACGACATCTATGTCACCGCGGTCTGCGGCAGTGACACGTCGAGCTCCAGCCTCTTCGGCACGGGTCAGACCATCTGCGGCCTCCTGACGAGCGACGACCTGCCCTACACCGAGGACTTCGAGGCCTACGGCACAGGCTCCTCCCAGCCCATCAACGCCTGCTGGGCCAAGGGCACCAACAGCTCTACTGCCTATCCCTACCCCTACACCACCGCCGCCATCAATGGCGTCCGCGGCCTCTACTTCTACGGTACGCGCAGCAGCTCGGCCACCGGCACCAGCTACTACAGCTGGGCGGCCCTGCCTCCGATCGACGACGAGCTCGATATGAGCGACCTGATGGTCAACTTTATGATGAAGCGCTACAGCACCACCACCGCTGCCTACCACAGCATGGTGGCCGTGGGTGTGGCCGACTCGGTGACGAACCTGGTCAGTGCCGACGCGCTTGACTCGCTGGTGACCTGGATCGACACCGTCGACATCACTGATGAGGCGGCCAGCTCGATCCACTCGGCCGAGGTGTCGTTCGACGGCTACACCGGCAACGGCAAGTATGTGGTCTTCTACGCCATCAGACCCGATGCCGCCAGCGCTACGCAGTACAACCAATTCTACCTCGACGACATCACGCTGCGCACGATCCCCAACTGCTTCTGGCCGAGCGATGTGGTGCTCAACAGTGTGACCAACGAGGGCGCCACGATCACCTGGACGCCTGACCCGCGCACGCCGAACCCCAGCTCGTGGGATGTGGAGTATGGCGAGGTGGGCTTCGAGCCCGGCACCGGCAACACCGCGTCGGTTACCGACACCACCCTCACGCTGACCGACCTGACGCCCAACACCGCCTATGACGTCTATATTCGCGCCAACTGCGGCGGCGACGTCTCCGACCCGGCCGTGTTCGCCTTCCGCACCCTCTGCAACCCGGTGGCTACCGACAGCCTGCCCTATGTCGAGGACTTCGAGTCCTACGGCAGCGGCTCGGCCAACGGCATCAGCCCCTGCTGGTATAAGCAGGTGATTGGCTCCACCACGCAGTATCCTTATCCCAGCACTACGGCTGCATCTTCGGGCAGCATCGGTCTGTACGCCTACTCTACGTCGAGCTTCTACTCGTATGCCGTGCTGCCGATGTTCGAGTCGTCGCTGAGCGACCTGATGATCGAGTTCGACCTCAAGCGCGGTACCTCCAGTGGCAGCACCTACCATACGATGGTGTATGTGGGTGTGATGACTGCGGCCGACGACCTGAGCACCTTCGATACCATTGCGTTTATCGATGATTCGGAGAATCCCGCCTCGTCGGTCACGCACCACCTCGTCTCGCTCGAGGGCTACGAGGGCACGGGCCGCCTCGCCCTGCTCTTCCCGTCGCCTGCTTCGTCCCACTACAACTACGCCTACGTCGACAGCGTGGTGGTCAACCAGCTGCCCGCCTGCCGTTGGCCGATGAATGTGGCTGTGGACAGCGTGGGCGCCTACGAGATCGACCTGTCGTGGACGGGCAGCGCCTCCAACTTCGAGGTGCAGGTGTCCACCACTGCTGATTTCACCACGGCTACTACCACATCGACCACCGTCTCCGCTACCGAGGCCGCCCTTACGGGCCTGACGCCCTACACGCAGTATTACCTGCGCGTGCGCGGTGTTTGCGGCAGCGATGTCAGCTTCTGGAGCGAAGTGGTGCCCGTCATCACCGGCCGCGATTGCGGTCCCAACAATATTAATATAGTAGATACCGTCGGCGATGGCACTTCTGCCAGCTACACCTACACCTTCTACGGCTACAGCTCCTACTTCCAGGGTTACAGCAGTGTCATCTACACCGTGACGGAGCTCAACGATATGGGTCTGCAGGTCAACAACCGCATCAACGGTATCAAGCTGCACAGCGGCACTACGGGCGGTACCATCCGCGACGCCCGCATCTATGTGGCCGAGACCAGCTTGGAGGGCTACTCCACCACGCCGGCCAACGACACCGTGGACCGTTCGACGATGACCCTCGTCTACAGCGGCGACCTGGTGGTTCCCACTAACAGTTGGGTAGAGATTCCCTTCGAAGCTCCGTTCAACTACAGCGGCAACAGCAATCTGCTGATCACCTTCGCCCATGACACCAACACGACGGCGAGCGTCACCTTCTACTACACCTCCGCCAGCCCGGACTACCTGAACTGCTACGGCTACCGCTCGTCGGCCACGATGGCCAACCTGTCGGCCACCCGCAGCTACAACCGTCCCAATGTGGTCTTCGATATCTGCACCGAGATCCCCAACTGCGTGCGTCCGAGCAATGTGGCCCTTGTCAGCTACAGCGACACCGCGGCTTCTCTGCAGTGGGATAACACGGCCTCCAGCTATGAGGTGGCCCTCTCCACCTTGTCGGTCAACCCCGACAGCACGAGCGGCCTGACTACCTATACTGTCGCCACCAACAGCATCGACCTCACCGGTCTGACGCCCAACACCGAGTACTACGTCTATGTACGTTCGCTCTGCGGCGCCATCGGCAACTCGGAGTGGAGCATCGAGCTCTCCTTCCGTACCGCCTGTGCTCCGCAGTCGCTGCCCTTCACGGAGGACTTCGAGAGCTATGCCAGCGGCAGCTCCAGCCCCATCAACCCCTGCTGGACCAAGGGTACCAACAGCACCACCGCCTATCCCTATCCCTATTCCACCAACGCCGTCAACGGCAGCCGCAGCCTCTACTTCTACGCCTACCGTCCGTCGTCGGCCACCTCGACGCCGTACTACAGCTACGCCGCCCTGCCCATGTTCGACGCCCCGATCGACAGCCTGATGGTTACCTTCTCCATGCGTCGCTACTCCACCACCACCGACTACTACACGTCGCGCCTGCTGGTGGGTGTAATGACCAACCCCGACGATATCGCGACCTTCACCGCCATTGACACCATCGACCTCAAGAACGAGGCTTCGCTCAGCGTCCACAACTTCGAGATTCCCCTGAGCAGCTACACCGGCACCGGCCGCTACATCGCCTTCTACGACGAGGTGCCTCCGCTCTATGGCACCGCGACCTACAGCTACAGCTACGTCTACCTCGACGACGTGCAGGTCGACTACCTGCCCACCTGTCCGCGCGTCAACGGCGTGCAAGTGACGGGCATCAGCCAGACCGGCGCCACCGTTTCGTGGAACGCCGTGGCGGGTGCCGCCAGCTATGACATCGAGTACGGCCCCGAAGGCTTCGTGCACGGCAACGGCATCACTGTCACCGCCACCACCACCAGCGCCACCCTCAGCGGCCTGGCCCACTCCAGCCCCTACGACGTCTACGTCCGCGCCCACTGCTCGGCCACCGACGCCGGCCACTGGAGCTTCGTGACCACCTTCGCCACCGAGTGCGGCTCCAACAGCCTGCCCATCGTGATGGACTTCGAGGGTCTGCCCACCGGCACCACCTCCGAGCTGCCTCACTGCTGGACCAAGTGGAACGACAACATGACTGCCTCTTCCGGCTACTACCCCTACGTCTACAACAGCACCACCAACGCCCACAGCGGCACCAACAGTCTCTACTGGTACTTCTCCAACAGCACCACCACTTACCCCAGCGACATGATCTTCTCCACCCCGGCGATCGACACCGTGGAGTACCCGATGAGCACCGTCGAGGCCGTCTTCTGGGCCAAGCGGAGCACCAACCCGATGAGCGTCGTGGTGGGTGTGATGGTCGACCCGACCAACGCCACCACCTTCACCGCGGTTGACACCATCGAGCTCACCACCGCCTACACCGAGTACACCGTACCTCTGAGTAGCTACACCGGCTATGGCAACCACGTGGCCTTCCGCGGCACGCACACCGGCACGTTGGTGCAGTACATCTACCTCGACGACATCACCATCGAGGCCATCTCGGCCTGCGGCCGCGCCTTCGACCCGACGGTCACCGCCGCCACCGCCACCACCGCCCAGCTGGCCTGGACCGACACCATCGGCAGCAGCCAGTGGGTCGTCTCCTGGCGTCCCGACACGGCCACCGCGTGGACCGAAGTCACCGTCAACGACAACCCCTACACCCTCACCGGTCTCACGCCCAACACCCTCTACCGCTTCCGCGTGGCCCCGGTTTGCTTGAGCGGCGAGCGCGCCGACTGGAGCCGCACCACCTGCCTCTTCACCACTTCGCAGGTGCCCGCCTCGATCCCCTACAGCTATAACTTCGAGGAGGCCGCCGAGTGGAACAACTGGCAGACCGCCAGCAACAGCACCACCAACTGGGTGCGCGGCAACGGCGCCGACGGCAACAGCACCCACGCCATGTACCTCAGCGCTGACGGCGGTGCCACGCAGAGCTGGAACTTCAACACGCTGACCAACGCCGTCGCCTACCGCGACATCGACTTCGGCAGCACCGTACACAGCTACCAGATCGACTTCGACGCCTACTACGGCGGCACCATCGGCCACAACTACGACGGTCTGGCCGTCCTGCTGGTCTCGCCTGCCGAGCCCGTCATGAGCAGCAGCACCGCCCTCATCACCCCGTGGGGCCACGTGAACGACGTCGCCCTGCTCTCCATGCGCCACGACACCCTCTGGGGTCACTACACCGCCTACTTCGACGGCGTCAGCGGCGTGCAGCGTGTGGTCTTCTACCACTTCAACCAGGCCACCGCCGCCAACTACCCCTATGAGGACAATCCCGCTGCGGTCGACAACATCGCCATCACCCTCCAGCCCTGCGAGCGCCCGGGCCAGCTGACGGTCGACACCGTCACGCCCTACACCGCTCAGCTCTCGTGGGCCGGCGACGCCACGGCCAACTACCAGGTGGCCTACCGCGTGCGCGGCACCTCTTCGTCGACCAACGTCTACCAGTCCGTCAGCGGCACCACGGCCTACCTGGCCGGTCTGCAGCCCGCCACCGACTACTACTGGTGGGTGCGCCGGGTCTGCACCCTCACCGCCACCGACACCCTTGTCAGCCCCTGGTCGGTCAACAGCACCTTCAGCACCGGCTGCGCCCCCATCAGTGTGGCCGACACCCTCTTCGAGGACTTCGAGAGCTACACTCCCGTGGCCTACAACAACACCACCGACGGCGAGCTGCCCAACTGCTGGTCGGGCTACATCACCGGTCCCACCGGCTACGTGCCCCACGTGACCGATAGCGGCACCTACTCCTACTGCATCAGCGGCCGCCAGGCCATCACCATGACCGCCGGCACGCCGACCTCCTACGGCAGCGACACCTACCTGCGCCTGGCCGACATCGCCGAGCCCACCAACTCGCTCACCCTCGCCTTCTGGATGTGCACCGAGAGCAGCACCAACGGCTTCCTCGAGGTGGGTTACCTCACCGGCGACGACTACACGACCGACTTCGTGTCCCTCAAGCACATCGCCGCCAGCTCCGCCACCGTCCACAGCGGCAACGGCATCCAGGACGCCAGCCACGGCATCCGCGACACCGTCAGCTTCGACTCGGTGCCCGCCGGCAACTTCCCCATCGTCCTGCGCTGGAACTACACCACCTCCTTCTACAGCGTCTGCATCGACGACGTGGCCATCTGGACCAATGCCCCCGCCTGCGAGACGCCCGCCATCGACATGACCGCCACCACCGTTGGCGAGACCAGCGTCGACCTTGCCTGGGTCGGCTCGGCCGCCAACTACGAGGTGGTCTGCGTTGAGGGCAACTGGACCGGACTCGAGCCCACCACCGCCGTCACTGGCAACAGCCACTCCTTCACCGGTCTCACCGAAGCCACCACCTACACCGTGGCCCTCCGCGCCGTCTGCGCCGCCAGCTACTACAGCCCCTGGACCACCTACACCTTCACCACCCTCGAGCACCCCTGCTTCGTGCCCACTGCCCTCACGGTCACCGACACCACCTACGACGGTGCCACCGTCAGCTGGACTCCGGGCGAGGCTGAGACCGAGTGGGAGGTCAACATCAGCTGCACCTCGCCGGTCTACAACCAGACCTTCACCGTCAGCGGCACTCCGCAGTACGTGGCCACCGGCCTCGACGAGGGCGTGACCTACAAGGTCGCCGTCCGCAGCAACTGCGGCAACGGCCGCTACAGCGACTGGAGCGACACCGTCGACCTGGCTCCCCTGGCTTGCGAGGTCGTCACCGGCCTGACCAAGACCAGCGGCGACGCCCATAGCGTGACCATCAGCTGGACCGCCACCGGCGCCTCGAAGTACGAGGTCGACTACGGCGATCAGGGCCACACCGATGGCAACGGCACCATCGTGGAGACCACGACCAACAGCGTCACCATCAACGGCCTCGAGAGTGAGAGCACCTACGACATCTACGTCCGCCAGTACTGCACCGAGACCCTCGCCTCGCAGTGGAGCTCCATGCTGCGCATCACCACCACCGCCGAGCAAGGCATCGACGATGTGGAGAGCGCCCGCGTGACCCTCTACCCGAACCCCGCCAGCCAGATGGTCACCATCGGCGGCATCGAGGGTGAGGCCACGGTGAGCATCGTGGACATGAACGGCCGCGAGGTGTACCGCGACCACACGGGAGCGAATGGCCATCTGGGCAGCACCTCCAGCGCCAGCGAGAGCCTCACGCTCGACCTCACGGGCTATGCCAAGGGTGCCTACTTCGTCCGCATCACGGGCGAGCGCACGCAGGCCATCCGTAAGCTGATCGTGAAGTAACACTACCTGTCTCCCCCTTCTGGGGAGCACTCCTGCCCGGGGCGGCGCCGAAGCGCCGCCCCGGGCTTCTTTTATGCCCCGAGGTGGAGGCGTGCCCAGCCGTCCCCTCTCTGGGGTGGGGTCGGGGAGGGGGGACGATCCATACGGAGGACAAGGGGGTGTCGACCCCTCCGAAATGCCCACGGTTACTAGGTGGCTCCGTGATGACTCCCTGATGACTCCCTGATGACTCTCTTAAAACCAGGGTGAAATCCTTGCCCTGTCAGCGTTTTGCGAGTTTTCCAGCATGGTTTGCACACTTCCGGAAGGCTAGAGGTCTCGTTCTGAATGGTTTAAATGTGCAAAATAGATCGTGCACGATCTAATTTTTTGACTTAAATTAACTTAAAATAAAGATAACGGCGAATTACTCGAATTTAACGAAGCTACGCAGGTCAATTTTTGGCGAATTACTCTAATGCTTGCGCAGCCCCTTCGAGTAATTCGCTAAACGATCCGATGGCATAACAGCCTGCGTAGCTTCGAGTTCTTCGAGTAATTCGCCGTTACTTAAATCATGGTTTAGCGTGATGGCGCCGGTCTCGGGGAAAAGCCGGGGGGATGGGACTTCAGTGGCCTTTGAAGCTGTCTCAGCAAGGGATATGGTGTCTTCGGAAAGTGAATAAGTGTTAAAAGTGCGGCAAACGTATTTTGAGAATCAGTAACTTAAGAAAAAAGTTGAAAAAATATTTGCATTTGTTGTAGCAAATTCCTACCTTTGCGGTTATGAACTAAAATGGACCTATTTATGCAATCGACAGAATATCAACGAGAATATGCAAAATTACGCTGTTCGGAGGCCGCCACAAAAAGTGTATATGGCGGGTGGTGCGGTTGCATGGAGTGTGATCCGACCCGAAGACAACCCCGATTTGAAATCATTTAATTAACCTTTTTATTAATCAATCTACTAACATTATGAAAAAACTTGTACAAATGTTGATGCCGTTGGTCGCGATAGTGGCCATGGCATTGCCGTTGAGTGCATCGGCGCAGGATTCCTGTACCATCCGTATCGTCGGAGAAGACAGCTTCGGCGACGGATGGAACGGCGGAACTGTCACCGTGACACAGAGCGGCTCGACAGTGGCAACGTTCACGCTTAGCAGCGGGGATAGTGATTCCACCACTGTCACTGTCACGAATGCTCCCCTCACCATCACATGGTCGGCGGGCAGCTACGACAGCGAGGTCACCCTCTGGATCTACCATTCCTCGGGAGCGCTCCTCTACAGTGCCACACAACCCACGGCCGGCACTCTGCTTTCGATGTCCAATCCCTGCTCGACCTGCTTTGCACCGGCGGGTGTGGGCGCCGACAGTTTGGCCAGCGATGCCGCCCACATTGCATGGAGCGGCACCGCCGCCAGCTACGGCTACCTCTGGGGCACTGTGGCCGACATGGCCGACGGCATTGGCACCAGCGGCAGCACCAGCAGCACCTCTCTCGATCTTACCGGCCTCACCTCCGGCACGGGTTACACTGTGAAGGTGTGGAGCGAGTGCTCCGGCGAGACCAGCGACACGGTCACCTACACCTTCGCCACCATGGGCGATGCCGTGTCCGACTTCCCCTACAGCACCGGTTTCGAGGCCGATGACGACATCGCCTGGACCTTTGTCAACGATGCCACCAACAAGTGGTTTATAGGCGCGGGCGCCGCCAGTACCGGCACCAATGGCCTCTACATCTCCAACGACAACGGAACCACCAACGCCTACACCAATACGGGTACCCAGTTCAGCTACGCCTACCGTGTGCTGAGCGTCGACGCTGCCACCCAGTTCGACATCTCCTTCAGCTGGAAAGCCTACGGCGAGGGCAACTACGACTACATCCGCGCCTGGATTGCCCCGGCAGTGGCTGCCAGCAGCCTCACGGCCGGCCACAGCCCCGACGGCGGCACCTCGGCCTACAACTACACCACCGCCACGCCCGCCGGCTGGATCGACCTCGGCGGCAAGATGAACCTTTCTTCCTCCTGGCAGACCGCCGTTGCCACACCTTCGGTGGCGGCCGGCGACTACATCCTCGTCTTCATGTGGGCCAACGACGGCTCTGGCGGTAGCCAGCCCCCCGCGGCGATTGATAATATCTCGATTACCCCGCTCACCTGCCCCATGGTGACCAACCTCCAAGCCACCACTACGCCCGACAGCATCATCTTCAGTTGGAGTGCAGGCGGCGAAGAGACCGAGTGGTCTGTCTTCATTGGCACCGACACTATCAACTTTGTCAACGATACTTTCTATGTGTTCGATAACCTGACCCCCAACACGGTGTACAACGTGGGTGTGCGTGCCGACTGCGCCTCCGACGATGTGAGTCGGTGGAGCAACCTCCAGGTGCGTACCGCTTGCGTCTACCTCGACAGCCTGCCTTTGGTCATGGACTTCGAGAACGAGCCGTCTGGCAGCAGTTCATCGTCTGAGTTCATCAGTTGCTGGCATCTCACCACCAACGCCACCTCTTACTACTACCCCTATGTGAGTTCGAGCTCGTCCTATAACCACACCGATGGTGGCACCAAGGGTCTCTATTGGTACCGTTCGAGCACCGCTGGCAGCTACGGCGACTACTCGAACGTTGTCCTGCCTCCGCTCGACACCACCGTCATTCCCCTCAACACCACCCGTATCACCTTCTGGGCCAAACCCAGTAGTGTGAGTTACAGCCCGGTGTTCTATGTGGGTGTGATGACCGACCCCACCGTCGACAGCACCTTCCAGGTTGTCGACACCATCGCTCTCCCCTCCAGCACGGCCTGGGCCAAGTACACGGTCAATTTCGACCAGTTTGCCGGTACCGGCAATTATGTTGCCATCCGCGCCGAATACACGGGTAGTTACTGGTACGCCTACGTCGACGACATCACCTTTGAGCAGATTCCTCTCTGCCCGATGGTCGAGGACGTGAATGTCGTTTCCGGTCCCGTCTCTGCCATGGTTTCGTGGAATGTTGCGTCTGAGTCTTACACCGGTGCTTTGGTGGAATACAAAGAGGCTACCGCCGACAGCTGGAACAGCCTCACCGTCACGGACAACTATGCTGCCATCACCGGCCTCAGCACCATGACTGCCTATGACCTGCGCGTCAGTGCCCTCTGCGGCGACGATCCGAGCAATGCTGTGTCCACCCAGTTCTCTACGAGCGACTTCGGTTGTGCCCAGTTGAATATGGCCACCAGCCATTTCGATACGGTTGTCGGTACCGTGCCGACTACCTCGTATCAGCGCCCGTTGAACAACTTCTACCGCAACACCTTCTCGGAGCAGATCTACGACTCCACCGAGCTGGGTGCTGCCGGCCCCATCATTTCCATCGGCCTCAACTATGCTTACTCTTCGCCGATGTCCTCCAAGAACAACGTCAGTATCTATATGGCGAATACCGTCGACACCGCTGTCTCGCCGTCTAACTACATCAATCCTTCCGCCATGACGCTGGTCTACACCGGTCCGCTGAACTGCGTGACGGGTTGGAACGAGTTCCAGCTCGATATGCCCTTCTCCTATAGCGGTGGCAATCTGGCTGTGGCCTTTGTCGACAACTCCAACGCGTATGACGGCTCGGCCTATGTGTGGGCTGGCCATTCGACCAATGGTAAGGCCTTCTCGTACTATAGCGACAGCTATATGTATCCTGACCTGGGCTCGATGTCGACCAATACGGATGGTTTCCGTCCCGATATGGCCTTCAGCGTTGTCGAGTGCATCACGCCCAGCACCTGCGCTGCCCCGCTGGCGGTTGTTACCAGCGTTAGTTCCTCCACGGCTTCTTTGGTTTGGGCTCCCGGCAACACCGAGTCGTCGTGGAATGTCTACTACCGTATGGCTGGTGAGGACAACTGGAGCGCCCCCATCGCTGTGACTGCTACCAACTACACTGTCACCGGTCTCAACTCGGGCCGCAACTATGAGTTCAAGGTCGAGGCTGTCTGCGGCGACGAGAATCTTTCGAGCACGGTGTCCGCCACTACGCTCTGCGCCGCCATCACGCTGCCCTTCACCGAGAACTTCAACAACTGGGGTTCCGGTACGGGTGTGATCCCCAACTGCTGGTACCGCACTGGCACCTACAGCACCTACACCTATATCAGCACCAGCTACAACATGACGGGCTCTACCGGTGGTTCGATCTACATGTACAGCAGCACGGGCAGCTACAAGAGCACTCTCATCCTGCCTGAGCTCGACACGAACCTCTACCAGGCCAACCAGACCCAGCTGGTGTTCAACACCATATTTTCCAGCACCTACTATGGTCGTCCGAAACTTGAGGTGGGTGTGGTGACCAACCCCAACGACTTCAGCACATTCGTCCCTGTTGATACGGTTCAGCACAGCGGTGCTCTGAACACTTGGGAGATCTTCGAGGTGCCCCTCAATGCCTACACCGGCAACGGTGCCCATGTGGCCATTCAGACCGTGTATGACAGCAGCTACAGCTACTTCTACCTGGACGATGTGACCCTCGAGGTGATTCCCACCTGCCCGCGTCCCGACAGCCTGACTGCCTCCAACCCCACTACTACTACGGTTGATGTGAGTTGGCATGAGCGCGGCAGCGCCAGCAGCTGGATCATCGAGTACGGTCCCCGCGGCTTCCAGCCCGGCACCGGCACCACGGTGGTTGCCAACAGCAACCCCTTCACGCTGACCGGCCTGCCCGTGGCCTTCCAAGGTGAGTACTATGTGAAGTCCGTCTGCGGCGCTGGCGACACTGGCGACTACAGCCGTCGCCCCTGCGCTCTCGAGACCACTCAGATTCCCGCCACGCTGCCCTACAACTACGACTTCGAGAGCGTGACCGAGTGGCAGAACTGGCAGACCAGCACCAACCACGCCACCAACAACTGGTACCGTGGCACCTCGGTGGCCGACAGCGGCAGCTATGCCATGTACATCGCCACCGGCGACAATGCCACCTATGGCGACTACAGCTTCAACACTGTGGTCAACGCTGCCGCCTACCGCGACATCGACTTCGGTCCCATCGACAGCAGCTATACCCTCAGCTTCCGCGCCCGCGTTGGTGGTACGACCACTGGTTCCTACGACGGCTTGATGGTCTTCCTGGTCGATCCGGCTGTCTCGACGGTTGCATCCACTGATAATATCACTACCCCGTGGGGCAACGTGAACGACCTCTACCGTATCGCCAACGTGCGTCTGGACACCACGTGGCAGACCTACGAGGCCAGCTTCGACACCATCAGCGGCATCCACCGCGTGGCCTTCTTCTGGTTCAACCAGAACACTGCATCCGACGCCAATATCCCGCAGCCTGCCGCCGTGGATAACATCCACATCAAGTACAGCTCCTGCGTGCGCCCGGTGAACGTCGAGGTCACTCCTGGCAGCACTACTGCCCAGGTCACTTGGCAGGGTGCCTCTGACGGCAACTACGAGGTGATCTACCGCCAGTATCCTGGTGATTACACCAACTCTTACGCCAACACCGCCACCAACAGCATCACGCTGACTGGCCTCGAGTCCAACTCGCAGTATGCCGTCTGGGTGCGTAAGGTCTGCGGTGTGGGTGACACCAGCCTCACCAGCGACGGCATCCTCTTCACCACCACCATGTGTGATGGCGGCACCGAGGCCACCAACTTCGATCCTAACGCTTCGGCTACCACCTCCAGCTATAGCCCCATCGGCTACTCCCTCTACAACAACAGTTATGTGCAGACCATCGTCGATAGCGCCGACCTGGCCGCCCTCAACGGCGACATCACGGCCCTCGGCTTCCTGCCCACTGTCACAACCGCTGGCGACTATTTCACCAACATGACGGTCTACATGGCCAATGTTCCTGAATCCACGCTCACCGACTTCATCCATCCCGACTCGACCAACCACGTCTTCGTGAAGGTGATCGACAGTGCCAACTTCAACTATACTGAAGCCGAATGGCAGATCCACAACCTCGACAATGCCTTTACGTGGGATGGTCACAGCAACCTGCTGGTTGCCGTCACCCGCGAACATGGCAGCTGGACCAGTGGCGCTACTTTCTCGGCCCACACCGCTTCGGGCACCAAGATGGTCTACGACTATGATGACAACTACGCCTTCGACGTCAACACGGCCTCGGGTGGTACCACCAGCAGCACTGTCGGCGACATCCGTCTGATCAGCTGCGGCGCCTTCGTCCCCTGCACCGACCCGGTCATCAACCTGACCGCCACGGTTGCCAACGAGAACGATGTGACCATCAGCTTCAGCGGCGATGCCATGCAGTATGAGGTCGGCTATGTCCAGGGCAACACCTGGGTCGAGTCCGCCACCACGGTTACCATTGCCGATACCTTCTACACCTTCACTGGCCTCAGCGCCGAGACGCAGTACACCTTCGGCGTCCGTGCCCTTTGCAGCGAGACCAACCTCAGCAACTGGAGCACCGTGACCCTCACCACCCTCGCGCACCCCTGCTTCACTCCGACCCACGTGGCCGTCAGCAACGCCACCTACGACGGTGCCACCGTCACTTGGACTCCGGGCGAGGTCGAGACCGAGTGGGAGGTCAACATCAGCTGCACCTCGCCGGTCTTCAACCAGACCTTCACCGTTAGCGGCACTCCGCAGTATGTGGCCACCGGCCTCGACGAGGGCGTGACCTACAAGGTCGCCGTCCGCGGCGTCTGCGCCCCCGGCCGCTACAGCGATTGGAGCGACACCGTCGACCTGGCCACCATGGGCTGCGACGTCGTCACCGGCCTGACCAAGACCAGCGGCGATGCCCACAGCGTCACCATCAGCTGGACCTCCACCGGCGCCTCGAAGTACGAGGTCGACTACGGCGATCAGGGCCACACCGATGGCAACGGCACCATCGTGGAGACCACGACCAACAGCGTCACCATCAACGGCCTCGAGAGTGAGAGCACCTACGACATCTACGTCCGCCAGTACTGCACCGAGACCCTCGCCTCGCAGTGGAGCTCCATGCTGCGCATCACCACCACCGCCGAGCAAGGCATCGACGATGTGGAGAGCGCCCGCGTGACCCTCTACCCGAACCCCGCCAGCCAGATGGTCACCATCGGCGGCATCGAGGGTGAGGCCACGGTGAGCATCGTGGACATGAACGGTCGCGAGGTGTACAGCACCAACAGCGCCAGCGAGAGCCTCACGCTCGACCTCACGGGTTATGCCAAGGGTGCCTACTTCGTCCGCATCACGGGCGAGCGCACGCAGGCCATCCGTAAGCTGATCGTGAAGTAACCCTACCGGCACACCCTAGTGTGCACTCCTGCCCGGGGCGGCGCTGAAGCGCCGCCCCGGGCTTCTTTTATGCCCTGAGGTGGAGGAGACTCCAGCCGACCCCTCTCTGGGGTGGGGTCGGGGAGGGGGGACGATCCATCCGGAGGAGATGGGGGAGTCGACCCCTCCGAAATGCCCATGGTTCCTAGGTGGCTCCGTGATGACTCCCTGATGACTCCCTGATGACTCTCTTAAAACCAGGGCAAAATCCTTGCCCTGTAAGCGTTTTGCGAGTTTTCCAGCATGGTTTGCACACTTCCGGAAGGCTAGATGGCTCGTTTAGAATGGTTTAAATGTGCAAATTAGATCGCGCACGATCTAATTTTTTAACTCAAATTAAGTTAAATCACGGTCTGGCGCGCCGACATCCTGCCGGCATAGGCATCTCCCCCCACCCCTGACCCCTCCCCAAGGAGGGAATGGCTGACGCGGGCCAACACTATCTTCGTCCCCTCCCTAGGGAGGGGTAGGGGTGGGGGGCTCTGTTCGAATGGCTTTTGGGCTGTTTGGGTGAAAAAGTTTTCGGAATTAACATTTAATTGAAAAAAAATGTATATCTTTGCATCCAGTTTTTCTGCGTCGGACGCATGGCTCCGAGGCGGAAAGACTGATGATAATGGATTGAAATAAAACAGTTTAATAACAAATAAAACAAGCATTATGACAACACTACTTATTGCATTGCAGGCAGTGGCCAACATGGCCCTGGGTTACATGGGCGCCGCCGTGGGTGCCGGTCTCGCCACCATCGGTGCGGGTCTGGGCATCGGTAAGATCGGTCAGGGTGCCATGGAGGGTATTGCCCGCCAGCCCGAGGCAGGTGGCGACATCCGCTCGACGATGATCATTGCTGCCGCTCTGGTGGAAGGCGTCGCCTTCTTCGCTGTCGTGTGCTGCCTGTTGGTGGTCCTCAAGTAGGCTGCCCCGCAGAAGAGCTGCACACACCGTCTCTCATCGGGGCCGGCGATTGGCCGGCCCCCTTTGAAACGAAACCAACGTCTGTCGACCGTAAACTGACAACAAGTATATGAACAATCCCCTGATAAACCCCGGCCTGGGCACCTTTGTGTGGATGCTCGTCTCGTTTGGCATCCTGGCCTTCATCCTGATCAAGTTCGGCTGGCCGATGATCCTCAAGAGCCTCAAGAGCCGCGAGGAGGCCATCGCCGATTCGCTCAACGAGGCCGCCAAGGCCCGCGAAGAGATGAAACACCTGGTGGCCCACAACGAGGAGCTGCTGCGCCAGGCCAAGATGGAGCGCGACGAGATGTTGCGCAACGCCCGCACGGCCAGCGACCAGATCGTCGAGGAGGCCCGCGCCAAGGCTACGGCCGAGGCCGACCGCATCGTCGAGGCCGCCCGCGAGAACATCAACTACGAGAAACTCAAGGCTATGACCGAGCTCAAGAACCAGATCGCCACCCTCAGCATCGAGATTGCCGAGAAGCTGATCCGTGCCGAACTGTCCGACAAGCCCAAGGCCGACGCCCTGATACAGAAGGAACTCGAACGCGCACACCTGAATTGATATGACCAGCTACCGGATCAATACTAGCTATGCCAAGGCCCTCTTCATGCTGGCCGGCGAGCGCGGTCAGGCCGACCGCGTGGCCGACGACATGCGCACTGTGGCCGAGGTGATGGCCGAGAACCACCAGCTGGTGGTCCTCTTCGCCAACCCTACCATCCGCTTCGACAAGAAGGTGGGCGTCGTCGAGGCCCTCTTCGGCGGCCGCCTCTGCGACGAGTCGATGGCATTCCTCCGTTTTGTGGTCAAGAAGAACCGCTCGGTCAACCTGCGCGGCATCGGCGAGACCTACCTTGACCTCTACCGGCAGAGCCGCGGCATCGTGCTGGGCGAGCTGGTGACCCACCAGGAGACCGACGAGAGCGCCCGCGAGACGGTGCGCCGCCTGATCGAGGACTACACCGGCAAGCAGGTCGAACTGCACACCGCCACCGACCCGAACATGCTGGGCGGCTTCAAGATGGAGTTCGACCACAACATGTACGACGCGCGCCTCCGCACCAAGATCAGGAAGCTCCGCAAGGAGTTTGCCAAGAATGATTACGAAAGCAAATTGTAACGAATATGTCAGATATTAAGCCTGCCGAAGTATCGGCAATCTTGAAGAAACAACTGGCCGACGTCAACCTCGACGTGGAGCTCGAGGAGGTCGGCACGGTGCTCACCGTCGGCGACGGCATTGCCCGTGTCTATGGCCTCAACAACGCCCAGAGCGGCGAGCTCGTCGAGTTCGACAGCGGCGACCAGGGCATCGTCCAGAACCTCGAGGAGGACAATGTCGGTGTCGTCATGCTCGGCGAGATGACCACCGTCAACGAGGGCGACACCGTGAAGCGCACCAAGCGCATCGCCTCGCTGCCCGTCGGCGAGGGCCTGCTGGGCCGTGTGATCAACACCATAGGCCAGCCCATCGACGGCAAGGGCCCCATCGAGGGCACCCTCTACGACATGCCCCTCGAGCGCAAGGCTCCGGGCGTCATCTACCGCCAGCCCGTCGAGCAGCCGCTGCAGACCGGTATCAAGGCCATCGACTCGATGATCCCCATCGGACGTGGCCAGCGCGAGCTCATCATCGGCGACCGCCAGACCGGCAAGACGGCTATTGCCATCGACACCATCATCAACCAGAAGAACAACTACGACGCCGGCGACCCGGTGTACTGCATCTATGTGGCCTGTGGCCAGAAGGGCTCCACGGTGGCCAACCTCGTGAAGAGCCTCGAGGAGAAGGGCGCCATGGAGTACACCATCGTGGTGGCCGCCACGGCGTCCGATCCTGCCGCCATGCAGTTCTACGCCCCCTTTGCGGGTGCCGCCATCGGCGAGTACTTCCGCGACACGGGCCGCAACGCCCTCGTCATCTACGACGACCTCTCCAAGCAGGCCGTGGCCTACCGCGAGGTGTCGCTGCTCCTCCGTCGCCCGCCGGGACGCGAGGCCTACCCGGGCGATGTGTTCTACCTCCACAGCCGTCTGCTCGAGCGTGCGGCCCGCATCATCCAGAACGACCAGATCGCCGCTCAGATGAACGACCTGCCCGCCTCGCTGCAAGGCCGCGTGAAGGGTGGCGGCTCGCTGACCGCCCTGCCCATCATCGAGACCCAGGCTGGCGACGTCTCGGCCTACATCCCCACCAACGTCATCTCCATCACCGACGGTCAGATCTTCCTCGAGACCAACCTCTTCAACAGCGGTGTGCGTCCGGCTATCAACGTCGGTATCTCGGTGAGCCGTGTGGGTGGTAAGGCCCAGATCAAGAGTATGAAGAAGATCGCCGGAACGCTGAAGATGGACCAGGCTCAGTATCGCGAGCTGGAGGCTTTCTCCAAGTTCGGCTCCGACCTCGACGCCGCCACCAAGGCAGTGCTCGACAAGGGTGCCCGCAACGTGGAGATCCTCAAACAGCCGCAGTACAGCCCCATGCCCGTCGAAGAGCAGGTGGCCATCATCTTCTGCGGTACCAACGGACTGCTGCAGAAAGTGGCCGTCGACAAGGTGCGCGACTTCGAGAAAGCGTTCCTCTTCCTCATGAAGCAGGACCACGCCGACATTCTGGCCAACCTGCGCGCCGGCAAGCTGGTGGACAGCGACCTGGCCACCATGAAGGCCTTGGCTCTCGATACGGCCGAACGATATAAATAAACGACCTATGGCTAACCTGAAAGAAGTCCGTACACGCATCGCCTCGGTGAGCTCCACACAGCAGATCACCTCGGCTATGAAGATGGTCTCCGCCGCCAAGTTCCGTCGGGCGCAGAATGCCATCATCGGGATGCGTCCCTATGCGGCCCAGCTGAACGAGATACTTGCCGACATCGGTGCCGACGACGGGGTGCAGACCCCCTACCATGCTGTCCGCCCGGTGCAGACGGTGGTGCTGGTGGTAGTTACCTCCAACAAGGGTCTCTGTGGTGCCTTCAACAGCAACGTCATCAAGCTGGCCCAGCAGCGTATCGACCACTATCGGGCCGAAGGAGTCGCCATCCGTGTGGTCAGCATCGGCCGCAAGGCCTCCGAACTGCTTGTGCGACAGAAGGACTTGCAGCTGTCGGTACAGGATGACCTGCTGGATAATCCGGCCTTCGATGCCGTGGCTACCCTGGCAGACTCGCTCATGGCCGACTTTGCTGAGAAGCGAGTTGACCGCGTGGAGTTGGTTTACAACCAGTTCAAGAACTCCCTCTCGCAAGTGCTCTCCAACGAGACCTTCCTGCCAGTGGGGCGCACAGTGGCTTCAGCCGACCGGAAACAGAACAACGACTACATCTTTGAGCCCTCGAAAGAGGAGATCCTGCGCGAGATGATACCCTTGACGCTCCGCAGCACCTTCTACCGAGTGGTGCTTGATTCGCTGGCGGCCGAGCATGGTGCCCGCATGACCGCTATGCAGAAAGCCACCGACAACGCCACCGAGTTGCTCAAAGACCTACGGTTGAGTTACAACAAAGCCCGACAAGCGGCCATCACCAACGAGATCATCGAGATCGTCAGTGGGTCGGAAGCCTTGAAGGGTTGACACGAACGACAGTCAGGCACCGATACGGATGTTATCGGTGCCTTTTTTATTATGTGTTATGAAGAGACACTTGTTATTTATACTATTGATGACCGCTGCGGCAGCGATGGCCCGTCCGGTCGATGTGCAACGGGCCTGTAGGCTCGTTGAAGACCACTTCTTTGCTCCGGCAGTGTGCGTCTCTCCTGCGACATGGGAGGGCCTTTATGTGTTTACGCCTGTCTCAGGGCAGGGTTTCGTTGTTGTCGCAGCCGATGACTGTGTGCGGCCTGTGCTGGCCTATTCTGCCACTGGTCAGTTCCCAGTTGACAACATGCCGCCCCATGTGGCAGCGTGGATCGAAGGCTACCAGCACGAGATAGCCGACCTGGTCAAATATGGTGCCGTGCCCAGCGCCGAGGTTCAAGCCCAGTGGGCCAACCCCAAAAGCAACCGCTACCAGCCGGTGGCGCCCCTGATGACCACCACGTGGAACCAGTCGCCGCGCTACAACGCCATGTGCCCCTACTCGTACACCGACTCGTCCCATGCCGTCACCGGCTGTGTGGCCACGGCTCAAGCCCAGGTGATGAAGTACTGGAACCACCCAGTCAAGGGCTATGGCACCCATTCATATGTTGATGCTGATTTCGGCCCCCTCTCGGTCAGCTACGATACTCTCTACCAGTGGGACTTGATGCCCAACGCTTTGAACTGGAGTAGCAGCAGTGAGGAGATACATGCGGTGGCCCAGTTGATGTACCATGTCGGCGTCAGTGTCGAGATGAACTACACCGTTGGCAGCAGCGGAGCCTATGTGATCGCCTACACCCAGTATGGACTGAACTTCCCCTCGACCGAACGATCCCTTCGCGAACACTTCGGTTACAACCCGATGCTGGAGGGACGTGTCAAGGAAATGTACACCGATGATGCTTGGAGCAGCCTGATTCGCAACGAGATCGTCCACGGTCGTCCAGTGCTTTACTCGGGTGCCGATGCCTCGGGTGGCCACGCCTTCGTCCTCGACGGCTACGACTCGACCGGCATGTTCCACCTCAACTGGGGCTGGGGTGGCTACTACGACGGCTACTATACCATCGACTCCCTCTCGCCCGGTGCCGGTGGCATCGGGGGCAACGCCACCTATACCTTCAATCAGCAGAACACCGCCCTCTTCGGAGTGCGCCCCTGCTACAACAACGACTCGCTAGCCACCGTGGCGTTGGTCAGCAGCGACACCACCCGAGGCACCGTCACAGGCAGCGGTACCTATGTCCCATATCAGGATACGGTCCAGATCACCGTCGTCCCTGCCGAGGGCTACCGTTTCGCCGGCTGGTCCAGTGGCTACTCGATGCCCAACTTTACCTTTGTGCCCAACGGCGACATGATCGACACGGCCCTCTTCGAACCCATCGGTTCCGACACCGTGTCCTACTGCGACGACATTTGCGCTGGCCGGTGGCGCGACGACTATGGTACCACTACCGAGTGGGGTATCCGCATCCCTGCCGATCTCCGAAACGATCTGCGCAGCCTCAGCGCAGTCCAGCTCTTCGTCTATGAACCGGGCTATTACACGATGAATGTCTACTGCGGCGAGAGCATTAGCTCTGCCACCCGCGTGCTGACTATGCAGCCCGACCTCACAGAGGCCTTTGGGTGGACCACCATTGAACTCGAAGAGCCCCTCGCTGTCCCCGACAACCAGACCGTCTGGATCACCTTCCGCTTCACCACTGCCACCGGATTCCCGGCCGCAGCCTCGCACTACACCGCCGTCAGCGACGGCTGTTGGTACAAACTGCCCGGCGGCTGGCAACCCATCGACCAGACCGGTGTCCACTACACCTGGATGATCCGCGCCCTCTTCTCTCCGCGACTTTGCCATGTGGCGGTCGAGAATGCCGGCTACTGCGACCTCGAATCTTTCAGCGGTGCTGGCGACTACCCCCTGGGTGCCACCGTCACAGTCAGTGTCTCCGACCCCCTGTTCCACCACTGGGAAGGCCTCACCTCCACCGACAATGCCATTACCTTCACCGTCGCTGGCGACACCACCTTCTACGCCTACTGCCAGGAGGTGGGCATCGACGAGGTTGAAGAAAACGAGGTGGACCAGCCGATCAAGGTCTACGACATGATGGGCCGTTGCGTCGCCACCCGTCGCGACGAACTGCACCAGCTGCCCGCCGGCGTCTATCTCATCCGGGTGGGTTCCGGAATTGCCAAGAAAATAGTAGTGTTATGAAACGTATTGTCCTTGCCCTCGCCATCCTGACGGCATGCTTGCCCTTGCAGGCAAAACCCGTTGATCCCGCGTTGTTGCTGCGGGCGGCGCAGCATGTGCTGAACCGCACAGACGTGATCGACGTTACCCCCGCCGCCTTCTCCGGCTGCAGGCTCTTCACCGGTGCCGACACCCTGGGCTTCGTGCTCCTGGCCGCCGACGACGCAGTGCGTCCCCTCCTCGGCTATTCGCCCGACGGCCGGCTGAACCCCGATGCCATCCCCGCCCCGGTGGCCGAGTGGATCGAGGGCTACCAGCGCGACATCGCCAATGCCCAGCGGCAGGGCTACTCCCCCTCGGCCCGTGCGGTCGACGAGTGGAATGCCCTCCTCGGCCGGCCTTCTCGCAAGGCTGTCGCCACGGCGGTGGCCCCGCTGCTGAAGACCCGCTGGGGGCAGTCGAACAACTACAACGCGATGTGCCCCTACGACTCCGTGGCCCAACGGCGCGCCATGACCGGCTGTGTGGCCACCGCTGCCGCCCAGGTGATGCGCTATTGGAAGCACCCCGAGGTGGGCCGTGGCAGCCACTCCTTCGTCCATCCCACGTATGGCACCCTCAGTGCCACCTTCGACACCACCCACTACCGCTGGGACGACATGCCCACTATCTTCAACAGCACCACGCCCGAATACAAGCGGACGGCCGTCGCCGAGCTGCTCTACCATGTGGGCGTGGCCGTCGACATGGAGTACGGGCCCGGCTCCAGCGGCGCCCACAGTAACCCGCTGGGCAACATACAGCGCGCCTCGAGCGAGACAGCCCTCAAGCAGTACTTCCGCTACAACCCCGCCCTCTTCACCGGCTACAAGGAGGGCTATACCGACGCCGAGTGGCGTGCCCTGATCGATGCTGACCTCGACGCCGCGCGTCCCGTCCTCTACGACGGCTACGGCCCCAGCGGCGGCCACGCCTTTGTGCTCGACGGTCGCGACACCCTTGGCCTCTACCACTTCAACTGGGGCTGGGACGGCAGCTACAACGGCTTCTTCACCCTCGACAGTCTGGTGCCCAGCGCCCACATGTCGTTCAGCCAGCTTAACTCAGCCATCTTCCATATTTACCCCATCACCGTCAATGAGGGCACCTCGACGGTCACGGTGGTCTCCGCCAACCCGGCCCGAGGCACCGTGAGCGGCAGCGGCACCTACTCCACCGACAGCCTCCGCATCCTCCTCCTGGCCACGGCCCGCCCGGGCTATCGTTTCGACCACTGGACCAGCGGCAACCCCGCCAACCCCATCATCACCTCGCCCACGCAGGACTACTCCGACACCGCCGTCTTCGTCCCCCTCCACCGCGACAGCGTCGGCTACTGCCGTTCGAACGGCATAGCCTACAAAAACCTCACCGAGGAGGACTCGGTCGAGTGGGGCATCCGCATTCCTGCCAGCTACCTGGCCGGCAAGGAGCGCCTGCGCGAGGTGCACTTCTGGACCTATGAGGCCGCAGGACCCTACTACCTCCGCCTCTATCGCGGCGCGCTGCCCGAGGGCGAACCCTTCTACACCGACAGCCTCATGGCCCAGGGCTACGGCATGAACACCTATCAGATCCCTGCCACGGTCGGGATCGACTTTGCCGACACCACGCCCCTCTGGGTGACCATCTACGCCAAAGGATCGCCCTTCCCCATCAGCTACTCGCACTACACCGGCACCGACGACGGCTCCTGGATCCGCTACCAGGGCCAGTGGGCCCCCATCGACCGGATGCTTCCCTTCTACGCGTCGTGGATGATCCGCGCGCTGCTCGACCCGCCGACCCACGTCGGTGTGCCTGCCGAGGCCGACGAGCTGCCGGCCTCGGTCAGCGTCCAGGGCCGCACGGTCAGCGTCGCCGCCGCCCCCGGCACGCCGCTCTCGCTCCACGACGTCCAGGGCCGTTGCCTGGGCCACGCCACCGCGTCGCTCACCGTCCGCGTGCCCTCGGCCGGCGTCTACGTGGTCAGCGCCCCCGGCGCCAGCCCGCACAAGGTCGTCGTGCGATAGATAACCCCTACACCCATAGCAAACAAAGAAACAAACAACTATAGACAATGGAACAGAAACAAACCAAACTGGCCGTAGTGCCCGTTGTCACGATGTTCTTCATGTTCGCCATGATCAGCTTTGTGACCAACATGGCGGCACCTTTCGGCAACATCTGGAAGAACCAGTACGAGTGGTCCGGCATGCTCGGCAACCTGATGAACTTCCTGGCCTACCTCATCATGGGCATACCGGCCGGCAAGCTGATGCAGCGCATCGGCTACAAGAAGACGGCCCTCTGGGCCCTCGGCGTCGGCTTCGTCGGCGTGCTGGTGCAGTACCTCTCCAGCCTCCTGGGCGCCTCGGTCGAGACCTTCACCGTCTCGGGCCAGCCCGTGATGCTCAACTTCCTCATCTACCTGCTGGGCGCCTTCATCTGCGGCTTCTGCGTCTGCATGCTCAACACGGTGGTCAACCCGATGCTCAACCTGCTGGGCGGCGGCGGCAACCGCGGCAACCAGCTCATCCAGACCGGCGGCACCCTCAACTCGCTCACCGGTACCCTCACCCCGCTGCTCGTTGGCGCCCTCATCGGCACCGTCACCGACCGCACCGCCATGAGCGACGTCTCGCCGCTGCTCTTCATCGCCATGGGCGTCTTCGCCCTGGCCTTCGTGGTGATCCTCTTCGTGAAGATCCCCGAGCCGCGCCGCGAGCGCATCATCCGCGGCGGCCGCGACCCCCACAGCGCCTGGAGCTTCCGCCACCTGGTGCTCGGCGTGGTGGCCATCTTCTTCTACGTCGGCATCGAGGTGGGCATCCCCGCCGAGCTGAACTTCTACCTGAGCGATCCGCTGGGCCCCGTGGCCAGCGCCGCCGTGGGCGGAGCCGTGGCTGCCGTCTACTGGCTGTTGATGATGGTGGGCCGTGCCGCCAGCGCCGCCATCAGCGGCAAGGTATCGACCCGCACCCAGCTCTCCGTGGCCGCCATCGTGGCCATCCTCTTCATCGTCGTGGCCATCCTGCTGCCGGCCGACGTGCGCGTCTCCATGCCGGGCTACAGCGTTACCGACGGCTTCCAGATGTTCCAGGTGCCCCTGAGCGCCCTCTTCCTGGTGCTCTGCGGCCTCTGCACCTCGCTCATGTGGGGCGGCATCTTCAACCTCTCGGTCGAAGGCCTCGGCAAATACACCGAGCAGGCCAGCGGCATCTTCATGATGATGGTGGTCGGCGGCGGCGTCATGCCCCTCATCCAGAACGCCCTCGCCAAGACCGTGGGCTACATGGGCTCCTACTGGATCGTGGCCGCCATGTTGGCCTACATCCTCTTCTACGCCCTTGTGGGGTCGAAAAACGTCAACCGCGACATCCCCGTCGAATGACCTCACTGTCAGGACTTCTACCTCCCAACTCCCTGATGACTCCCTGATGACTCCCTGATGACTCTCTTAAAACCAGGGTAAAACCCTTGCCCTGTAAGCGTTTTGCAAAGTTTCCAGCAAGGATTGAACCCCTCCGGACAGCCAAACGGCTCGTTCAGAGGGGTTTAAATGTGCAAATTAGATCGTGCACGATCTAATTTTTTGACTTAAATTAACTTAATTCTGTCAAAACCGGGTTTGAGGAGTGTCGGCAAGCCATCTGTAAGGAAAAGTGCACTTTTTTATCTCTAATTTCAAAAAATGTTGTATCTTTGCAATTCCGTCTGTCGGCTGCGCACCCTGCCAGCGTACTGCCTGACAGATAGTTAGGAACAAAAACAGATTGTCAAACCGTGCCGGGCAGGGGCACACAACAACAAGAATCCATCATTATAATGGACTACAAGAACGTACAACCGCTGGCCGACTTCGACTGGAACGCCGTCGACGAGAAAGCTGGCAAAATCAAACAACAAGAGACGGGCGAGCACAATGACGCCTATGAGAAGAGCTTCAACGCTTTCACCGAGCAGGAAGTGATCGAGGGCGTGATCGTCGCCATCACCGACCGCGAGGTGGTCGTCAACGTGGGCGCCAAGAGCGACGGTGTCATCCCCGTCAGCGAGGTGCGCTACAATCCCGACCTGAAGCCCGGCGACAAGATCGAGGTCTATGTCGAGAGTCAGGAGGACGCCAACGGCCAGCTGATGCTCAGCCACAAGAAAGCCCGTATCCTGAAGTCGTGGGACCGCGTCAACGAGGCCTACGACAACCAGGAAATCATCACCGGCTACGTCAAGAGCCGCACCAAGGGTGGTCTCATCGTCACGGTGTTCGACAACATCGAGGCCTTCCTGCCCGGCAGCCAGATCGACGTCAAACCCATCCGCGACTACGACGTCTACGTCGACAAGCAGATGGAGTTCAAGGTGGTCAAGATCAATCATGAGTACAAGAACGTCGTCGTCAGCCACAAGGCTCTCATCGAGGACGAGATCGAGGCCCAGAAGGCCGAGATCATCAGCCACCTCGAGAAGGGCCAGGTGCTCGAAGGCGTGGTGAAGAATATCACCAGCTACGGTGTCTTCGTCGACCTGGGCGGTGTGGACGGTCTGATCCACATCACCGACCTCAGCTGGGGCCGCATCAGCCATCCGAGCGAGGTGGTTCAGCTCGACCAGAAGATCAACGTCGTCATTCTCGACTTCGACGAGGCCAAGCGCCGCATCGCCCTCGGTCTCAAGCAGCTCACTCCTCACCCCTGGGATGCTCTCGATCCCAACCTCAAGGAGGGTGACCACATCAAGGGCAAGGTCGTCGTCATCGCCGACTACGGTGCCTTTGTCGAGGTCATGCCCGGCGTTGAGGGCCTGATCCACGTCAGCGAGATGAGCTGGAGCCAGCACCTGCGCTCGGCTCAGGACTTCCTGAAGGTGGGCGACGAGGTCGAAGCCGTCATCCTGACCCTCGACCGCGAGAACCGCAAGATGAGCCTCGGCATCCGCCAGCTCATGCCCGATCCCTGGCTCGCCATCGCCGAGAAGTACCCCGTCGGCAGCAAACACACCGCCACGGTGCGCAACTTCACCAACTTCGGTATCTTCGTCGAGCTCGAAGAGGGCGTCGACGGCCTGATCCACATCAGCGACCTCAGCTGGAGCAAGAAGATCAAACACCCCGCCGAGTTCACCAAGATCGGCGAGAAGATCGACGTCGTCGTCCTCGAGGTCGATGCCGAAAACCGTCGCCTCAGCCTCGGTCACAAGCAGCTTGAGGACAATCCTTGGGATGTCTACGAGAGCCTCTTCACCGTGGGTAGCGTCCACCAGGGCAAGATCGTCAACATGAACGACAAGGGTGCCACCGTCATCCTGCCCTACGAGGTCGAAGCCTTCGCTCCGATGCGCCACCTCGACAAGGCCGACAAGAGCAAAGCCCGCCAGGGCGAGACCCTCGACTTCAAGGTTATCGAGTTCAACAAGGATTCGAAGAAGATCATCGTCAGCCACACCCGTACCTTCCAGGAAGGCAACGACGGTGGCCGCGAGAGCGACAACAACCGCGAGCGCAACACGAAGAAGACCGTGAAGCAGATTAACGACAACCTCGAGAAGACCACCCTCGGCGACCTCGACATCTTCCAGAAACTGAAAGAAGAGAAGTAAAACCGCCGCGGCGAGTCCGCACACTGTCAAAGGGAGGATGCCCCCACTCGGGGACATCCTTCTCTATTTTTTTTCATCGCTTGACAACAATTTGACACTTTTTTGCATCTATTAAGGTGAAAAAGTTGCATTAATTGTCAAAAAATGCTATCTTTGCTGATTGTATAACGTGGGAGTGATTTGTGTAGTGGGTTGAAATTTAATGCTATGCAAATGGAACGGAAACAGAAAAAAGGTCTTATTTGGCGTATGGCCGCCTTGGCGGTGCTGATGGTTGTGCCGACGGGTGCAGCTTGGGGACAGGGTACCTGGAACCAGACAACGGCATGTCCGGGCTGGAACAACCCGATGAACTTCAACGACCAGAACAACATGGTGTTGGGAGGCTATGTGTGGCAAGGCCAGCAAGGCTACAAGAATGGTAATGGTGTGCCCAGCGCTGTCAATGCTTTTACGGACATCTCTTTCTCCAATGGGAGCACTACACAGCCTATCATTTCAGGCAATTCCCTGAGCTCAGCAACTACCAATACGGGCGGCGATTGTGCGGTATTCCCGACAGGCTTTGCCACCAACAAGGCGTTTGCCATCTACACCAACACGACGCAGGCCTCCGGTCATCCGGTCAACAAGGACCCCAGCACGCTGGATCATTTGTCTTTTGTGCCTACACACTTTAATACCTTCGACTCGGGCAGCATCAACACCACCCTTGAGCGCAGCATTCGCATCGGCGATGCCTGTGGCCGTTCCAGTGGCTCCACCAACGCACAGGCGCTTTACTACAATATGTATGTCGAGCCGACGAATGCTATGATGTTCATCTACTACGCCTGCGTGGTGGAACAGCCCACCCATCCGGCTGCCGACAACCCGGCGTTCATCATCCGCGTGATGAAGCAGAATGCGGCTGGCCAGTGGGTACAGGCTAGCCCGACCAACCCTTCCAGCCAGTCCAACAATGACACGCTGGCCTATATGGTTACCTCGACTCCGGCTACGACATCCGGTGGTACTGTGGTGCTTCAGCCCGATTTCAATACCAATGGATGGCACCAGGTGAATGGCCCGATCACGGGCTACGGGTCCACGAGCAGCATCTACTACAAGGACTGGGTCAAGGTGTCGCTCAACCTGAGTAACCTTCTGTTCCAGAATGTTCGCATCGAGGTGATGGTGAGTGATTGCTCGATGACGCAGCACTTCGCCTACGCCTACATCTGCGGTGAGTGTCGCCCGATGTCGATCAGCAATAGTGGTTGCCCGGCGGGTATGTCGCAGGACGTCACCACGCTGTCGGCTCCGCGCGGACTGCTCAACTATGTGTGGTATGCCTCCGAGTATGGTCAGTCGAATGTCAACACGCTGAACCTGCCGCTGACGAACCCCAATTCCACTGCCTACTTCACTTTCCGCCAGCTGACGCCCGATGTGGGCACCGAGGCTGATTCGGCCTATATCTACCATGTGCAGGCCGATGACTTCCGTGTCACCTACCGTCCCAACGAGGCTCATCAGCAGGGAATTCCGGCTTCGGCCGATTCAGTGGGCAATCAGCAGACCTTCAAGTGCCAGATGACGTCGGCTCTCGACCCAGCCAAGCCCTTCTTGTCGGCGCTGTACACCACGGTGACAAACATTAAGCCGACGATGGAGGTCGACTCGCTGTCGATCTGTGGCGGCGATGTGTTTCTGCAAAATAGCAGTTATGTCCCCGGATCTCCCGACGGTGTGGACGAGAATGCCACGGAGTGGTACTTCTACAACAACCCCGGATGTATTGGTCCTTCCGACTCGATGATTGTGGGCGACTCGGCCTCGATGCACTTCGACGGCGGCAGTCTGCGAGGGGTGCGCGTGCGCAGCTACGCGTCCGAAGATCCGACCTGCTACTCTGAGGCCATCTATCCGATCCGCCCCCTGCCGTATCCGGTGGGAGGCATCGGCATATCGCAGCGAGTGCTCTGCGATGACGATCCGGCGACCCTCACCGATACCACCAACAACTCCACCTACCGTGTGTGGCGTTTCCGCGACTCCGCCGCCGAAAGCGACATGACGCTGGTCGACACGCTGGTCGGCTACGGCGATGAGAACCGGCAGGTGACCCGCTCGTTTACCCACGGCCTCGAACCGGTCGAGCTGTTGGTGCGCAACGGTCTCTACTATGTCAACCCGCTCAACACAAGCGATACCATCTGGTGTGAGAATACGCTTTACGACACGTTGAGTGTCTTCCTGCACCCCGAGCTGCAGGTGATCGGAGACACCATCGTCTGTCAGGGCACGCTGACCGACGCCACGGTGAACGCCATTGGTGTCGACGGCTGCTCCTACCAGTGGTCTACGAGCCTCAACAGCATCACGGGTAACATCCCGCCGGGCAACCACTTGGCGGTGACACCCTATGCCGATACGTGCACCTACTACGTGAGGGTGACGAGTCCGCAGAACTGTGTGGCATGGGACAGCATCCACGCCTATCTGGTATCGCCGCGACTGACGATCTCGCCGGCCGACGGCAAGGTGTGCCCGGGCGACGAGGTGACCCTCTCGGGCTTCAGCGCCTCGAGCTATACCTGGAGCGCTTCGCCTGAAGACACCACCCTCGCGGGGCAGGAGAACCAGGCTGTCGTAAGGGTCAGACCGCGGGTGAACACCACCTACACGCTGGTGGGCCACGGCGGATCGGGCGACAATATCTGCGACGCGAGCCCCATCAGCACCCAGGTGACGGTCTACCCCTATCCCGTTCCGCGGGTGACGCTCAACCCCAGCATCATCGACTCGGAGAACCCGACGATCACCATGCGCGACGATTCGCCCAACAGCGTCGCCACCTACTGGACCTTTGACGCCGGCGAGGTGGCCGAGGGCCGCGAGGTGACCCACACCTTCGAGGAGGCGACAAACGTCGACTCGGTCTACGTCGTCATGACGTCGGCCAACGAACTCGGCTGTCGTATCGGATACCCCTTCAGCATTCCGGTGAGCATGTACACGGCTTGGTTCCCCAACATCTTCACCCCGGGGTCGGAGGATGAGAACGAGAAGTTCCGCCTCTATTCCATCAACACCTACGAGCACTTCCACATCAGCATCTTCAATCGCCGCGGCGAGGTGGTCTTCGAGTCGCAAGACAGCCACTTCGAGTGGGACGGCACCTTCAACGGTACCCCCTGTCCGCAGGGAGCCTATGTGTACATCTGCCGTTTCCGCAAGCCCGGCACCTACAACCTGAGCACGCTCAAGGGTACGGTTACGTTGATCCGATAGCCAGTATGCCAGACAAATACGCCCTCCTGAAGCGGTACTGGGGCTACGACAGCTTCAGGCCCAAGCAGGAGGAGATCGTTGACTCCGTCAGTCAAGGGCACGATACGCTGGCTCTTTTGCCCACGGGTGGCGGCAAGTCACTCTGCTATCAGTTGCCGGCCCTGCTGCGCGAAGGGGTCTGTCTGGTGGTCTCTCCGCTGGTGGCCCTCATGAAAGACCAGGTGCAGCAGCTCAACAATCGCCATCTCAAGGCCGCATGTCTGGTGGCCGGCATGAGCCCCAACGAGACGACTGCCGTGCTCTACAATGCCATGGCGGGCAGTTTGAAGTTCCTTTATGTTTCGCCTGAGCGGCTGCGTCAGCGGCGTTTCGTCGAGCATTTCCGCCGCATGAAGGTGGCCCTGATTGCGGTCGACGAGGCTCACTGCATCTCGCAGTGGGGCTATGACTTCCGGCCGCCGTACCTGCAGATAGCCGATGTGCGGCAGTATCATCCCGAGGTCCCGCTGATTGCCCTCACGGCGACGGCCACAGCTGCGGTGCAGGACGACATACGCCGGCTACTGCTGATGCGGGATTGTCGCACTTTCCAGACCAGTTTTTTACGGCCTAACCTGGCCTACAGCGTGAAGCATTGTGGTGACAAACGGCGCGAACTGCTGCGGTTGATGCCTCGTCTGGACGGGTGTGGCATCATCTATGTCCGCAGCCGTCGCCAGACGCAGGAGGTGGCGCAGCTCTTGACCGCCAACGGCAGGGAGGCGACCTTCTACCATGCGGGCCTCACTACGGCCGAGCGCGACCAGCGTCAGCAGCGGTGGATGGAGGGGCGCTGCCAGGTGATGGTGGCCACCAATGCTTTCGGCATGGGGGTCGACAAACCCGACGTGCGCTTTGTGATCCACCTTGACATCCCCAATTCGCTGGAGGCCTACTTCCAAGAGGCGGGGCGTGCCGGCCGCGACGGTAGCCCGGCCGAGGTGATGATGCTCTGCGAGCCGGCCGACCTCAGCAAGTTGCGGCACGACTTCGGGGTGGACTTCCCCTCGCTCAAGTACATCCGCAACGCTTACAGGGCCCTCTGCAACTACTACAAGCTGCCGATGGGCAGCGGCGCCGACAGCCGTTTCGACTTCGATGTGGAGGCCGTCTGCTCGACCTACAATCTTAAGGTGCGCGAGTTCTTCAGCGCCTGCCAACACCTTGAGCGCGAGGGTTTGATAGCCCTGCCTGACCGGGAGGACAGCACCTCGACGCTCTTCATCCCCGTGGCCCGCGACGAGCTCTATCGGTTCCAGGTAGACCATGCCGTGCTGGGCAACCTGCTCCAGGCCCTGGTGCGGCTCTATCCGGGGCTCTTCATGGAAGCCACCGCGGTCGACGAGTCGAAGGTGGCCTCGCGCTGCCTGATGGATACGTCCGACGTGGTGCGCATGCTGACCCAGATGCACGAGATGCACATCGTGGAGTACCACCCGCGCCCGACAAAGCCGCAGATCGTTTTCCTCATGGAGCGCATCGACGAGCGGAACATTCGGCTGAACGAGCAGAACTACGACCAGCTGAAATCGGCCGCCCAGCGCAGGCTGGAGGCCGTCGAGACCTACGTGGCCAACGACACGACATGCCGCGTGCGCCAGCTGTTGGCCTACTTCGGGGAGACGACATCCGACTGCGGACGCTGCGATGTCTGCAGGGATGCACAACGGACGGAAGCCAAGGAAGCCGACGTGCTCGCCTGTTTCGGGGCGGGGGAGAGGTATGCTGTCAACGACTTGGTGGCCAGGCTCGAAGCGCGTGGACTGAAGGATGTGCGTGCCCTCCTGCGACAGATGCTCGACGAGGGATCCCTCTACCTCGACGACAACCTCTACCTGGCTGCCGGCACTCGCCGTTGATACCTTGGTTCAACCCACGATGAAGTATGCATCCGGGAGGCATTTATGCCTAGATGATGCCTAGATGATGCCTAGATGATGCCTGGATGATGCCTAGATGATGCCTGGATGATGCCTAGTTGATGCAGAGATGATGCAGAGGGGATGCAGAGATGATGCAGAGGGGAAGGGGTGAAGATTCTCGTGGTTGGGTTAGGTCGTGGGGGGCATCTCGATTTCTTTCAGTGCAGCGAACAGCCGCGCCAGGGGGAGACCCATGACGTTGTAGTAGCAGCCTTCGATGGCGCTGATGCCCACCATGCCGATCCACTCCTGTATGCCGTAGGCCCCCGCCTTGTCGTAGGGGCGGTAGTGGTCGATGTAGTAGTTGATTTCCCTGTCGGTGAGGGGTCGGAAGTGCACGATGGTGCGTTCGGTGAAGGAGCGGCAGCTTTCACGGCGTGTGGTGAGCCCCACGCCGGTGTATACCTCGTGGCAGCGTCCGCTGAGGCTATGGAGCATGGCCGAGGCCTCTTCGCGCGTGGCAGGTTTGCCGAGCACGCGGCCGTCCAGTACCACCACGGTGTCGGCGGTCACCAGCACCTCGTCGTCGGCCAGGTGGGCGACGGGATAGCCTGTCAGCGCCTTGCGGCGGGCAAGATGCTCGGCCACACGGTCGGCAGGCACTTCGGGGCTGACGTGCTCGTCGACAGAGATTCTCACTATTTCCATTGGGAAGCCCAGCTTGGCAAGCAGTTCCTGCCGGCGGGGCGATTGGGAAGCCAGCAGCAGTCTCATTTCACCTGCTGGCCAGCCTTGAATTTGGCCTTGTAGGCCTCCTTGCCGTTGTCGTACCACACCCACTTGCCGTCCTTCTCGCCGGCGACAAACTGGCCTTTCTCCACCAGTCCGCCGGCCTCGTTGTAGCGCTCGTACTTGCCGTTGAGGACGCCGTCGGCGTAGTTCTGCCGCAGCTCTATCTGGCCGTTGGGGTAGTAGCGCACCTCCTCGCCGTCGCGTTCGTCAGCGTTGTAGTGCATGATGTACCGCACCGAGCCGTCGTCGTAGAGGCCGCGCCACTCGCCGTCTTTCTGTCCGCCGCTGAAGGATCCCTGGTAGTCGACCGCTCCGTCTTCGTACCAAGCCGTCCACTCTCCCTCTTCCATGTCGTTGATGTAGCTGCCCTCGTGCAGTTTCTTGCCACTTTCGTACCAGGTGGTCCACACCCCTTCACGCTTGCCGTTGCGGTAGATGCCTTGGCGCCAGCGCTCGCCGGTCTCGTAGTAGTAGGTCCACGTGCCGGTCTCTTTGTCTTGGCTGAACGAGCCTTCGATGCCCAGACGGCCGTTGGTGCGCCAGTAGTAGCGCCACTGGCCCTCGCGGTTGCCGTCCTTGAGGGTGCCCTCCATGTCGGTCTTGCCGTTGGCGAGCCACCAGGTGGCGTTGCCCTGAAGTTCGTTGCGCTGGTAGGTGCCCTGGAATTTCAGGGTGCCGTTGCGGTGCCATTGCTTGGTCTCGCCTTCGCGGCTCCCGTTGACGTAGGTGATCTCTTCTTCGACCTGGCCGTTGTCGTACCACGAGCGGTAGAGGCCGGTGCGCTTGCCGTTCTCGACGTTCACCTCGCTCTTCAGGTCGCCGTTGCGGAACCACGAGCGGGTGATGCCCGTGCCGTGGCACTCTTCGGCCATGCGGCTGCCGTCCTCGTAGTAGAGGGTCCACGTGCCGGACTTCTTGCCGTTGACGTAGCTGCCTTGCTGCGACATCTGGCCGTTGGGGAACCACCACGTCCAGTTGCCGGTGCGTTTGCCCTCGTCGTTGAGGGTACCCTCGACCGAAAGTTGCTTGCTGTCGCTGTAGGTCTTCTCGTAGCGCGTCTGCGCATTCAGCAGTACGGGCAACATCAGGGCTGTCGCCGCCGTGATAAACAGTTTGTTCATGGGATGCTATTCGCTGTAAGTGATTTCAATACGTAGGGGGTCGGTCGCCGCCGGGCCGTTGATGATGGTGGTTTGGGCGTTGCTTCGGCGGGCGTAAAGCACCATCAGGGTGCCGGGGTCGTAGCCGTCGCGGAGCATGCCTTGCACGTGCTGCGTCAGCCGCAGGCGGTAGCAGCCTCGCTGCTCGTCGTACTTGCCGTCGAAACCACCCAGTGTATAGGGGTCGAGCAGGTCGTTGACATAGGCATCGTTCCCGTTCACGATCTTCTTGAGGGCCAGGATGCGCTCGGGTTTGAAAGCGGGGGCACTCGCGGCCACCGGCATCAGCAACTCCGCGTGATGGATGGTGGCTGTCGGATGGTCGGCGGCAAAGCTGCGGATGGCACTGTCGAAACTCACCAGGATGTTGTAGCCTCCGAGGGGCTGCATGTAGAGCGTCGAGCTGCCGTCCAGGGTGTCGGCCCCGCCGGTGACGCACCCCGTGAAGTCATGTTCTATGTGGGTGAAGTGGGCCGTGCTGGTGCCCATCAGGAAGGTGTAGACAGCCTGCAGCGTGTCGTAGTGGTGGTAGACTGTCAGGCAGGTCTTGTTGGCCTGGAAGTTGATGCCGAGCAAACCTTCGTCGCCGGCATCGGTTATGCGGATGCGCAGGCCTTTGGTGGCATTGATGAACTCTTCGGCCGAGCCGGCTTGGCTCAGGATCGACTGGATCGAGTTGTCCAGTTTCAGCCGCAACACCGTGTCGGTCGGGCCTACGGTGATGACGCTGTCAAAGTATTTCGTGCCGGGAGCTACAGCGATGGAGTCGGTGCTGTAGTAGTTGGTGTCGCTCAGCAGGGGTTCGGCCAACTGCATTACCTCGAAGTGGAAGCGGTAGGTGGCCGTCGTGTCGGGGTAGAGGCTGCTCTTGACGAGGGTGAGAACCACCGAGTCGATGGTGTTGTTCGTCAAGTTGATGCTGCTTGTGTTTTCGGCCAGGGCGATCTGGGTGTAGAGCGTCGACGAGACGTGACCAAAGATAGGGTCACTGTAGTTACCGATGATGCCGTATTCGTAGTTCGACGTGACCAGCGAGTCGTCGCGCACACTCAAGGCGCGGTCGGCTGTCAGGGTGGCCGTTTGACCATTATAGAGGGTGTTGTCGTCCACCAGATTGATGCCGAGGGCCGACTCTTCGTCGGTACATCCCACGGGCAAAAGGCAGAGCAGAAGCAGCGCCGACAGCGTCGGCAGCAGGGGCAGGGGTCTTTTCTTCATGTCAGTTCTCAATCTTTCCAATGATAGAGTCGTAGAATTTGTTGATGCGGTTGTAGAATTCGTCGCGGTCTTCGATGTAGTCGAGCACATTGCGCTTGTTCTCCTTGGCGAAGGCCACCAGCTCAGGGTTGGCGTTGGGCGACCCTACGATGACGCCTTGCGAATAGGTGATGGCCGATTTCATCAGCCCCATGTAGGTTGTATCGCCATAGAGCCGCAGGTCCTTGGCCGTGGCGTTGTCGGCCTTCATCTTGCGTTCCAGGTCGCCGCCGATCGTGCCTTTGAAGCTGTCGTCCATCAGGGTGATGACCAGCTTGGTGCCACTGAAGAAGGCGTTTTCCTTGTTGATGCGGCGCATGTAGAACGGCACCATTGAGGTAAACCATCCGCAGAAGTTGATCAGGTGTGGTTGCCAGGCCAGTTTGCGCACGGCCTCGAGCGTGCCACGGCCGAAGAAGAGCAACTGTTCGTCGCTGTCGTTGCTCAGCGTCCCGTCCTCTTGCACCGCGTTCGGGCGCCCCATGAAGTACTCCTCGTTGTCGATGAAGTAGACCTGCATGCGCGCTGTCGGTATCGAACCCACCTTGATGATCAACTGATGGTCGCAGTTGTTCACGATCAGGTTCATCCCGCTCAGCCGGATCACCTCGTGCAGCTGGTGCTTCCGTTCGCTGACGGCGCCGAATTTGGGCATGAATACCCTGATCTCGCGACCCATTTCTTGCGTTTTGGCTGGCAGATAACGGCACAGCGACGAAAGCTCACTCTCGTCCGAAAACGGCATAATTTCCTGACTGACAAACAGTATTCTTCCTTTAGCCATAAGCTATGTATATATATTGTCCAAATGCAAAAATACAAAAAAATCCTGACATGGCAAAAAAAATCTTCTACTCTCCACTCTCTTTGCGATTTTATTTTTCCATGTCCGAAAAAGTTTGTACTTTTGCACTTTCAAATGTAGCGTGGCATGGCATCGAAAACCAACGTCTCCCTCTCCGAATCCGCACGGGCTTTCCTCGACCGCGCCCGTCGCTACTGCGCCCATTCGGAGCAGTGCGAAACGGGTGTGCGCCAGAAGCTTATCTCCTGGGGAGCCCCGGCTGCCGACCTCGATGCCATTATTCTCCGTCTGCGTGCCGACGACTACATCAATGACACTCGTTATGCCATCGCCTACTGCCGCGGAAAACTCATCGGGCAGCGCTGGGGACGCCAAAAGGTGCTCTACCAGCTCCGCGCCAAGCACCTGCCCAAAGAGGCCATCGAAGCCGGCATGGCTCAGGTCGACGACGAGACCTATTTCAGCATTATGAACGACGAAGCCGCCAAGAAGCTGCGCCAGCTCGGAGGCGAATTTACGCCCGATAGCCGCCGCCGTTTGGCCGCCTTCCTCGCTTCGCGCGGCTATACGCCGTCCGAAATAGCCCACCTCGTCGACTCCGACGTTCCCTTTGAACAGTAGTAAAAATCAATATTCAACATCAGTAACACTTATTTTCCATCATGAAACGAATCTTTATTCTCTGCGCAGCCCTCGTCATGTCGGCTGCCGCCATGGCTCAGGACGAGCCCGCCGCCCCTGCCGGCAAGTGGGAAACCAGCAGCACGCCCGCGCTGAAGATCAGCGAGTTTATGTTCAACAACTGGTCCAAGACCGGTAACTCGCAGATCGATGGTACCGCCACCTTCTTCGGCAACTACAAGTACACGCACCCCCGCTTCGTGTGGGACAACGTGGTCGACCTGGCCTACGGCTACGCCTGGCAGGACCTCGACAACGACACCGTCGGCGGTCTCTTCGAGACGCGCCGCAAGAGCAACGACAAGATCGACCTCACGAGCGCCATCTCCTGGAACGCCTACAAGGGCATCGGCGCCAGCTTCACGGCCAACCTCAAGACCCAGTTCGGCTCGGGCTACGAGTATGACGGCATCGGTGCCGCCGCCGAAGCCACCAAGCGCAAGGTCTCTTCCTTCTTCGCTCCGGCCTACCTCACCACGGCTCTCTCCTTCGAGTACAAGCAGCCCAACTGGTCGGTCTCCTTCTCGTTCCTCACCGGCAAGACCACCTTCGTCTGCAACGACCAGATGATCCACGACAGCCTCTTCTACGGCGTCATCCAGAAGGACAACTTCGACTACACCGACCCCGCCACCTACACCCACGTCTACTTCGCCCTCGGTAGCTACGTCAAGGCGCAGTACCTCAAGAAGGACCTCCTTCCGCGCCTCGACCTCTACGCCCGCGCCGAGCTCTTCTACGACTACAAGAAGCCCGACAACATGGCCTGGGGCGACGCCACCGAGATGGCCGCCTCGTCGAAGTACACCCTCGCCACCGACGAGACCTGGGACGATCTGGCCGGCCGCAACTGGCTGGGCCGCCGCGCCTTCGAGACCGACCTCGACTTCGAGGTGAAGCTCGACTACCGCCTCTCCGAGCACATCGCCGCCAACTTCGCCTTCAACCTCAAGTGGGACACCGACTTCAGCGGCATGGGCAAGTGGGGTCACTGGCAGATCTACCAGATGGCCGGCGTGCAGGTCTACTTCAACTGGAAGACCCCGAAGGCTTAAGCCGACAGTTTAGGGGTTATAGGTTATAGACAACGGGAGCTTCGGCTCCCGTTTTTTGTTTCGCTCGGTTGGCGCGGCGCGGCGCGCAGGTACCGCTACTTGAACCGCAGCAGCACCGACTCGTTCACCCGCAGGCCCGCCAGCTGCGCCAGCGACCGGTTGGGCAGCGCCAGCTCCAGCTGGCCGGTGGCCGACACCGTCAGCCGTAGGCTCATGTCGGCCGCCCCCGTGCTCCGCACATACGACGCTCCGATCTCGCCCACGGTCATCTCCTTCACCTGCATCACGAAAGCGCGCCCCTGGCGCAGCTCCTCGAACTCGCGGTAGCTCATGCCCAGGTAGGCGTTGCCGTAGTCGTCGATGTAGTGGACATAGATGCGGTAGTACTCGCCCTGCTGCATGAATCCCGTGCGCGGACGCTGCATCAGCGGCCCGTGGACGGGCCCCAGCTCGTGCAGCGCCGCGCCGCCCAGCAGGCGCACCGCCGCCGGCACAAAGAGGTTGTAGGCCGCAAAGTTGTAGATGCCGCCCGCCTGCGTCGGCAGGCTGACGCACTCCTCCACCTCGTCGCCGAACACCAGCGCCGGCAACCCGTTGTCGGCACAGATGTAGTACTGACCCCGCGCCCGCAGCGCCACGAAGGGCTGCTGCGACGCCACGTCGATCAGGTGCACCGTCCCCTCCGGGAAACCCAGGCACCCGTGGCGCACCACGAAGCTGGCTGTCACCGTGTTGTACGGCTCCAAGCGGTGGCTGATGTCCACCACCTGAACCCCCTCCACGTGACGCATCAAGGCCCCCTTCACCATGCCGGCAAAGAAGCCCCGGTCGCCCCAATCGGTTGTCAGTGTGACTATTGGCGTTTTCATTGCAAGTGCAAAGATACACATATTTCCCGACATACCAAAAAAAACTTCACAAACCTCCCCCGACGTCCCCCGTTTCCTCCTCCTCGCCGCCCCTCGATCCACCCCTCCGAAATGCCCATGGTTCCTAGGTGGCTCCGTGATGGCTCCGTGATGACTCCCTGATGACTCTCTTAAAACCAGGGCAAAACCCTTGCCCTGTCAGCGTTTTGCGAGTTTTCCAGCATGGTTTGCACACTTCCGGACACTTAGACGTCTCGTTTAGAACGGTTTAAATGTGCAAATTAGATCGTGCACGATCTAATTTTTTAACCTAATTTTACTTAAATTAATTATAACGGCGAATGACTCGAATTTAACGAAGCTACGCAGGTCAATTTTAAGCTAATTACTCGAATGGCCTGCGCAAGCATTCGAGTAATTCGCACAACAAACTGATAATATGGCAGCCTGCGTAGCTTCGAGTAATTCGAGTAATTCGCCGTTAAAATCCTTGTGCGGGGTGGGTCGTTCTCCGCTTCGCTATCGGACGCCCACCCATCCGTCGCCCCTACAGGGCTTCGAATTGTTAACTTGCCGATACCGTGGGCTGGCGCCCACGGCTACTTTCCTTTGCCCCTCCGGGGCTTTCCGACTACGCCCTCTTCTATTCTGCGTCAGCCATCCCCACCCTGGGGAGGGGTAAGGGTGGGGGGACATTGCAACGCGGGGGTGACGCCGCTGGGCGTTTTTTTTTGAATCTTCGCTTGGCGGGTTCGCTTTTTTTGCGTATCTTTGCCTATTGGCTTAGGCCTTAGGTATGATTGTATTATATTAAGATTCAAATAACTATTGCAAAATATGTCATTACTTTCGATCCGCAATTTGCACGCTTCGATCGGCGAACGTGAGATCCTGAAGGGTATCAACCTGGAGGTGAACCGGGGCGAGGTGCACGCCATCATGGGCCCCAACGGCAACGGCAAGAGCACCCTGGCCGGCGTGGTGGCCGGCAACCCGAAGTATACCGTCACGGCCGGCGAGGTGATCTACAACGGCAAGAACATCCTCGACATGCCGGTCGACCAGCGCGCCTGCGAGGGCATCTTCCTCGGCTTCCAGTATCCGGTCGAGATCCCCGGTGTGAGCATCACCAACTTCATGCGCACCGCCGTCAACGAGCAGCGCAAGTACCACGGCCTCGACCCCCTCAACGGCGCCCAGTTCCTGCGCCTGATGGAGGAGAAGAAGAAGGTGGTCGAGATGACCACCAATCTGGCCAACCGCTCGGTCAACGAAGGTTTCAGCGGCGGTGAGAAGAAGAAGAACGAGATCTTCCAGATGGCTATGCTCAACCCCACGCTGAGCATCCTCGACGAGACCGACTCGGGCCTCGACATCGACGCCCTGCGCATCGTCGCCGGCGGCGTCAACCAGCTGCGCTCGGCCGAGAACGCCACCGTCGTCATCACCCACTACCAGCGCCTGCTCGACTTCATCGTGCCCGACTTCGTGCATGTCCTCTACGAGGGCCGCATTGTCAAGACCGGCCCCAAGGAGCTCGCCCTCGAGCTCGAGGAGCGTGGCTACGAGTGGATCAAAGAAGAACTGGAAGGCGGTAAGTTATGATCAGGAAAGACCAACTGCCCAAGATCTGGGGCGACGAGTGGCGCTGCGAGGCTCCGGTGCAGGAGCTCGCCCTCGGCAAGGGCGAGGAGTGCTGCCTCGTGCTCTGCGACCCGCAGGACGCCCCCATGTTCATGCTGCGCGACGGCGAGGGCTATCGCACCCTGCCTGATGTGGAGCATCTGCACCTCTCGCTCGGCGAGGGGGCCCGGCTCCGCCTCTATCGCCTGCAGGGTATCCACACCCTCGCCCGGCACCTGACCCAGCTCGACGTCGCCATGCAGCGCGACGCCCACCTCGATACCTGCGTCGTCACCCTCGGCGGCGGCCACGTGCGCAACAATGTCGCCGTGCGTATGCAGGGCGAAGGTGCCTCGCTCGAGGCCAACGGTCTCTACCTCATCGACCGCGAGCAGGAGTGCGACAACTACATCTTCGTCGAACATGCCAAGCCTCACTGCCAGAGCTCCGAGCTCTACAAGGGCATCATGGACGATGCGGCCCGCGCCCGCTTCAACGGCCACGTGCTGGTGCAGGACGGCGCTGTGAAGACCGAGGCCTACATGACCAACCGCAACATACTCCTCACCGACAAGGCCCACGTCGACACGCGTCCCTTCCTGGAGATCTACAACGACGACGTCAAGTGCTCGCACGGCTCCACCATCGGTCAGCTCGACGAGCAGGCGCTCTTCTACCTCCAGACACGCGGCATCAGTGAGCGCACGGCCGTGACGATGCTCAGCTATGCTTTCTGCGACGAGGTGATCAGTCGTATCGCCATCGATCGTCTGCGCGACACCGTGGGCGACATGGTGAAGAAGCGCCTCCACGGCGAACTCACCCCCTCGTGCGACGAGTGCGCCATTCGCTGCTCGTCGCCGTGCAACGGCGAGGCGGCCCACTTCGAGATCGATCCACGAAAGCTCTGACCATGAGGACGGCAACGGGCGCGAGTGGAACGGGCGTGTCGGCGTGGCTTGTGCGCGTCGGCCTCGTGCTTGTCCTCTCGCTATCCGTCCCCGCTTCCCTTCTGGCCCAGGACGTGAAGGCCTCCGACCGCAAGGCCTATGCAGAAGCCCTCGACCAGCTGGACAAGCGCCACTACCGCGAGGCCGCCAAGCAGCTGCGCCGTTTGGCCTCGCGTAACCCCAATTCGGCCGATGTGCAGTTCCACCTCGGCCTGACGGCGGTCAGGGACGGTTTCAACACCGCCGCCATCCGCCGCTACTTTGGCCGTTGCATCGACCTCAGTCCAGACTACCCCGACGCCTTGGCTCACTACTACATGGCCCTCGTGCACTACACCGACGAGCGCTACGAAGAGGCTGTCGCTGAGCTGAATGCCTACTTCCAGCGTACCAACGGTGCCGACAATGCCGCCTGGAACGCCGTCTACGAGGAGGCTTCGAACTACCTCTACTGGTCGCAGTTCCTGGCCGAAGCCATGCTTCATCAGGTTCCCTTCGACCCGCAGCGGGTGGCGGGCGTCAGCTCGTCGCACAACGAGATGTTGCCCTACCTCACCGTCGATGGGCAGACGTTCTACTACCTGCGCGAGATGCCGGCCTCGACCGAGCATACCTTCTATGCCCGCGAACTGGAGCACAAGGTGTGGCGTCTCTACAGCAGCAAGCGGGTGAACGACAGTGTGTTCAGCCGCGGTGCCGAGTTGCCGGCACCCTTCAACAGCGGCGATCCCGAGGGTGGGGTCTCCCTCACGGCCGACGGCCGAGAGCTCTACTTCTCGATCATCCGCACCGTGGCGGGCTACGCCAACAGCGACGTCTACTGTGTGCGCCGCGTCGACGGCGTGTGGCAGCAGCCCGAAGCCCTCGGTCCGCAAGTCAACGGCGATCGTACCTGGGAGTCGCAGCCGACAGTCAGTCCCGACGGCCGCACGCTCATCTTTGCCTCCAACCGCAAGGGAGGGCAGGGGGGAATCGACCTCTGGCGCTGCCACCGGCTGAAGAACGGCGACTGGAGCCGCGCCGAGAACCTCGGTTCGGGTGTCAACACCGCTGGTAACGAGAAGGCCCCCTTCCTGGCTGCCGACGGCCGCACGCTCTACTTCCTCAGTGATGGCTGGCAGGGCTTCGGCGGCTACGATGTCTACTTTGCCAACCTGGCCGACCCCTACGGCAACCGCCCCACCAACCTCGGCCTCCCTATCAACGGCGAGGACGATGCCATCTCGTTCGGCGTCACCGCCGACGGGAGCCAGGCCTACTTCGCCGCCAAGCGTGAAGGGGCACGCAGTAGCGATGTGCTCCTCTTTGACCTCTACCCCGCGGCCCGTCCTGAACCGATGCGCCTCTGCACCGTCAAGGTGGCATCGCCGCAAGGGGTGCGCGACACCCTGCTGGTGCTCTCCGAACAGTATGCCCAGGCGGCGGTCTTCGATGCCGAGGGTACCCTGCCGGTTATCCGCTGCGGTAAGGCCCGCGAACTCGATCGCCGCAGCGTGACCCTCTCCGATTCGGTGTCGGTCATGAACCTGTCCGATCCGATGGTCGTTGATGCCCTGGCCGAATGGCTGGTGGAGCATCCGCGTGTCCATGTGGCCCTCGAGGCGCCGCGCCGCGAGGATGCCCAGACGGCCTGCGACCGTCTGCGCCAGAAAGGGCTCAGGGCCGAACGTTTCGAGGTGCGTGGTGGTACCGCCGTAGCTCAAATGCAAATACGTCGCCTATGAAACCTATCCTGCGCGTATTCCGCTATCTCAAGCACTTCCCGTGGCAGATCGGCTTCAATGTCTTCTTCAATCTGCTGCACATCCTTTTCAATCTGGGCTCGTATGTGATGATCGTGCCCTTTGTGGAACTGCTCTTCGGCACCGGTACAGTGCCGGATGCCGAGCCTGCGCTTGCCTTCAGCCAGCAGGCTATCACCGACTGGGCCTTCTGGCACCTCCACCGTTGGCAGGACAGTGTCGGCCTTTGGCGCTGCCTGCTGGTCGTTGCGGGGGGCTATCTGGCCTGCTCGCTGCTGAGCAACCTCTTCCGATACCTTGCCATGGCCTTCCTCAGCAGCATCCGAAACGGTCTCATCGAACGTCTGCGTAACGACATCTACCGCCGCGTCACCATCTTGCCGATCAGCTACTTCAACCATCAGCGCCGGGGCGATCTCATCAGTCGTATGGCCAACGACCTCTTTGACATCGAGTGGAGTGTGGTGAGCACCCTCCAGTCGTTGGTCAAAGACCCGATCAACATCGTGGTCTTCAGCGCCACACTGCTCTTCGTCTCGTGGCGTCTCTTTGTCCTCTTCCTGGTGGTATTGCCCATAGGGGTGTGGCTCATCGCCCGCATCGGCAAGAGCTTGAAGCGCAATTCCCAGCAGGGACAGAACCGCTTGGGCACCCTCTTTGCTTGGCTCGAGGAGTCGCTGACGGCACTACGTAGCGTCAAGGCCTTCGGACGAGAAGGGGATCGCGAGGCCGGTTTCCGGCAACTCAACGACGACTACTCCCGCTCCATGGTCAGGGTGGCCCTGCGACGCGAGCTCTCCAGCCCCCTCTCCGAGATCCTGGGCACGCTGGCTTTGGTGGTCATCCTCATCATCGGCGGCTGGCAAGTCATCGGGGGCAGCATACAACCCTCGGTGTTCATCTTCTTCGTCATCGTCTTTGCACGCCTCATCCCCCCGATACAGGCGGTGGTGAAGGCCTACAACAGCCTCCAGAAGGGGACGGCATCGGCGGCCCGACTGCTGGAGGTGATCGACGCCGACGAGGTGATCCTCGAAGTCCCTGACGCCCGCAAGGTCGAGGGCTTCCGCGACGCCATCGAGTTGCACGATGTCAGTTTCCGCTACGAAGACGGCACAGAGGTACTGCATCACGTCGACCTCACCATCCCCCGCGGCCGCACAGTGGCCATCGTTGGACCCTCGGGGGCCGGCAAAAGCACGCTGGTCGACCTGCTGCCCCGCTTCTATGACTGCACTGAAGGCACCATCACCGTCGACGGCAAGCCCATCCGAGAGCTCAACATCAACTCGCTCCGGGCCCTATTCGGCCTGGTGAGCCAGAACTGTATCCTCTTCAACGACACGGTGGCCAACAATATAGCCTTCGGCAACGACAGCTACACCCCTGCCGATATCGAGGCGGCTGCGCGGGCGGCCAACGCCCACGAGTTCATCAGCAGCCTGCCTCAGGGCTACGACACGCCCGTGGGCGACCGGGGATTGAACCTCAGCGGCGGCCAGCGCCAGCGCCTCAGCATCGCCCGGGCCCTGCTGCGCAACACCCCCATCCTGATCCTCGACGAGGCCACTTCGGCCCTCGACTCGGAGGCTGAGCGCCAGGTGCAGCTGGGGCTGGACGCCCTGATGCAGGGTCGCACGGCCATCGTGATCGCCCACCGGCTGGCCACGGTGCGCCACGCCGACCTGATTGTGGTGCTCGACCAGGGCCACATCGTCGACCAAGGCACCCACGACGAGCTGATGCTCAAGGATGGTATCTACCGGAAATTGGTTGAGATGCAGTCCTTTGTAAAATAAATTTGGCCATATCGCGAAAAGTGTGTACCTTTGCACCTTCAAAACCAAGAACGAGAGAACGTTCGGGAGTATAGCTCAGCTGGTTCAGAGCGCCTGCCTTACAAGCAGGAGGTCACTGGTTCGATCCCTGTTACTCCCACCCGCTTTCCGCCAGCGTCTTGCGCCCTTCGGCGCAAGACGCTTTTTCTTTTCGGCCAGTCCTGACAAGAGTTTTAATAATATTTAAGAATATATTTCTTTAGTATATAGGCGAATAGTTGTAATTTTGCCTCTCGGAAAGAAAAGGAATAATAATTGTATAACTTTAAAAATCAAAGAGATGAAGAAAGTTCTGACTTTTGTTAGCTGCGCCGTTTTCGCCGCCGCTATGTTCGTTGCCTGTGGCAACAAGAACGCTGAACAGGCCGCTGACAGCACCGTCGAGGCCACCGTCGAAGAGGTCGCCACCGACGCTGCCGCCGTTGAGGCCGCCGTCGAGAACGACGCCGATGCCGCCATGCTCGCCGCTGCCAAAGAGGCTGGCCAGGCCATCTGCAACTGCACCAAGGGTGATGCCAGCAGCATCGAGAGCTGCATGAAGAGCGTCCTCGCCGCCAGCTATGCCCAGTACCAGGGCAACGACGCCTTTGCCGCCGCCGTGCGCAGCGAGATCAACGAGTGCATCAAGGCCAAAGCCACCGAGAAAGCCACTGAGGCTGTCAACGAGGGTGTCAAGGCCGGTGCCAACGAGCTCGCCAAAAAGCTCAGCAAGAACTAATCCACTACGGAACCAAACGACAGGTCCGTCGCGAGCGGCGGGCCTGTTTTTTTTTAGTCTTACGACCGACATGAAACGATATCTTCCACTGATCACCCTGCTGCTGCTTGCCGGCTGCCGCCAGGAGGGGCTGCCCGAAGGCGTCGCCAGCGAGGAGCGCATGGTGGACTTCCTGACCGAGGCCTACCAGCTGGAGGGCTACTACGCCGTCGAGACGCGCTACCGCTACGACGTGCTGCCCGAGGGTGTGGCGCAGCGCTACGACAGCCTGCTCGACGTCCAAGGCCTGACCCGCGAGGAGGCGGAGCGGAGCCTCGACTACTACTCGCAACATCTGGACGCCTACCAGCGCATCCACGACAGCGTGGTGGCGCGGCTCGAGGCGTTGCATGACTCGCTGCCAGCTGTCCAACAAATAGTACAGCCCATTGGTAACGAACTCCCTGACGCCAATCTCATACGACGGTCTATTCCTAAGTTTGAACTTGGTAAATGACCGCTCCCCTTTGCTGTAATATAAGAATGTGCCGATTTAAAGAGAGACTTTAAATCGGCACATAACATTTTTTGGTTATTGCACAGCTGTAGTGTCTGGAGGCGCTTGCCGTAGCGTTACGCTGGCCAGCCATTTCTTATGCTCTTTTCTCATCTCAAGCAATCCATCAAAGTTGTTGATGGGTGTTGTTTTATGGTACTTTACAAGAGCCATGCTGTCGTTCTGTATTTCTATAGAAAGGATGTCTGTTTTGGCAGGCATATTCTGTAGCATGACGCTGCTGTCAATGGTTTTCAGCAGATTCCGACTGAACACAAGGGTAGTGTTGACCGTGTTTTCTGTAGCATATGGTTCGGCACGATCGATATCGTAGTCCCCCATGGCGTCGAGATACTTTTGTGCGTTATGTCTTATCTGCGACTCATCGGATGGTTGGCACGAGCTGGCAAGCAGCAACAGCAGAATGATGATTGGTAAGGTGTGTTGTTTCATAGGTGTCCGCGATTGATAAAAGAAAGCCGAACTCTTAGGTTCGGCTTCCTTTTTCATTAATACGTATAAGGCTTAGTTGGCCTTTTTGCCGGTAGAGATATTGTTGTTGGTCTGCAAGGTGTTGGCATTAATCTTCTCAGCACTGCCTTTGGTGGCGGCTTGTTTCATGCCAGCGTCTGCGCTCTTGCCGGTGTTTACATTCGTATTAGTGTTCAGAGTTTTATCATTCAGCTTGACGGTGGTTTTTTCGGCAGCCTTTTTGGTGGTCTTTTTGGCCACGGTTTTGACGGGCTCGGCGGGGACGGTGTCCTCAACCACTTCGTCAATGACGGGCATGGTGTCGATGACCTCCAGCATGGTGTCTTCCACCATGGTGTCCTCGGTGGCCTCTTGGTTGTTGCCCTTGCAGGCAACCATCAGGCTCATGCCAATCAGTCCGATAAATGCGTATCTCGTGATTTTCTTCATGATAAATGGATGTTTTCTGATTTAGCTTGTCTTATTTGCCAGCGGCAGCCAGTTCAACACCAACGATGTTGATGGCGAGGTTCTTGGTGGCGGCATCTTCGACGTTCAGGACTTCACCGGTATACCAGCTGAACCAGTTCCACATCTGGGCGGTCACATTGGCGGTGAGGGTCATGGCGGTAGCGTCGTAGGCAGTCACGTTGACGGTGGCATTCAGCATGCCGTAGTCACCACGCTGACCCTGGGTGTATTGCAGGGCTTCCTGGCTGTCATAGTATTGGAGGTTTACGTATTCGTTGTCGTAACCGGTAACAGCGGTGTATTCTCCAAAAGTAGTATCCGAGACGGTCTCAATGATGGCGTTGGCGGTCTGGCTGCCCTGCTCGAGCTTGCTCAGCAGCATAAAGGCGGGCAGAGCGCCGGTCTCTTTGTAAGCGGTCACCTGGAAAGCGCTCCAGCCGGCCTGGACAGTGCCATAGATGGCGGTCACATCACCAGCGGTCCAAGTCTCGCTACCGAAAGTAACATAGACGCCACGCTCCTGGGGCTGGGGTTGGGGGTTGACGGGGGTGTTGCCGGTGGTGTCGGTAGTACCGTTCTCGTCATCGGGATTGCAGGCAACCATCATGGCGCCGGCCACGAGCGCAATGCTCAGGAATTTGAAAATGTTCTTCATTTTGTTTTATTGTTTTTGGGTTAATATTTCTGTTTCAAAACTGGGTGCAAAAGTACGACTTTTTTCTGATATGGAAGAAAAAATGTTGCTTTTTTAATAAAATTTAAAAGATCGCTGCCGCCCGTCTCCCTCGCTGTGCCTGCCAGCGGCGCGTGTTTCGGCCGCGCAGCCAGCGGCCAGCGGAAAGCCTTTCGGCGGCCTTCGTTGTGCCCTCAAAATGGGGCTTTTACCCTCCCTTCGCCCTGATGACTCCCTGATGACTCCCTGATGACTCTCTTAAAACCAGGGCAAAACCCTTGCCCTGTAAGCGTTTTGCGAGTTTTCCAGCATGGTTGACACGGTTCCGGAAGGCTAGATGGCTCGTTTAGAATGTTTTAAAGGTGCAAAATAGATCGTGCACGATCTATTTTTTTGACTTAAATTAACTTAAATCGACTATTTGGGGCTGCGTTTTCGGATCGCAGCATCGGTGCTTTGCACCGACGACCCCGCGGAGTGGGTCGTTCTCCGCTTCGCTATCGGAAGCCTCCACTGGAGGCTCCCTTCACGTGCACGATCTATTTTTTTGACTTAAATTAACTTAAATCGACTATTTGGGGCTGCGTTTTCGGATCGCAGCATCGGTGCTTTGCACCGACGACCCCGCGGAGTGGGTCGTTCTCCGCTTCGCTATCGGAAGCCTCCACTGGAGGCTCCCTTCACGTGCACGATCTAATTTTTTAACCTAAATTTACTTAAATTTAAAGTAACGGCGAATTACTCGAATTTAACGAAGCTACGCAGGCTGGAGCGTCGGCAGGATGCCGGTACAGAGTAGTGGCGCCGCGAGTCCCCATCAGGGGACGACGGAATTTAGCCGTGGGCATCAGCCCACGGTAGGCAATTTCCCGCCACGGAAGAAGCCCCGTAGGGGCGACGGAACCCAACATCTTCCATCCGTCGCCCCTACAGGGCTTCGCTTGTTTATGTTTCGGTACCGTGGGCTTGTGCCCACGGCTACATTCCGCCGCCCCGACGGGGCTTTCCGCTGTGCCGGGGTCAGCGGCGGGTGTCGAGGGCGTCGCGCAGGCCGCCGGCCAGAAGCATGAAGGCGAGGACGATGATCATGATGGCCAGGCCGGGCAGCAGGGCCAGGTAGGCGCTGTCGAGCAGGATGTAGCCGGTGTTCTCCTTGACCATCATGCCCCACGAGGGCACGGGGGGCTGCACGCCGATGCCGAGGAAGGAGAGGCCCGCCTCGAGGAGGATGGCGCTGGCGAAGTTGGAGGCCGCCACCACCACCACGGCGCCCAGGCAGTTGGGCAGGATGTGGCGGAAGATGGTGCGGAAGGTGCTGTAGCCCAGGGCACGGGTGGCCTCGACGTATTCTTTCTGCTTGATGCTGAGCACCTCGCCGCGCACCACGCGGGCTATGTCGACCCACATCGTCAGGCCCACGGCGACGAAGATCTGCCAGAAGCCCTTGCCGAGGGCAAAGGTGATGGCGATGACGAGGAGCACGGTGGGGATGGACCACACGACGTTGATCAGCCAGAGAATGAGGTTGTCGACCCAGCCGCCGTGGTAGGCCGCCAGGGCGCCGAGGGTGATGCCGAGCAGGAGGGCGATGGCCACGGCGATGAAGCCCACCGAGAGGCTGACGCGCGAGCCGATCATGAGCATGCTGAGCACGTCGCGTCCGTAGGCGTCGGTGCCGAGGAGGAAGGTGCGCTGCTCGACCTTGGCCACGCGGCTGCGGGGCACGGCGATGGGGTCGCCGTTGTAGGGCGTGGCGTGGAGGGTGTCGCGCGCGATACTATATTCTATTATAGGGGTGACGCTGTAGGGGAGGGGTTCGCCTTGGGCCAGGCGCCGCAGCAGGGAGGGGCGGGGGGCGGTGGCGGCGGGGAGGTCGTCGTGGAGGCAGAGCATGGTGGCGCGGCTGCCGGGGGGGAGGGTGGCGAGCTCGAGGTACTGCTGGTTGCAGTGGGGGGTGGAGTCGGGGGTGATGAGGTAGCCCAGGAGGGCCACCAGGGCGAAGAGCCCGATGACGACGAGGCTGGCCACCGACAAGGGGTTGCGGCGGAAACGGCGCCAGGCCTGCCGGTCGAGCGACCGGCCTGCCAGGTCGGCGGAGGAGTGCTTCTTGAGGAGGCTCATGGGGCTCGCGGGGTTTACATGAATCCCAGTTCCACCTTGATGTCGTCGGGGATCATGTCCATCGTCCATGGCGGGTCGAAGGTGAGCTCGACGTCGACTTGCTTGACGCCGCTGATGTAGCTTACCATCTGCTTCACCTCCTCGAACATGTACTCGGCCTCGGGACAGTCGGGCGCGGTCATGGTCATGAGGATGTGCACGTTGTGGTCGGCGTCGACGTCGACCTTGTAGATGAGGCCGAGGTCGTAGATGTTGACCGGGATCTCGGGGTCGTAGATGTTGCGCAGGCAGTTGACGACGGCGCTTTTGAGGGTCTCTTGCGTGGGTTCCATGGGTGCGAAAGGTTAGGACCGGGCCTTGCCACTACTGAGGATGTCGTAGGCAAGGGCGTAGGTGCGGATCTGTTTGATCATGGCGTTGAGGCCGTTGGAGCGGGTGGGGGAGAGGTGCTCGCGGAGGCCTATGGCGTCGATGAAGGAGAGCTCGGCGTTGAGGATCTCCTCCGGCGTGTGGTTGTCGAGGGTGCGGATGAGGAGGGCGATGATGCCGCGGGTGATGACGGCGTCGCTGTCGGCCCGGAAGTGGAGCCGGCCGTCGGCGTATTTGCAGCTGAGCCACACCCGGCTCTGGCAGCCGCGGATAAGGTTCTTGTCGGTCTTGTCGGCCTCGTCGATCTGGGGACAGTCGCGGCCGAGGTCGATGAGGTAGGCGTAGCGGTCGAGCCATTCGTCGAAGTTGGCGAACTCGTCGATGATCTGTTGTTCTGTTTCTGCTATGGTCATTTGGGTGCTATGTGGATGAGGTATACCGTGGCGATGCCGAAGACCAGCTGCGGGAGCAGCACGGCCATCAGGGGCGAGAGGTTGCCTCCGGTGGCAAAGACGGTGGTGATTTTCATAAAGACGATGAACCCGAAGGCCAGCGTGATGCCGATGGCGAGGTGCATGCCGATACCGCCGCGGCTCTTGCGCGAGGCGATGGCCACGCCGATGAAGGTCATGATGATGATGGCCAGGGGGTTGAGCAGGCGTTGGTAGAGTTCGATCTGGGCCTCCTTGACGGTGCCTGTGCCACGGATCCGCTCGCGCTCGATGTGTTGCAGGAGCTGCGGGGTGGTCATGGTCTCGATGCGTTTGGAGAGCAGGTCGAAGTCTTCGGGGCTGATGCCGTAGTCGATGTCGGCCACGGCTTTCTGGCTGAGGTGCTCTGTGCCGTCGGGATCGACGGTGCGGAGGCTGTAGGAGTTGGAGCGCCACTGCCGGCTGGCGCTGTCGTAGGCGATGACGTCGGCCGTCTCGCGGCGCAGCAGGCGTCCGTCAGGATCCATCACTTCGCGGCGGAAACGCATGCCACGCTGCCGCTTGACGTCGTAGCTCTCGGCGTAGACCTGCACCCCGGGCTCGGCCTGGAAGTGGAGGTTGCTGTAGTAGTTGGTGGCTTTCGACTTGACATACTGCTCCTCAAACTCGATCAGCGACCGGTTGGAGAGCGGGATGACGAAGTTGCCGAGCAGCAGCACCGTGAGAGCCACGATCACCGAGCCGTAGAAGTAGGGCCGCAGCAGGCGCCGGTAGCTGATGCCGGAGCTGAGGATGGCGATGATCTCGGTGTTGCCTGCCATCTTGGAGGTGAAGAACAACACCGAGATGAAGATGAAGAGCGGCGAGTAGAGGTTGACGAAGCCGGGGATGAAGTTGAAGTAGTAGTCCATCACCACCTGGCCGAAGGTGGCGTGGTGCGAGATGAACTTGTCCAGCTTCTCGCTGACGTCGAACGTGATGACGATGACAATAATCAAAGCCAAGGCCAGCAAGAAGGTCTTGATGTACTTGGCTAAGATGTAACTGTCGATCCTTTTCAATTTAGTGTTCAGTGTTTAGTGTTCAGTGTTTAGTTGTTGCTTGCGCGGTGCAGTTTTCTTTGTGGTTGCTATTAGCATTCTCAATAACTCACGACATTTTTCTGTCAGTTCGTTGGTTTCGGCTTGGTTCAAATAGCCGGCCCTTCCCAGTAGTTTTAGCCAGTATGACGTTTCGTTTGCTTCTTTCAGGGCAATATACATTTTGGAAGAGAAATCAGCAAGGGTCTGTGCCATATTCGCTTCAGCTACGTTTGCGCCTATACTTGTCCCCGAACGTAGCATCTGTTTCGACAATACATATTCCCCCTTCTCGCGTAATGTCTTATAGGTGTTCACGATTGATAAAGCAAAATCAAAGCTCTTTTCGCTTAATACGCTTTCTCCCATTATTATTTTACGCTATGCTAAACTGAACACTGAACACTAAACACTGAACACTTGCAGTGGTTACAGCAGTTCTTTGTTGAACTTGGTGAGGCATTCCAGGGCGTTGGTCTTGACGTGGATGAACTCGTCGATTCCGTAGCCGCGGTAGGTGTCGACCATCTCCTTGGGGAATCCGGCCAGCACGAGGCTCTTCACCTTGCCCTTGAGCAGCTTGCACACGGGCTCGGTGAGCTCGGCATACTCGTCGTCGCTCGAGCAGAGCACCACGACGTCGGCCTGTGCCTCGAGGGCGGCCTTGGCGCCGGCCTCGGGGGTGTCGAAGCCCAGGTTGTCGATGATCTCGTAGCCCGCCACGCCGAAGAAGTTGGTGGCGAAGCCCGAGCGGGCCTTGCGCATGGTGAGGTTGCCGTAGGTGAGCAGGAAGACCTTGGGCCGGTGGGCGGCGCGCTCGGTCTGCAGGCGCAGCTCTTCGAAGGCTTCGGCGCCGCGGTAGGGGCGGAGCACCTTCACCTCGTCGCCCTGTTCGCCACAGCAGCAGCCGCAACCCTTCTGGGTTTCGGCGCCCACTTTGTCGCCCATCTTCTCCAGCAGGTTGGGGTACTGGTTGGTGCCGACGATGGTGGTCTTGCGGGTGGCGATGTCGAGGTCGCGCTTGCGGGCGGTCTCCATCACCTCGTCCTGCACCAGTCCGGCGCGGAGGGCCTGGCAGAAGCCGCCGGCCTCTTCGACCTTGAGGAAGTGCTCCCAGGCACCCTTGCAGATCTCGTTGGTCAGGTTCTCGATGTAGTAGCAGCCGGCTGCGGGATCGACGATCTTGTCCAGATAGCTCTCCTCTTTGAGCAGCAACTGCTGGTTGCGGGCAATGCGGTAGCCGAAGTCGTCGGCCTTCTTGAAGGCGTTGTCGAACGGCAGCACCGATATCGAGTCGGCACCGGCCACAGCGCTCGACATGGCCTCGGTGGTGGAGCGCAGCATGTTGACGTAGGGGTCGTAGACCGACTGGTTCCAGGTGCTGGTGGTGGCGTTGATGAACAGCTTGTAGGGGCAGTCGCACTCGGGCTTGTACTGCTCGACGATCTTGCTCCAGAGCAGGCGCGCGGCGCGTATCTTGGCGATCTCCATGAAGTAGGTGCTGCCCACGCCGACGTTGAGCACGATCGAGCGGCCGATGTGCTCCATCTTGCCGCCGAGGTCGGTCAGGCGTGCCACCAGCTCGTTGGCGGCGGCCAGGCCGAAGCCGAGCTCCTGCACGATGTTGGCACCGGCGTTGTGGAGCACGTTGCTGTTGACCGTCAGCACGCGGAACTTGGGCAGCTCCTCGTGGGCGTAGGCCACCAGCTGGCAGGCCATCTGCATGTCGCCCTCTTCGCCGCGGTGGAAGCGGCCGTGTTGCAGCGCATAGCGGAAGGGATCGAAATCGGTCGAGCCGCAGAGCTCCTTGGGGTCGTAGCCGTTCTGGCGGGCGTAGTCCACGTAGAGTTTCAGCAGCTGCAGGTAGTCCTCGGAGCAGAGGAAATTGATGCTCACGGCATTGATGTAGATGCCTTTGAGCAGTATGGCCAGGTCGTCGACGGAGTGCACCTGCTTGGCGCAGAGGCCCAGCGACGTGGCGCCGCGCTCGACGGCGTCCAGCGCTATGCGGTTGGCCTCGGCCAGGTCGCTCACGCGGATGTCCTGACGCACCTCCCACACGTTGCCGCCGCCCTGGTGGCCGCGGGTGTAGGGACGCTCGCCGGGGTTGGACTCGAGGTAGTCGAGCCCCTCCAGGTTCTCGGCGCGATAGTAGGGACGCACGTTGAAGCCCTCGATGGTGTGCCACACCAGCTTCTTGTCGTAGTCGGCCCCTTTGAGGTCTTTGTTGATCACTTCTTCCCATTTCTCGGTCGAAACGGGTGGGAATTCGCTGAATAACTTGTTGTCTTCCATTATATTGTATCGTTTGTTCTTCTAGGTCTGAGACAGCAAAGATACGAAAAAAATCAATATACTATTGTTTTATTTTATATTTATGGCACATGGCACCGCCGATCGCCGCCGCCAGGGCAGCCGGATTTTTTAACATTATTTATGAATTTCGCACACAATACGCCCCAAAAACGCCTTTTTTGACAAGTAGCTAAAATGCTCATTCTGTGCATCATCCTTGCTTGCATGCCTAGATGATGCCTGGGGGATGCTTGGGGGATGCCTGGGGGATGCTTGCAGGGTGGGGTGGAAGGGGGTGGGCAAGGCGTTCTGCACCAGCAAGATACGTGCGGAAAGGGCGGTCCGGTTTGCGCGAGTGGGGAAAAATGTGTATATTTGCCGCCAAAATCAAGTCTATGGCAACCGAGCAGAGTACACAGAATCCGTTTGTTATATGCCGTGCGGCCGCGGGCAGCGGCAAGACCTTCATGCTGGTGCGCGAGTACCTGAAGCTGGCCCTGGCGGCGCCGTCGGTCGAGGTGCGCCGCGACTGGAGCCGCCTGGAGAACTACCTGGCGAGCCACTTCCGCGGCATCCTGGCCATCACCTTCACCAACAAGGCCGCCGGCGAGATGAAGGATCGCGTGATGAAGTATCTCGTCAAACTGGCCGCTCACGGCCTCGACCGGCGCCGCTCGCCGATGGGTGTGCCGCTGCTCGAGGCCATCAACCGGCTGCCCGCCTACCGCGACAACCCGATGGACGAGAGCGAGTTGCGCCGGTCGGCCGAGGTGCTCCACTCGGCGCTCCTGCACGGCTACAGCGACCTCGCGGTCTGCACCATCGACAGCTTCATGCACCGCATCGTGCGCACCTTCGCCCACGACCTGGACCGCCCGGTCAACTTCGAGGTGATGATCGAGCAGGACGAGATGGTGCAACAGGCTGTCAGCCAGCTGATGTCGCTCGTGGGTACCCCCGGCCACGAGGACCTCACGCGCGTGGTGCAGGCCTACGCCGAGAGCCGCATGGAGGACTCGAAGAGCTACAATATCGAGGGCGACCTGACGAACCTCTCGCAGCAGCTCTTCGCCGAGGGCACCGACGAGTACCTGGAGGCCCTGAAGGACATGTCGCCGGCCGACTTCATCGGGCTGCACCGCCACCTGACGGGCGAGTGCCGCCGTTTCGACCAGCGCGCCCGTGCCTGCGGCGAGGCGGTGATGACCCTGCTGCGGCAGGCCGGGGTCGACGAGGGCGACTGCGCCGGCGGCCGCAACGGCTTCTACGGCTTCTTCCGCTCGCTGGCGGCAGGCAACGTGCGCCCCTTGACGGCCTCGGTGGCCAATGCCTTCGAGGGTGGCAAGTTGCACAGCGCCAAGTGCAGCGCCCCGTCGCGTGCGGCCCTCGAGGCCCTGCAGGGCTCGCTCCAGGCCCGCTGCGACGAGGCCCGCAGCCTGCTCGGCGTGGCCGACGGCCGCTCGCCCGACGAGGGGCAGCCCCTGCGCGACAACCTCACGCGGCAGGTCCTCCTGCGCAACCTCTACGCCATGGCCCTGCTCGGCGAGCTGAAGTCGCAGATCGACCGCTACGCCCGCGACAACGACGTGGTGCACCTCTCGGAGTTCAATCGGCTGATCAACAAGATTGTCTGCGACGAGCCGGCGCCGTTCATCTACGAGCGCCTCGGCAACCGCTACCACCACTTCCTGATCGACGAGTTTCAGGACACCTCGGTGCTGCAGTGGCACAACCTGGTGCCGCTGCTGGAGAACGGGGTGGCCCAGCGCTACGAGTCGCTCGTGGTGGGCGACGGCAAGCAGGCCATCTACCGCTTCCGGCAGGGCGACGTGCGGCAGTTCGAGGCCCTGCCGCGGGTCGACGGCATGGCGCTTCACGGCCGCACGCTGGCCCTCGAGGGCAACTACAGCTTCGACCCGCTGCGCCACAACCGCCGCACCGCCCGGACGGTGGTGGAGTTCAACAACCGCTTCTTCCAGTGGCTCCTGCAGCGCGAACCCTTCGCCAGCAACGCCATGGCGCAGCAGATCTATGTCGGCACCCCCGACGCCGAGGGGCGGCCCGAGCTTTGGCAGCTCCTGCCCGACGGGGCCAAGGCCGGCGGACACGTGGGCGTCAGCTTCGTCGATCCGGACGACCCCGATGCCGTCGGCGAGTGCATCCGCCAGACCATCGTGCGCCTGGTGACCCGCCAGGGCTACCGGCTGCGCGACATCATGGTGCTGGGCCGCAGCAAGAAGGACCTCGACACCGTGGGTACCTACCTGCAGTCGCACCCCGACGAGCTGCGTATCGAGGTGAGTTCCAGCGAGTCGTTCTTCCTGGTGCGCAGCCATGCCGTGATGGCTATGGTGGCCGCCCTGCGGCTGCTCTACGACCCGACCGACCGTGTGGCGGCGGCCGACCTCATGCAGCGCATGTTCAACCTGGGCCTCACGGCCAGCAGCCATCGCGAGGACTTCCTCGGCGAGGGGCCGGTCGACGTGGCCCGGCTGCTCCGCAGCGAGGGGCGCGGCTTCGACTTCCGCCCCGGCTATCTGGCTGTGCTCGACCTGTATAACTGCTGCGAGGAGCTGGTGCGCGAGCTGCATCTCGACGGCATCGACATCGCCTATGTGGGGTCGCTGCTGGGACGTGTGGCCGACTTCGCGCGGAGGCGCCACGGCGGGGTGGCCGAATTCCTCGAATGGTTCGACGACAACGCCTCGGCCGACCTCGGCGAAGGGCGCCATCGCCAGCTCTCGGCCGCCAACCCCGAGGAGGTCGACGCCGTGCGTCTGATGACGATCCACAAGGCCAAGGGGCTCGAAGCCAGGGTGGTGATCTGCCCGTTCGTGCCCTCGGGGAGCCATTCCTACAGGGTGTGGGTGCACCCGGAAGGGGAGCTGGGCGAGCAGCTTCCGGCCGCGTTTGTGGAGCTCAGCCCCAAGGGTACGTCGAATTTCGACACCGTGCGCGACGAAGAGCGCCGCTTCGACGAGGTGGACCAGCTGAATGTCCTCTACGTGGCCATGACTCGTCCGCGCGAACAGCTCTATATTGTATGTCCCACCCCCAAGGAAGGGAGCAAGGACGATCTGAGCTATGCGCTGATGATCAAGGACTTCCTTGATAGTCAACACCCCGACATGGGCGACCCCGACATGCAGCGTGTCGAAGAGGAAAAACAGGACGACGACGAGGTGCCGCCGGTTCCTGTGGCGTTGCAGCGCCTGTCGTTTGCCGAGACGAGGGGCAAGGTAAACGTTGTGTCGCCGGCCGAGCGGGCGCTGTCGCCGCTGCAGGAGGCCAGTGTGCGCTTCGGCACCCTGGCCCACGACCTGCTCTCCCGCGTGCAACATGCCGACGATGTGGACGATGCCTTGCGCAAGCTGGCCGCCGAAGAGAAGCTGTCCGACGAGGAGCGGCAGCGTCTGGCCGACCTGGCCCGCGCCGTGGTGCGGTCGGAAGCCACCGAACGCTTCTTCCGGCCCGGCTACCGCGCCATCACGGAGTGCGACCTGATCGATGCCCAAGGCGAAGGACGTCCGGACCGTGTGGTGCTGGCCGACGGCGAAACCTGGGTGGTGGACTTCAAGACGGGCGCCGACATGGGCAGCATACATGACGAACAGGTGATCCGTTACTGCCGCGCCATGGTCGAGATAGGCTATCCGGGGGTCAGCGGATGGTTGATCTACCTGCAGCCAGAGGTCCGGGTCCGGGAGGTTATCAAATGTTAAAAAAGTAGGTTTTTCACATTTTGTTGTTGGTAATTCAGATTTTTTTAGTAATTTAGCGGTGCGAAAAGAAGGGGTCGAAAGGCCTCGAAAGGTAGAATAAATAATTAAAAGTCAAAAATATGGAACTGAAGAAAAATCCGAAAGCCGACCTCGAAAAACGTCGGGGACTCTATCTGGAGATAGGTCTGGTGGTGATTCTTGTGGCTTCATTGGTGGCGTTCAATGTGAAATCCTACGACAAAGAGGAGAAAGAGCAGATCGAGCGTCAGGCCAGCGAGGAGCAGGAGGAGATCATCATCCAGACGCAGCAGGAAGAACTGCCGCCACCTCCTCCCCCCGAACAGCCCGAGGTGACCACCGAGTTTGAGGTGGTCGAGGACGACAAAGAGCTGACCCACGAGCTCGGCCCCATCAACGCCGAGGTCGACGAGAACACGCAGAACATCGAGATCACTCCCGTCAAGATCGAGGAGGAAGAAGAGGAAGAAGATGTGCAGATCTTCACCGTTGTGGAGAACGATCCTGAGTTCCCCGGCGGCATGGAGGCCCTGTACAAGTACCTGCGCGACAACATCAAGTATCCGCAGTTGGCTCGCGACAACAACATCACCGGCCGTGTGTATGTCACCTTCGTGGTGGAGAAGGACGGTTCGATTGCCAACCCCCGCGTGCTGAAGGACATCGGTGGTGGTTGCGGCCAGGAGGCTATCCGTGTGGTGAAGTCCATGCCGAAGTGGACTCCCGGTAAGCAACGCGGTAAGGCTGTGCGTGTGCAGTTCAACCTGCCTGTCAGTTTCAACCTGCAGTAACCCTCGGTTAACGAATAGACGCTGGAACGGTTAAAGGCGCTGGCTTGTTCAGTGGTCTTTAACCGTTCGCTTTATTGCGCTGTGGGGAGTGGTATATGTGTGAAATATAGTATGTGTATATATGATTAGTGTGAACAATCTGTCGGTACAGTTTACCGGAACCGACCTTTTCTCGAACGTCACATTCAACGTGGGTGACCACGACCGCATCGGTTTGGTGGGCATGAATGGTGCCGGCAAGTCGACATTGCTCAAGATACTCTGTGGATGGCAGGAGCCGGAGAGTGGTTCGATCGTGGTGGCTAACGGCCAAACGGTGGGATATCTGCCGCAGGAGATGGTCCCGGACGCCGTCGGAACGGTCATAGAGGAGGCGATGACAGCCTTCAGTCAGCTCGATGAACTGGAGCAGGAACAGGAACGGCTGACGCAGGAGATAGCCGAACGAACCGACTATGAGAGTGAGGAATACACGCGGTTGCTCAATCGCCACAGCGAGGTGACCGAACATCTGGCTATGCTGGGTGGTGGTCGTCGGCGCGAAGCGGCCGAGAAGGTGCTGCTGGGACTGGGCTTCCGCCACGAGGATTTCGACCGGCCGGTGGCGGTGTTCAGCGGAGGATGGCAGATGCGTGTCGAGCTGGCCAAGCTGTTGCTTCGTCATCCCGACTTCCTGCTGCTTGACGAGCCCACCAATCACCTTGACATTGTGTCGATCCAGTGGCTCGAAAACTATCTGCAAGGGTATACCGGAGCCGTGGTGCTGGTGAGCCACGACCGCACTTTTCTGGACAATATCACCAAGCGCACCATCGAGATCACGGCCGGCCGCATCTATGACTATAAGTGTCCCTACTCGGAGTATGTGGTGCAGATGCAGGAGCGACGGGCGAGTCAACAGGCACAGCTGACCAATCAGCAGCGCCAAGTGGCGCAGATAGAGGCCTTTATTGAGCGCTTCCGATACAAGGCGACCAAAGCCAAACAAGTGCAGAGCCGGGTAAAGATGTTGGAACGGATGGAGAGGATTGTTGTGGATGAGGTGAGTACGGAGAGCATTCACTTCCAGTTTCCTCCGGCTCCCCACAGCGGCAAAATCGTCGTAGAGGTGCAGCATCTCGGCAAGGCCTATGGTGATCATCAGGTGTTTGACGGGGTGGATATGCTGCTCACGTCGGGCCGAAAGGTGGCCTTCGTGGGCCGCAATGGCGAGGGAAAGTCGACCATGGCCAAGATAATCGTGGGCGAGATCAACGACTATACGGGGTCGTTCCGGCTGGGACAGGGTGTTGTGCTGGGGTACTATGCCCAAAATCAGGCGGCTATGCTCAATCTGGACAAAACGGTATACGAAACCATCGATGATATAGCCCAGGGCGATATCCGGCCGAAGATACGCAACATCCTGGGAAGTTTCCTCTTCGACAAGGATGATATCGACAAGAAAGTCAAGGTGCTCAGTGGCGGAGAAAAGGCAAGGTTGGCATTGGCCAAGTTGCTGCTCACGCCGAGCAATCTTCTCATACTCGACGAGCCTACCAACCACTTGGATATGAACTCGAAAGACATACTGAAGAACGCTCTGCTGCAGTATGACGGGACGCTGATTGTAGTCAGTCATGACCGTGACTTTTTGAGCGGCTTGACCGACGAACTCTACGAGTTCAGAGAGGGCGGTGTCCATGAGTTCAAAGGCGATATCATGGACTTCCTTGAGAAGCAACAGGAGGATGTGGCCAGACAAGCCAGCCAGACGGCCTCTGCCGGTTCGTCAAGTCAAGAGAAACTTGCGGGGAAATTAGCCTATGAAGAGAGTAAAGAACGCGAACGTGAGCGGCGAAAGCTGCAAAATGTAGTAAAACAAAAGGAGGCAGAGATCGAAGCGTTGGAGACTCAGATCGCAGCAAAGGATGCCGTCTTGGCTGACGGAACCCCGCAGGATGCTTCGTTCTATGATGAATATCAGACGTTGAAGAAACAATTAGAGTTGAAAATGAGTGAGTGGGAAGAGGCCGTGATACGGGCTGAGGGAGATTGTTAAAACATAGTAAAACTGAGAGATGGCAAAAAAGAATGATGACAGCTCGCCTTTGATGCGACAGCACGCTGAGCTGAAGAAGAAGTTTCCGGATGCGATACTTCTGTTCCGTGTTGGGGACTTCTATGAAACATTTGGAGAAGATGCCAGAACCGCGTCGCGTATTTTGGGGCTCACGCTGACCCGCAAGATGGCGGGTGGAGGTGAGTATACCGATCTGGCAGGAGTGCCGTATCACGCGTTGGAGCAGTATCTTCCCAGGCTTGTGCGAGCCGGATTGAGGGTGGCAATATGCGAGCAACTGGAGGATCCGAAGACGGCTAAAGGCCTGGTAAAGCGTGGAATTACAGAGCTTGTAACCCCGGGTGTCGCCTACAATGACATGGTGCTTGAGGTGAAGGAAAACAACTTCCTATGCGGATTGCATCTTACTGACAAGGTACATGGCATCAGTTTCCTGGATGTTTCGACGGGTGAGTTCTATATTGCCCAAGGGGATTTGGCGTATATAGACAAGTTGATGACTAACTTCCATCCTTCGGAGGTTGTTCTACAGCGAAAAAAACAGCGCTGGTTCCAAGAGAATTTTGCTGAGAAATACTATTGTAATACATTTGATGATTGGGTTTTTGCTCCTGATTTTGCGCGTGAATTGCTCCTCAAACAGTTCGGAACAAACTCGTTAAAAGGTTTCGGTGTGGAGGATCTTGATATGGGAATCATTGCAGCGGGGGCGGTGCTATACTATTTGCAAGACACTCAGCACAACCAGACGGCCAATATCACCCGGTTGAGTCGTGTGGAACGAGACAAATATGTGTGGCTGGATCGATTCACTGTACGAAACTTGGAGTTGATATCATCACCCAATGAGAATGCCAGGACCTTGCTGGATGTGATTGATGAGACTTTGACGCCGATGGGGTCCCGTTTGCTTCGTCGGTGGATGCTTATGCCTCTCAAGGAGAAAGACCTGATAGAAGAACGATTGAAGGTTGTGGATGCATTGGTTCAAGATTTGGATTTGCGACAGCAGTTGTCGCAGCAAATCAAGGCAATCGGAGATCTAGAACGACTGATTACCAAGGCTGCCGTTGGGCGAATAAATCCTCGGGAGATGTTGCAACTGAAGCGTTCGTTGGGGGCTGTGGCGGAGGTGAAGCGGCTGTGTGAAGGAAGTGGCAACGAGATGTTGTCCCGTGTGGCAGAGCAGATCAACCCATGCCAAATGTTAGCAGAACGTATCGGACGGGAAGTGAGAGAGGAACCTCCTGCCAAGGTTGAGAAAGGCGGGGTGATTGCTGATCACGTCAGTCAGGAACTTGATGAACTTCGGGCCATGGCTGGCTCTGGAAAGGATTATTTAGTGGCAATGCAGCAAAGAGAGAGCGAGGCCACTGGAATCCCGTCACTCAAAGTGGGGTATAACAATATATTCGGCTACTATTTCGAGGTGTACAATACCCATAAAGAGAAAGTACCAGAGGCGTGGATCAGGAAACAAACCCTAACCAACGCGGAGCGATACATCACACCCGAGTTGAAGGAGTATGAAGACAAGATACTCGGTGCCGAAGAGAAGATACTGTCTCTGGAGATACAACTTTACAATCAGCTGATGGCGGCAGTGACAGAATACGTGCAGCCGGTTCAGTTCGATGCACAGCTTATTGCCCAGTTGGACTGCCTGCAGTGTTTCGCCGAGGTGGCTTTGCGGGGCAATTATTGCCGTCCGGAGCTGACGGATGACGATAAGATACAAATTCTAGAAGGACGCCATCCCGTGATCGAGACCCAGATGGCACCTGGGGAACAGTATGTGAGCAATGATGTGGTCCTAGACCGGGACCATCAGCAGATTATCATCATTACAGGTCCCAATATGAGCGGTAAGTCGGCTCTGCTTCGCCAGACGGCGCTCATTGTGTTGATGGCCCAGATGGGATGCTATTGTCCGGCCAAGCGTGCCACTATTGGTTTAGTAGATAAGATATTCACGCGCGTGGGCGCGAGCGATAATATAAGTAGTGGAGAGTCCACTTTCATGGTGGAGATGAACGAGACCGCCAGTATTTTGAACAATGTTAGCGACCGTAGCCTTGTGCTTCTTGATGAAATTGGGCGTGGAACCTCGACCTATGACGGCATCTCCATTGCATGGGCTATCACAGAATACCTGCACAATAACAAGAAGGCCCGCCCCAAGGTGATGTTCGCCACCCACTACCACGAGCTGATTGAGATGGAAGAGCAGTATGAGCGGATACGCAACTATCACGTCAGTGTCAAGGAGATTGACGGTCGTGTCATCTTCCTCCGTAAGTTGGTTCCTGGTGGAAGCGAGCATAGTTTTGGTATTCATGTGGCACGTCTGGCGGGTATGCCGCCTCAGGTGGTGAACCGTGCTGACGCCATGTTGCAGATGCTCGAAGCAAAAAATGAACATACTCCGGAAGAGGGCAAAAAACGGAAAAAAGAGGACAAGAAGGGACAAAAAAACGACCCTCAGGAGGGTTATCAGTTAAGTTTTATACAGTTGGATGACCCCACTCTGCTTGAGATAAAGAATATGCTGATAGATATTGATATTGATACACTTACGCCGATCGAAGCTTTGCTGAAGTTAAATGAAATTAAAAAAATTGTTGGAAAAAGTTAAAAATAATTTTGCCAGTTTTAAAATTGTTTGTACTTTTGCACCCGCTTTTGAGAGGAAAAGCGTGCCAAATCACAAGCGGAAATAGCTCAGTTGGTAGAGCACGACCTTGCCAAGGTCGGGGTCGCGAGTTCGAGTCTCGTTTTCCGCTCAAAGGCTCCTAAATCAGAGAGAGAAGCTCTGGTGGTGGAATGGTAGACACGAGGGACTTAAAATCCCTTGCCCGCAAGGGCGTGTGGGTTCAAGTCCCACCCGGAGTACGATTGACATGATGCGGAAATAGCTCAGTTGGTAGAGCACGACCTTGCCAAGGTCGGGGTCG